>CACWSW010000160.1 GCA_902763655.1 uncultured bacterium
GACGGTGTCCAGGTCCTGGCCGTTGATCACGATCTTCACGGTATGCGGCTTGAGTCCGGCGGCGGCGCGGTCGGCGAGGCCCGCAAGTTCGCGGTACGAAACCTCTCTTCCCTCCCACACGACGGCAACGCCATCGCGGTCGAGGTTGAAGATAGGAGTGACGTCGCTGTTGCTCGGCTTGGCGTTCGCGATGGAAGCGACAAGCTTGAGCGCGTCCGCATAGGAGCGAAGGGTGTAGACGGCTTTCGGAGAGAGAGGCGTCTTGAACTCCTGTTCGATAGCCGCGACGAGCGCCATGTGGCCTGCGGAGTCCCATGCCGGGTGGGTCTTGTACGACATGTCCTTGACCTCTGACGGCGATACGGCAAAGACTCGGCAGAAAAGCGCGTCAAGCCTGGAAGCGGCTTCCGAAGTGTCCGCCGGAGTCGGAGCGGAGGCCGCTGCCTTGCCTGCCTCAGCGCGCGCAGGGGCCGTGTCATGCTCCTGCAATATCTCCACCGGCGGCTCGCCGGCTTCCCTCTTTAGGGCGTTGTAGTGCTCGACGTCGCGCCAGCCAATCACCTTCGCCGGATTCCCTGCGGCTATCGAGCACGGAGGAATCTTTCCCATCACCACGCTTCCCGCCTGCACGATGGCGCCCTCGCCTATGTGCGCACCAGGAAGGATTATGGACTTGAGTCCGATCCACGCATAGTCGTCGATTCGCGTCTCGGGATAGGTGAATCCCCAGCCGAACGGTAGCACTGTTGAATGGTCGTAGTCGTGCACCTGCGTGTAGATGATGGAATCCTCAGCGACGACCGCGCGCTTTCCGATCGTGACGGGGCCATCGCCCCATATCTTGACGTTCTTGCCGAACCCGACGCCGTCGCCGATCGTCGTGTTGTCGGTCACGTTCACGCCCGCGCCCAGTATGTACAGATTGCGGCCGCATTTCTTTGCGCGGCGGCGGATGGCTATCGAGTACAGACGGGACTCCAGCTTCGCCTTTAGCCCCTTGCGCCAATCCTTCGGCTTCCAGAAGAAGAACTGAAGGAACACCTTAACCAGGAATTTTACCATTTGAACCTTTCCAGTCGTCGATCGAGTGCCTTGCGTCTGCGAGAATCCTTTGGACAGAACATCCGCTGCATTCGCATCATGAGAACGAATAGCCGGAGCCTGATGCGGACAGCCGGCGAGAACGGGACTTCGAAACGCAACCTGCCGATGCGGGAGCGCGCGCCGGTGCGCAGCGACGGCAGCAGCATGCATGCGAAGGCGGCATCGTCCCACCACGCACCGTCGCGCGTGACGACTGCGGCAAAGACCCCGAAATGGTATCGTGGGTGGCGCTTCATCCACGGATCTATCCGCTTCGCCTCCATATCCACGGCGAACTGAAGGTCTATGAGCTTCAGATGCCCGTCCGGCGCTATGAGGAAGTTCGAGGGGAGGATGTCCCTGTGCACGACCTTCGCCTCGTAAAGCGAGTCGAGGATGGCGAGCACCTCGTCGGCATATCTGTCGTCTGGATCGTCCGCCAGCGACCTGTTGCCCTCCACCTTCTCCATCACGACGAACGCCAGCGGCCCGGGGTGAAACGCGTATGCGGCAGGGAAGTGGACGGGGTCTATGGCGTGGAGCCTGCTTGAGAGCGCATACTCGTTCTCGATGGACTCCGGGGCCCTGGACGAACACTTGACGATGCATGGCCGCCCGTTGAGCAGCCCTTCGTAGAAGATGTCGTTGACGAGCTTGTTTTCGAGGAACGGGTGACAACAACCCAAGCCGAGTGCCTTGCCCTCGGTTTCGATCAGCGCATCCCAGCGTCTGCGCCTTCTTTCGTTAAGTTTCCTTTTCATCGTGGCTGGTACGCTTCGCAAAAAGCCCTGTCGCAAAAAAACTTGGAAAGGATACCAAAACCTGCGGGGGAAAACAACCCTTTTGAGGGGCCTTGGCGCCCGCCGACATTGACGTCGTCAGGGTGTGCCGCCTTCCGGCGCAAAAGCCGTCCCGTTTGCCTGATCGGGGTACAGCATGGGACGAAATGGTATGGGATCGTCCTTGGATTCCAAGACCGCGAGCTGGTGGCTGGTCTCCTCAGGCGTGACGGAGGCGTGGATCCTGTTTGAATGTCCGGTCATGTGGCGGAGAAGGGTCTTGAGGTCATAGATGTTCTTGTCGCAGACGAGCAGGTGTCCGCTGGTGTCGTGAAGCGGTTGCCACAAGGGCGCCGGGTCTTCGATCTCTATGACGAGAAAAGGCCCCTTGCCGCACTTGCGGGCCTTGTTCCACCAGCAAAACCAGCTCTTCCACCCGTAGAACGCCGCGAGATCCTGCGTGAAGTGGCGTCTGGGCCAGGTGATCTCGAACGTGCGCAGGATATTGAAGCGCACGCCTATCTCGTCCATGATCTGCCGCTCGAAGCTGCGGGCGGCGGACCAGACGACGACTATGAACCTGTTTTTTTCGTTGCTGTTCATTTTCCGTCAGACGATGCTGCATATATGCCGAACATCTTGCGGAAGCGCGCAAAACGGCGGCGGAGTTTCATGCGGACGACAAAAGGGAAGCGGTCTGGCGAGACGATCGTGCGCGCTGACGGCTCGAAGTCGGCGATCCGCAAGCGGAACGTCCCGTCGGAATTCTTCTGCATGAGAATGTTCTGCGGATCGTATATCCTTACGGCCGAGCTTATTATCTTTTCGGCAATAATGTCCATGGCCGCGGCGAGAGCGGGGCGGGCGGACGGCGGAGCGAGCGTGAACTCCCAGTAGAGCTTCGCGGGAGGCGTACCGTCTGCATTCTGGATCAGCTCTTCAACCACGCACCATCCGCGCGACGGAAGAAGCATCTTTTCCATCGTGGCCGGAAAAACGTCCATCAGGTCTTTCGGAATCGAACTCTGCAGCTCTTTCCAGTATTCGTGCTCCTGGCAGCACGTGTTGCGCTTCTCGTCGAAGCGGCAACGGTGTATCTCCTTCACGACCGATGGGGAAAGCGGCTTGAATGGTTGACGCCCGGGGTGCTTGCCCTCGGCGATCTCGTCGTCGCTACGGTAGCATTTCACGCACAAGCCCACTTCGGGCAGACGGTAGCAGGCCCGTCTCGACCCGATACCGAGGCGTTCCAGCGTCCCGCTCTTCAGCAGTTCGTCAATCTGTTCGGCAGAATAGCCCATGGCGTTCGAAGAAGATACCAAAAACCGCTGGGAAAAACAATGGCCAATCGAATCTGCGAATCGTTGACGGGACGGCGCAGATAGTGTAGAATTCTCCCGGCTTGGGGCCTTGCGGCCAGTCGAGCCGGACAATGGAACACGTCAACAAGGAATACATCATGAAGCATACCGTTCTCGGGGCGGCGATGATCGCGGCCCTGTGCGCGTCGGCAGCTCCCAACGACTGGGAAAACACGCGCGTCAACTCCATCAACCGCGAGCCAGCCCGCGCCTACTCCATGCCGCTTGCGGACGAGAAGGCGGCGCTGACCGACGACCTCGAGCCGCAGACGCCGTACAAGGTGTCCCTGAACGGCATCTGGAAGATCAGCTGGTGCGGCGACCCGAAGCTGCGTCCGCTCGACTTCTGGAAGACGGACTACAGCGACGCCGACTGGTTCACCATAGATGTGCCGAGCTGCGTGGAGATGCGCGGGTTCGGATCGCCCGGCTACACTAACGTGAAGTATCCGCACGCCAACAAGTGGCCCTACATCCTCGACCGCGACACCAACAAGGCTGACTACAACCCCGTCTCGTCCTACCGCCGCACGTTCACCGTGCCGGCCGAGTGGAAGGGGCGCGACGTGTTCCTGCGCTTCGACGGCGTCTATTCCGCCTACTACGTGTGGGTGAACGGCAAGAAGGTCGGCTACGCCGAGGACTCGAAGCTGCCGAGCGAGTTCAACATCACGAAGTACCTGAGGGACGGCGAGAACCTGCTCGCGGTGGAGGTGTACCGCTGGTGCGACGGCTCGTACCTGGAGGACCAGGACATGTTCCGCTACAGCGGCATCTATCGCGACGTGACCCTCTTCGCCACCCCGCGCACCGAGCTGAACGACTTCTACGTGACGACGACGTTCGACAAGGAATACAAGAACGCCAACCTGCGCGTTGCAGTGAAGGCGCGCGCGCTTGACGGCAAGGGCGGCAACGCGGTGGTGTCCGCCACGCTCTTCGACGCCGAGTTCAAGAAGGTGATCGACCTTCCGGCCGTGAAGTTCTTCGTGCCGACGACCGGCGCGCCGCACGGCGACACGCTCTCCGTGGGCGTGCCTAACGTGCACCTGTGGAGCGCCGAGGATCCCTACCTCTACACGCTCGTGATCACGCTCGCCGACGCGGCTGGCCAGAAGGACTTCCGCGCGTGCCGCGTTGGCTTCAAGGAGGTGAAGATCGTGGACAACGCGATCGTGTACAACGGCAAGAAGATCAAGTTCAAGGGCGTGAACCGCCACGAGTGCAGCCCCGAGAACGGCCGCAGCGTCTCGATGGAGGAGATGCTCAAGGACATCACGCTCTTCAAGCAGTTCAACATCAACACCGTCCGCACGTGCCACTATCCCGACCACCACAGCTGGTACGACCTCTGCGACAAGTACGGCATCTACGTGGTGGCCGAGGCGAACGTGGAGGCGCACGAGCCCGGCTACGGCAAGGAGGGCCTCGGCCTGCACGAGGAGTGGTTCGCCTCCATCAAGGAGCGGAACGTCAACCACGTGACGAACTACCGCAACCACCCCGCAGTCACGCTCTGGTCGATGGGCAACGAGACGGGCCACGGTCCTGGCTTCGTCAACACGATCGCCGCCGTCAAGCAGCTCGATCCCACGCGCCCGATCCACTGGGAGCGCGGCAACATCGACGCCGACGTGGACTCGACCATGTATCCGTCGGTGGAGTGGCTGGACGGCCGCGGCCAGCTCGGCGACAGGATCAAGGAAGCGATCGACCTCGCGGAGAAGAAGCAGAAACCCGACTCGCCAACCAGGCACTCCGCCGGCAAGGCGTTTTTCATGTGCGAGTACGCCCACGCGATGGGCAACGCGATCGGAAACTTCCAGGAGTACTGGGAGGTGTTCTACAAGTACGACTCTCTCGCGGGCGGCTGCATCTGGGACTGGGTCGACCAGGCCATCTGGAAGTACACCGACCGCGTCTGCCCCAAGACCGGCAAGCGCGAGCGCTTCCTCGCCTACGGCGGCGACTTCGACGAGTTCCCCAATGACGGCCCGTTCTGCTGCAACGGCGTTGTCGATCCGTTCCGCAACGTGTCCGCGAAGCTTGTCGAGGTTGGCCACGTGCACCGCAACCTCGTTGTTGAGAAGTACGACGCCGCCACTGGCGAGGCGACGCTCTGGAACCGCTTCGGCTTCACGAAGGCGAGCGACTTCGACGGCGCCTGGGAGCTGCTGAGGGACGGCAAGGCCGTCGCGTCCGGCACGTTCGCCGTGCCGCCTGTGGCGCCGCTCTCGCGCGGCAAGTTCAAGGTGAGCCTGCCGGCTGAGGCCCTTGCGGCCCCTGGCGAGTACCTCGTCAACTTCTCCTTCAACCTGAAAGCGGACACGCTCTGGGCGAAGAAGGGCCATGCAGTGGCGCGCGACCAGCTGGCGGTGAAGAAGGTCGCCGCGCCTGCCGCCGCCCCGGTGCAGGGCGCACGCCCGGCGGTGGTGGAGAACGACAAGACCGTCACCGTGATGGTCAAGGACACGAAGGCCGTCTTCTGCCGCCGCTCCGGTACGCTGGCCGAGCTCGCCTTCGACGGGCGTACGGTCCTCAAGGACCTCGCGCCTGGCGTCGTTGCCGGCCCGCAGCTCACCTGCGAGCGCGCGTTCACGGACAACGACCGCTGGATCCGCGACGGGAACCCGTGGGGCGAGAACCGCAACTGCAGCTTCTACGCTTCCGGCCTCACGCAGCTGCGCTACCACGCGCGTCCGCTGAAGGTGCTCTTCCCGGAGAACGCGAACTGCGTGAAGGTGATCGCCGTCGTGGAGGTGACCGGCTCCAAGTCGGCCGGCTTCACGCACGAGACCGAATGGACGTTCGCCGCGGACGGCGCCATGACGGTTAAGAACGCCGTAATCCCGCACGGCACGATGCCGCCCGCGCTGCCGCGCCTAGGCACCACGTGGAAGCTCGACAAGGCGCTTGAGAACATGGCCTACTACGGGCGCGGTCCTCGCGAGAACTACATCGACCGCTGCACGGGCTCGTTCCTCGGCTGGTGGGAGAGCACTGTGACGGAGCAGTACGAGGACTATGTGAGGCCGCAGGACAACGGCTACAAGTGCGACGTCCGCTCCGTGCGCTTCACTGACGGCGACGGCTTCGGCGTCGAGTTCTCCGGCGACGTGCCGCTCTTCGTGCAGGCGCTCCACTACGGGCTCGAGGACCTCGAGTTCGCCCGTTTCCGCGCTGGCGAGAAGCGCCACCGCACGCCGCTCGTGAAGCGCGACGAGGTGGTGCTCAACCTCGATGTCCGCCAGCTCGGCCTGGGTGGCGCCTCTTGCGGACCGAAGCCGATGGCGAAGTACATCTTCCCGATCCAGAAGGAGACGTGGACGCTCACGGTGAAGCCCGTGCATGGGAAGAAGAAGATACTCGGGATCTTCTGATGCTCGAGGTCGCCGACATCGTCAAGGAATACCGCCTGCCGGGACAGAAGCCGATCCGGGTGCTGGACGGCGTGTCGTTCTCCGTGGCGGCGGGAGAGCATGTCGCCGTCGTCGGGAGGTCAGGCGCCGGCAAGACGACGCTGCTGAACATAGTCGGGGGTCTGGACAAGCCGACCTCCGGCGATGTGCGGCTCGGCGGCGAGTCGCTCTTCTGCGGCTTCGGCGCGGCCCGTCGGCGCAGCCGCCTGCGCGCCACGAAGATAGGGTTCATCTTCCAGAGCTACCACCTGATGCCGGAACTCGACATCGTGGAGAACGTGCTGCTGCCGTCGATGACGGGGCGGGCGCGAGTTCCTGCGGCTCGCGCCCGTGCCAAGGAACTGCTGGCGAAGGTGGGGCTGGGCGATCGCCTGCGGCATCTGCCGGCGGAGCTTTCCGGCGGCGAGCAGCAGCGCGTGGCGCTAGCCCGCGCGCTCATGTGCCGTCCGGAAGTGATTCTCGCGGACGAGCCGACCGGCAACCTGGATGCGCTGACCGGCGCGGAAATCCTCAAGCTGCTCTTCGAGGTGAACGAGACGCCTATCGCGTGCGTGATGGTGACCCACTCTGCGGAGGCGGCGGCACGCTGCGACCGCGTGCTGAAGCTTGACGGCGGCCGCCTGATAACTTGAGAGCGCCCTTGCGTTCGGGCGGCGGTTTTGCTATCATTTTCGCCATGAAAAAAGCGACTTTTATCGTATCCGTGCTCCTCGCGGGCCTGGCCGGAGCGGCCACGCTCGACGGGCTT
>CACWSW010000161.1 GCA_902763655.1 uncultured bacterium
TCGTCCTTCGGGTCCGCGCTCTTGGCACCATGTCTTCTCAAGGATCGACTCGCGCCCCTTGCGGGGTGGCGAACGGAGGAGTAGTTTATCAAATCCCCCGACACCGCGCAAGGGGGTTTCTGAAAAAAAGTGAAAAAAGTTGCTCAGGGTGCCATTGTCGGGAACAGCCTTGAAAATGTGCTAAACTAATCGCCGCCATGCATTGCCCCATTCTACTCGCGCTAGCCACCGCCATCGCAACCGCCCACGCGGCCGCGCCCAGGCAACAATCGTTCGACGACAGGCCCGCCACGGCCGCCGAGTGGGGCGCGCGCCCCGCCGACGGAAGCGTCTGCCTAGAAACGCCGCCCGCCTTCGTCTGGCGACCGCAGCCGAAGTCACGCTCCTACGATCTCCAGTACGCGCAAGCCGCAGACTTCTCCGACGCCGTCACGGTCACGGGCCTCGCGCGCAACGTGTACCGCCCCTCTAAGCCGCTCGCCGCCGGCACCTGGCGTTGGCGCGCGCGCGCCTGGCCGGCCAAGGGCAAGTCGCCCACCGGCTGGTCCGCGCCGCGCATCTTCACCGTCGCCCCGGACGCCGCGCCGTGTCCGCTGCCGCCCATTGGCTCGCTGCTCGGAAACGTTCCCGCCGGCCACCCGCGCCTCTTCATGCGGCCCGAGACGCTCGCCGCCTACCGTGCCGGACTCGCCACCACCTACGCCGAGCCGTGGACCCGCCTCAAGGCCATCTGCCGCAAGCTTCTCAAGAAACCGCCTCCCACCGCCGAGCCGCCACTCTACACCGGCCCGGAAACCGTCTCCCACTCCGAGGCCTGGAAGAAACGCTGGTGGGGCAATGCGCGATATTCATACAGCGCCACGCAGGCCGCCTCCATCCTCGCCTTCCGCTGGCTCATCGACGGCGATGCCGCGTCCGGCGCGCTAGCCAAGCGCATTCTGCTCGACGTGCTCAAGTGGAATCCCAAGGGCGCATCCGGCTACCGCTACAACGACGAGGCAGGCATGCCGTACTTCTCCTACATCTCGCGCACCTACTCGTTCCTCCACGGCATGCTCTCGGAAGAGGAGCGCAACGCCTGCCGCGAAGTGATGCGCGTTCGCGGCAACGAGATGTTCAGGCACCTCTACCCGCGCATACTCTGGACCCCATACGCCAGCCACTCGCAGCGAGCCTGGCACTACCTCGGCGAAGGCGCGCTCGCATTCTACGGCGAACTGCCCGAGGCGCGCCTGTGGCTCGAGCACGTGATCGACACGTACGCCTGCGTCTATCCCGTGTGGGGCGACCCGGACGGCGGCTGGCAGGAAGGCACCAGCTACTGGAGCTCGTACACTGGCAGATTCCTCCGCTGGAACGAGACGATGCGGCAGTCGCTCGGCGTCAACGCCTTCGAGAAGCCATTCTACGCGAACGCTGGAGACTACATCCTCTACCAGGAAATTCCCGGAGGCCGCGGACCAGGCTTCGCAGACTGCGCGAACGCCACACGGGCGGGATTCTTCGCGGAGCTGATGCGCGTCCTCGCCGCGCATGCGCAAAACCCCTACTGGCAATGGCACGCCGAGGCCGACGCTAGCGCCCGGCGGCATGAGGACGCCTACGTGGAGTTCGCGCGCGCCGCGCTGCCAGTTCCAGCGGCAAAGCCCCCTACGGACATCCCGCAGGCAAAGCACTTTCGCGGCACAGGGCTCGTCGCGATGAACAAAACGCTCCTAGACGCCTCGAACAACGTCCAGGTGCTCTTCAAGTGCTCCCCTACGTTCGGCACAGTCTCGCACGGCTACGACGCAAACAACTCCTTCAACCTCAACGCCTTCGGCGAGCGGCTGTTCGTCCACTCCGGCGAGCGCGACTGCTACGGCAGCCCGTTCCACAGGGACTGGATGTGGCACACGAAGAGCTGCAACTCCGTTACCGTGGACGGAGCATCCCAGATCCGGCACTCCTACGCCTGCACAGGCACGATCACCGGCTTCACCACCACGCCCGACTGCGACACCGTCACCGGCACGCTGGGCGACGTCTACGAAGGCGGCAACGTGACGCGCTTCGTGCGCACCATGCATCTTCGCAAGACTTTCCCCGAGGCGGTGCTGATCATCGACCGCCTGGAGACGAAATCCCCAGCCACATTCGAATGGAGGCTCCACACGACAAAGGAACCCTTCTCTGTCCCGCACCAGCATGCCGTGTCGGCGAAATGCGGCAACGCTTCTGCCGTGGTGGATTTCCTTTGGCCTGACAACCTTTCGATTTCACAGACCGACGCCTTCGACCCGCCGATCGCCTACGGCCTGAAGCTCGTGCAGCACCATCTCACGGCCGCAACGGTCCAGCCTGCCACGAACGCGCTATTTGTCACGCTCATCGCACCTTATCGCACCGGCACGACATGCCCTCCCAAGGCGGAACTGGAGCGTACGGACTCTGGCTTCCGTGTCACCTGGCCCGTCTCTAACGCAGCGCCATGGTTAGTCGACATACCCTCTGGCAACTAACTCACATTCCATGCAAAGATGTCTCAATGATCCGTGAAACGGACACAACTGAAAATGTGTTATAATAGGCAACGCAAAATTGCCAAACGAAAGGAACAAGAAATGAAAGCAATGAAAATGATGACGATCGCACTTGTCGCAGGCCTGAGTTGTGTTCTGGCCGGCTGCATGTCCTCTGACACGGCCACGGCGGCACCGGCGCCGGTGGAGAACGTGTCCGTGGAGCTCGCGCCCGGACGGACGCTGCAGAGCGCGATAATGGCCGCAGCAGCGCATCGGCGCTGGTTGCCAGCCAAGCAGGCGGATGGCACGGTCCGCTGCACGTTGAGCCAGCGCGAGCACATGGTGGTGGTCGATGTTGTCCCGGTCGGAGAGAAGGCGTTCTCGATCCGCATGGTGCAGAGCAACATCCCCGTGCGCAAGTACGACCAGTGGGTAAACAACCTCAGCCGCGAAATCGTGATGCGCGCCTCGCGCTGAAGACCAGATTTCCGTCAAAGCCCAAGGATATTCCGCACCGCCTTGGCGTAGACCGGCCCCATGTACATGAAGCCGTAGACGTTCGGGTGGCAGTGGTCGGTGGTGCAGTCGGAGTTGTTTGGAAGCTGTTCCACGCCTGAGAGGAAGTGGAGATTCGCCCACTTCGCAGGGTCTTCGGCCTTGAGCTTGTCGAAGACCTTCCGCGAGACGACCTCCTGCTGGCGTGGAACGGCCTTTTCGGTGCATCCGCCGCAGAGCAGGATCGGCGTCTCGGGACGCAGCTCCTCCAGCTTGCGCACGAACGGCTCGTAGCGCTCCTCCACCATCTTCACTGTCATGTTCCACTCGCAGTCGACGATGTAGAGCGCGGCGTCGATCTCCGCGAGGACGTCCGCCAGCGACAGCTCCATCCGCCCGTTGCCAGGAAATCCGAGGTTGACGAGGTCGACGTCGAGCTCGCGCGCCATGATCGACGTGAACGTCAAGCCGGCCCTGTCTGCGCGTCCGCCATGCACGATCGACGTGCCGTAGTGCACCACGGGCTTCGCGAGACGGTGCGCATGGCCAGGGTCGAAGCGGCACCCCTTCTTAACGCCGATCGAGAAGGCTTGCGGCGTCACGCGCATCGGCAGGTACACGAGGCACTCGGCGCCAGGAGTCCACGGCACGCGCAGCTCGCCGATTCCCGTCTCGACGTCAGGCGCGCCCGCCAGCGTGTGCTCCCATGCGCCGCCGACGCGCTTGTACACGTCCACGCCCTGCGTCCCGTTCAGTGTGATCTGCGGATGCGGACGGTATCCCTTCGCGACTTCCCAGCGCACGACGACCTCGTCGGAGTCCGTCACGAACCGCGCGTTGATGTCGATCGACGTGTGCGAAAGGTTCCATACCGATGGCGGAACCACGCCCTTCCACTTCTCGGGCAGGCGGTCGTACGGCGTCGACGAGTTCGGGAACCCGCGCCCTTCCAGCGCCAGCGTGGCGCCGTCGCGCCAATCGTAGTTCTCGGTGACGGCCTTCGGGACGTGACGCGCAGCCAATGCGATCGACGACGCGAACAGCGCGCAGGCCAGCAGCGCTTTGGCGACAGTTCTTCTTCTCATGGCATTTCCTTTCCGGACAAGCTTGTCAGTCGAACAGCTCTTCTTCCAGCATTGCGCAGAGGGCATGGTAGACAGGCAGGTGGAATTCCTGGACCTTGTACGTCTCCCGCGCAGGCACACGGACCGCCACGTCGCAGATCTCGCCGAGACGGCCGCCAGCCTCGCCGACAAGCGCGACCGTCCGCACGCCGAGCGCGCGGGCGAGCGTCGCCGCGAGCACGCAGTTGCGCGAATTGCCCGACGTGGAGAGCGCCACCAGCACGTCGCCCGGCTTGGCCAGGCCCAACAGCTGCTGCGCGAAAGCCTCGTCCCAGCCCACGTCGTTCGCGAACGCGGTGAGAATGCCGCTCTGCGACACGAGCGAGATCGCCGGAAGCGAGCCCTCCAGCCTCGCCGCGAGCAGCTCGCCATCCGGGCCGGCGGATGACAGGCGTTCCTTAAGTCCGGACGGTATGTCGCGGTGCCGCTTGAACTTCTTCAGAAGCTCGCCCACGATATGCTCGCAGTCGCTCGCGCTGCCGCCGTTGCCGCAGCAGAGCACCTTGCCGCCCGCACGGTACGCGGCCGCCAGCTCGTCGAACGCCGCCCGCACGTCCGCACGGCACGCCTCGAGAGCGGTGTAGCGCGCGAACAACTCCTCAAAGATCTCCTGTGTGGAAGTTTTCATGCGTCAAGTATAGCACACATCGGCGTCCGCGCAACCTACCTCAGGCGATGACGCGCGATCACCTCGTCCTGCCAGCGCTTGGAGAGCGAGACGAACCGCGCCGAGAACCCGCACACGCGCACGATGAGGTCCTGGTGACGCTCGGGATGCGCCTGCGCGTCGAGCAGCTCCTCCACCGAATTGCAGTTCGGCTGCATCATGTGCGAACCCTTCTCCGCGAACACGCGGATCACCGCCGCCATGAGCGCCTCGTCCATCACGGAGCGGTCGAACGTGAGGTTCGCGTTCGAGGCGTAGAGCGCCTCGTGGGGGAGCGCGCCAATCGAGTTCATCACCGCGGTCACGCCCTCCTTGCAGCGGTACTCGCTCGGACTGAACCCCTGCGCGAGACGGTCGCCGCTGTGCCGCCCGTCGGGCGTCGCCTTCGTCTTCATCCCCCAGTACATGAACTCGCGGTAGGCGTACACGGCGAGGCGGTACGGGCCGCCCTGGTCGTTGCGGAAGCCGTCGATCTCGGCGCGGATGCGCTTCATCCAGCGCGCCATCATGCCGGTCGCCACCGCGCCGCCGTCGCCCCAGTACGGCGCGGCCATCGCCCGCAGGCGCAGCTCCTCGCCGCGCGGACCCGCCCAGTTCGACCGTACCGCGTCCAGCAGCTCCGCGAGCGTGCACGTCTTGTCCACGAAGCAGAGCTGGCGGATCGCGCAGAGGGAGTCGACCGCGTTGCCGATGAAGCCGAGCGTCAGGATGCGCGGACGCGAGGCGACGCCCCCTTCCGTGGTGTCGCGACGCGATTCGATGCCGCCGCGCAGGCACGCGGAATAGACGGGGTGCGGGAATATCTTCGCGTTCACGCCGCCGTAGCGCGTGTACGTGGCGAGCACGTCGCGGAAGAACCGCATGAAGTTGCGGTACGCGATCTCCTCCACCTCCTCGAACGTCTTCGCGCCGTCCAGCGGGTCAAGCTTGAGCCGCAGCTCCTTCTCCAGCTTCGGATTCCTGTGGATCGTCAGCTCGAGGATGCGGATTACGGAGGTGTAGTTCGCCTCGTCCACGTCCATCACGGAGTCGATGAAGCCGTTCCAGCAGCCGACGCCCACGTACGACCGCGCGTCCTCCGCCGAGAAACCCTCGTCCATGTACATCTTCACATAGCGGTCGTCGTTCAGCAGCGTGAAGACGGCATGGTTCTTGATCAGCAGTTCGCCGATCTTGCGCAGGTACGGCTCCGAGGAACATCTCGGTGAGCTCGTTCCAGACGGGCTTTCCGTCCTTGTCGCAGCCGCCAAGGGACATGGGGATCTCGAGTTCGTGGTCGCTGTAGCTGTCGAGCGTCTTGAAGCCGTCGTAGTGGCTGTCCGCGAAGATGAGGAAGTGGGCCACGAGGTCGCGCGCCTCGGCTGCGGAGAGGTGCCCGGCGGCGAGATCGGCCCGGTAGAGGTCGATGAGCATCGCGTCGGGACGTCCGAGCGAGAACTGGTTCGTGCCGTCGAGATAACCGACTATCTCGCGCGTGAACCAGAGCGTGTTCAAGCCCTCAAAGAACGTCTTGGGCGGCTCCCACGGACAGCGCTTCGCCGCGTCTGCGGCCATCTGCATCCAGCGACGCTGACGGTCCGTGAGACCGCCCTTCGCGAGGATGTTCTCCGCCTCGCGCGCGAACGCGAGCTGGATCTCGTGGACCGTGTCGAGCCCGACAAGCGCGGTCTCGAGCTGCTTCTTCCCGTGCGGGTCGTTCTTCGGGCATTTCGCGAGCGCGTCGGCCACCTCCGCGCGCACGCCGCCGAAGCCCTTGGCGAGGACCGTGCGGAATGGCGGGACGTGGTGCATGTCGTCCACGAAGGGACCGCAGCAGAGCGCGAGCGCTTCGCGACTCCGGGCGCGGAGGACGCGAAACTCCTCGTCGGGGACGAGCGCCTGCTCCCTGTAGAACCGCGAGCAGATGCGGTTCACAAGACGCCCCGGACGCGCCCCGCCCCAGCCGCCGTTGACGCCGGCCTCGAAGTAGAACGGCGACTCGGTGAAGAGGAACGGCACGAAGTGCTTCCGCATCGCGAGGTAGCATTCGCGGCGCACGTCAAGCGCGTCGTAGCCGGGGTGGGCGGCGCACCAGGCCGTGAGGTCGGCCTCGATGCGCTTGTAGCTCGCGAGGGCGCGCGGATCCTGCGGCGTCATCTTGTCGCCCTGCCCGTCCGGCGGATAGAACGCGCGCAGTTGCTTCCGCAGCGCCGCATAGTCCGCCGCGCGGTAGGGCGGTCGCCCCGCGACCGCCGTCTGCCCCGCGACCGCCGCCGCGCCCACCAGCGCGACCGATCCACCGATGAATCCTCTCCGTGAAATATCCATTTTTTGTTCCTTATTTCCACATCAAGGGCATGTCAGTAGGCTTTCGTCCTGACAAGGGGCAGTGCGAGGAGATGTCGGTCGGTGGTTATCAACAGACCTCCCGTTTCAAGTACCGCGGCGGCAAGCCAGATGTCATTCGTGGGAATGGGCGTGCCTGCGGATTTCAGAAAAGAGAATACTCGGGCGTAGAATTCCCCTGTCTTGCGCATGACGGGCAATACTGCAACCTGTTCCATCTCCAGAAACGCGGCAAAGGCTTCGCGCGTGGCTCGTTCGCGCTTTGTGTCACCTTGTGCTCCCGCGTCGATCTCGCCGCATACGATGGCGGGTACGAGAACCTGCTGGACGTTCTCCAGCATCCGTGCGACAGCCTTGTTGCCATCCAGGAGCGCGATGATCGCGTTTGAGTCCAGAATCACCGTGTCGTTCATTTCCACATCTCCGAATCAATCCTGCGCTGATCCGCAACGGCCTTGTTCAAATCGGCCGCCGAGCCTTTCGGAAGCACGCCGCAGAACTGCATGAACGGATTGCCGGCATTGCCCGTACGCTTCTTCTTAACTAGACCAAGAATCGGGGCCAGAAGGTCTTTGACGGTCTGGTTAATGCTCTTCCCCGATTTGCGGGCATGTACGCGCAGGGCTTCTGCGAAAGCATCATCGGCATGGATTGTCATCGTCGTCATGATTCTACTTCTCCTTCAAGTGATTCATAGTATGAATCATTTTCGCGGCGAAGTCAAGCGCGAAGGGCACAACAAAAACTGTATGAAACGGCATTCCGCCCGACATGGACAGAACATCCAATTTTTTGATTTTCTTGTGCAATTACTTCTTGCCGTCTTTTTGCTATACTAAACTTGTCTGCACACAAGTAGACTTGCAGTGAAGGAGTGAACCGATGAAGAGAACGACAAAAGCCACCAAAAGATACACATCCGTGTTGGCAGCCACGCTGTGCGCGAGCGTCGCCGCCTTCGCGACGCCCGGGTTCACGACCGTCTATGAAAACGAGTTCTCCGCGCGCACGAGCCTCACGCCCGTGCCTGCGTCGCGCTGGTCGACCACGACCTACACGCCAGATGCCACCCTCTACTACAACTTCACCGGCAACTATGGTAACGGCGCAGGGTATAGGGCAGCCGCTGCGAATCTCGCATACGCACAGGATTGCTGGCAGAAGGTGTTTGACCAGTCCCACACCAACGAGGCGGACTTCGTCGTGCAGTCCGGCGGCGGCAATCCGTATGCGGCGTTCATCAACGACGGCACGCTCTCGGACATCAACACCAGGCACCGCACGCACGTGATCCATCCGTTCTTCAACATCATCTCCAACGGCGTCCTGCGCATGTCGATCGACATCTGCGCGCCGCGTGCATATTCCAGCGGCACCCTCAATCTCAATTTCTTCGTCGGACCCTTGTATCAGACATGGATGGGCGGGTACTGGAAGAACAACAGCTTCCAATACCCCGGTCTGTTCGGACCGAACCGCTACGGTTCAACCAATGACATTCGCGCGTACAGCTTTGGCGGCAACGGCAACGCCGGAAACGTCTATGCCGGTGCGTACGAAGGCTCCACCCTAACGGCCGGCAACTGGTACCGCTACGTGGTGGACTACGACTTCGACAACAAAAAGCTTTCGGGCGTTGTCTACGACATGGGCTCCACCACGCCCTCCCTCGACAGCACCGGCACGCAGTGGGCCACCTTGCGGGAGCATCCTTTCTGGAAGAACCCCGATGCCAACACGGGGCCCGTGACAGGCTTCATCATCCGCGACGTGGGCAGCATCTCGGGCAAGGGCGACGCGTTCGATGAGACGCTCGCGCCGCGCGTCGACAACATCCGATTCTGGTGGCGTGCAAGCGGCACGGCCTTCACGGACGCCGACCTCTTCTACGAAAACGACTTCGCGACCTGCCGCGTGCGGACGCTCGTGCCGGACGGAGCGACATCGTGCAGCTATCCGCTCACCAGCACCACGAAGACATACGAGTGGTCGACGATCTATCCCGTGAACGAAATATCCGGTTCTGGACTGCCCGGCTATCAGCTGGCGCCGAACGCCACGGGAAGCCATCCGGGGATACAGCCGATCGGCGTCGATGGGTGGCGACGATTGAATGGCAACGGCTACCAGCACGGATCCGTCGTCAAGAGCACCGAAGGCGCCGGAAACTGGATGATGGCAGTCGCCGCCGATTCGGGGGACCACAACCGCTACAGCATCTTTGCCCAGCCGCTCGGGCAGACCATCTCCAACGGATCCGTGCGACTCTCCGTCGACTTCCGGACACCCAACAAGTGGAACGGCAATAGCGCATCGGGACGGAACATCCGCATCATGCTCGCCCCGGAGTCCTACTATAACTCCTCTAACGACTCCCAGCAAACGACGCTCTACGCGTCGCGCGTCGGCATAGACGGCACCGACGGCGTGAACGTTTTCAAGTTCCTTCGGGCCGGATCAACAGTGACTACTGCGTCCGGCGGCGCCTCGAACCACTGGTACCGGGCCGTCATGACCGTCGACATTGACGCGAAGACGTACGACACGCTGATCTTCGACATGGGTGAGACTTCGGCCGCCTACAACGCCGCGACGCCGGCCGACTCGCAGGCCGTGTTCTCCAGCTCCGGCGAACCACTTAAAAACGGGCAATTGCCCGAAATCTCCTGCTTCGCGCTCATGACAATGGGCGCGGGCGGCGAACTGAACGGCACCTTCAACGAAAAGGGCATCGTCTACTACGACAACATTTTCGCGTGGCGGAAGAACGCAGGCGAGACCACGTGGCATCAAATCTACTACAACGACTTCAACACCCGTCGGCGCTACGACATCCCGTTCACGGGCCGCGAACTCACCGCCACGCTCAACCGGACGGACGGCACGGACTGGTGGAAATCGCTCGGTGACGGTCCGGATCAGCTCGTGGCACGTTCCGGCATCGGCAATCCATTTGCCCACCGGATCGACCGCGCGGCGCCAGCATGGGACAACGCCAAGCACTATTACAACTCGCGCTACGTCTTTGGCGCGCAACCGATCGGCACGAACCTGACGAAGGGCGTCGTGACGATGTGGGCCGACATCCGTCCGCCGCGCAGATGGGGAAATAACGACGGCGCCGCGCACGTGACGTTCGGCACGGATGATTTCTTCCGGGGCAACATGCGTGACCAGTATTACAACACCCGGTATTTCGCCCGGTTCGGCTTCGGCTGCCGCGACACGACGACGGTCGGCGGACTTCGTCACTCCGTCAATTTCCTCGTTGCCGAATCGTCCGGCAACCGCGTCCTCACCACGGCGGCCGATCCGTCGCACTGGTACCGCTTCAAGGCGACCACGCGGTTCGACCAGGGCACGTGGGATCTGGAGGTCTACGACCTCGGAACCGCCCATCCGACGTTCGAGACGCCCACGCCGTCCACCAGCGTGCTCTCGCTGACCAACCTCGCCTACCGCACGGCGCTTGATCCGAGCGCGGGCGAGGGAATTTCGACCGTCTCGCTCGGGGACGTGGGGTCGTATCCCGATGACCTCTGGAACCCGGAGCCACTGAGCGTCGCGCTCTTCGACAACATCCGCGTCGAGCACAAGACGGCATCCGGCATCACCATCATCTTCAGATAACGAGTTGCTAGATAATGAATTGCTTTCGCTGCTGGGAGTTCGGGAGTTTCGGAGTTTCGGAGAAAATTATAAAATTCCTCCAAGCCTCCTAAACTCCCGAACTCCCAGTAGCGAAAGCAAGATGGCTATTGTAATCAAAGGTGAAAACGTGGTACTTAAGAACAAACAGGCGTTTCAGGTGGCCTTCTTCAGGAAGGCCGGGCCGAATGCGGCCACGTTCCGCAAGATCCTCGACTTCTTCCCCGACGCCGGGCTCTACATCATCGACGCGCACGACCGGATCGTCGCGTTCAACCACCGCAACTGCGAGGCGAACAACATCGTCTCGGAGATGGACTACATCGGGCGCACCTGCAGGGACATCTACCCCAAGGAGTTTGCCGAACAGTACATGACGCTGGTGCGACAGGTTCGGGAGACGGGAGTGGCCGTCGAGAACCAGGTCTACACCCACGCCGCCGACCATTCGACGGACTTCCGCATCGCGAGCGTCTATCCGCTCCGCGACGCGCACGACGCGATCATCGGCACGGCGACCGTCTGGCGACCGGTCGCCTCAGGCGACACGTTGCCGGACTGGTACGGCTGCCTCAAGCGCGTGGTCACGTTCATCGACAAGAACTACGCGCGTCCGATCACGCTGCAGACGCTCGCGGCCGAGGCCGGCATGTCCATCACGCATTTCCGCCGGCGCTTCGCGGGCATCCTCCACATCACGCCCGCCCGCTACCTCGCCACGATCCGCGTGAACGCGGCCATCAAGCTGCTCACCTCCACCCACATGCTCCTCACCGAGATCGCGCACGCCTGCGGCTTCTACGACCAGAGCCACTTCATCCGCACGTTCAAGCGCCTCCGCCGCCAGACCCCCGCCCAGTACCGCCGCGCCCACTTCACGGCATGACAGTGCGCGCGTCTGCGGGCAGTTCGTGGTTCACGAGGCGCGTGACGGCCTTTTCTCCGAATGCGGTGTCGCCGGGCAGGACGCCGCCGAACGGACGGTAGACGCCGTATTCCACCTCGCAGGGGCGCCCGACGGTCAGGTGCATCGTCGTCTCCCTCGGATTCGGGTTCATCTCGCACACCAGCGACTGGACGGTCGTGTTGCGGCAGATCGGCTCGATGATTTTGGGGTTCTTCTGGGGATGCCGCTTCTTGACCTCGTAGGGACGTCCCTCGTAGTGCGTGCGCAGGCCCCGCTTGATGTCGTCGGCGGAGATGCGATGCGCCGGCCGGACCGAGAACGGATACTCCGCACCTGGTTCCAGGTCGACCCCGGCGGCAATCCGGTAAATCTCCTTCCACCGGTAGAGGTTGTACGGCGATTTCCACGTTCGCGGTCCCTGGTAGAAGCCGATGATGTCGAAATCCGGTCCCTTTGACTTGATGTTCTCAGACGCCAAATCGCCAGGGCGAAGCTTGTTGAAGACAAGGCAGTTGGGGTAGACGACAACCTCGTCGTCGGGCACGCGCCGCGCCACGTAGCGGCGTCCTTTCAGAACCTCGAGGATCCAGGCCTCCTCCGCGTCCGCCACAAGGAAATTACGCGAATATTGATTGTAGCCGTGTTCCTTGACGAGGGCGATCATGATATCGACACACTCCCGCGCCGTCCGCGCGCGCTCTACCGCCCGGAAACGCAGGTCGTAGCCGATCCCCTTCCCGGAGATCACCGAATACGACCCTTCGTCCGGCAGCGAGAAGGTCTCCCCGTCCCACTCCTGCATGACGCCGCCGTTGTTCGAGACCACGAACACGCCGCGCTCGCTGTAGACGCACGCCCCCACCTGGTCGCCACCCGCATATTTCTTGGCTTCCGACCAGAACACGGCCGCCTTGCCGTCACCCGGCGGCAGCATCGCGTGGCGCATGAACATGCCGCTGCCGTCCTCGTTGTGCCCGATGAGCACGTGTCCCGTCGCGCTCGCCTTCTTTCCTACGACGATGGCCGTGCAGGCGTCGGCGGTCAACGCCGCCACGGAGAACATCGCGGCCACGGCGAGCGGTGCGAACATCCCCTTGCAGACCAAAACGCTGACAGATGTATTGACTTTCATGGGCAACTCCTTATCCTGTCTACCGCAGACGGTGCCGCGCAATGACCTCGTCCTGGAATCGCTTCGAGAGCGAGACGAAGCGCGCCGAGAAGCCACACACCTTCACCATCAGGTTCTGGTGCCGTTCGGGATGCGCCTGTGCGTCCAGCAGCTCCTCCACGGAATTGCAGTTCGGCTGCAGGAGATGCGCGCCCTTCTTCGCGAACACGCGGAAGACCGCGGCGAAGAGCGTCGGCGTCATGCCCAGCTTGTCGAACGTCAGGTTCGCGTTGGAGGCGTAGAGCAGCTCGTGCGGGATGTCGCCGTCATGGCGTCCGTCCGGCGTCGCCTTCGTGTTCATGCCCCAGAACAGGAACTCGCGGTAGATCCACGCCGCCAGCACGAACGGGGAGCCGTGCTCGTTCCGGAGACCGTCCAGGTCGCCCGCGACCGACTCGAACAGCCAGCGCATGAGGCCGTTCGACTCCGGCGAGTTGTCGCCCCAGTACGGCGCGTCGAGGGCGCGCAGGCGCAGCTCCTCGCCGCGCGGGCCTTTCCAGTTCGACCGCACGGCGTCGAGGAACTCGGGCAGCGTGGCGTTCTTGTCCCTGAAGCAGACCTTGTCGATCGCGCAGAGGGAATCGACCACGTTCGCCGTGAACGCGAGCGTCATCACGCGCGGGTGGAACCGCGTGCCGCCGTCGGTCGTGTCGCGCCGGCGCGCAAGGCATCCCTCCAGGCAGGCTGAATACGCCGGGTGGGGGAACACGTGCGCCGCCGACCGTCCGTAGCGCGTGTAATCGGAGATCGTGCTGCGGAAGAAGCGCATGAAGTTCGCGAAGAAGACGCGCTTGACCTCATCGAACGACCGCGCGTCGTCGATGGGGTCGAACCGCACGTCCGCCCGCCGCTCCGCCTCCGGATCGCGGTGGATCATCGCCTCCAGCACGCGCAAGGGCGACATGTAGTTCGCCGCGTCCACATCCGTCAGAGAGTCCACGTTCCCGTCCCAGCAGCCGCAGCAGACGTAGTCGCGCGCGCGTTCCAGCGGGATGCCGAGCCGGACGAAGTTCCCGACCGTGACGCCGTCGTTGAACATCGCGAACACGCAATGCCCTTTGACCACCATGTCGCCGATCTTCGTCAGGTACTCCTCGGGCGACTGCGCATCGAACCGCACGTGGAGCTTCGGGAACACGCAGTCGCAGCCGATGTGCGCGTCGAGGAACATCCGCGTCAGCTCGTTCCAGACCGGCTTACCGTCCGCGTCGCAGCCGCCGAGGGTCACGGGCATCTCCGCCTCCTGGTCGGCGCCGGCGTCGATCGTGCGATGGGTGTCGAGATGCTCGTCCGAGATGATCAGCCAGCGCGCCACCAGGTCGCGTGCCTCTTCCACCGTGAGCGTGCCGTTCGCGAGGTCCTGACGATAGAGACCGATCAGCCAGGCGTCCGGACGCCCCAGCGAGAAACTGGCGAGTCCGTCCACGTACGACGGGATCTCGCGCATGAACCAGAGGAAGTTCAAGCCCTCGAAGAACGTGCGCGGCGGCTCCCACGGACAGCGCCGCGCGCTCTCGGCGATCCGTTCCAACCACTTGCGCTCGCGCTCCGAACGTCCGCTTTCCGCAAGCCGCCTCTCCGCCTCCTCGGCGAACTTGAGCTGAAGCGCGTGGATGGTGTCGAGGCCCTCCAGCGCTGTCTCAAGCTCCTTGCGTCCGAGTGGATC
Organism: uncultured bacterium; assembly: GCA_902763655.1. GTDB lineage: Bacteria > Verrucomicrobiota > Kiritimatiellia > RFP12 > UBA1067 > RUG572. The sequence continues at coordinate 14,508 of CACWSW010000161.1, forward strand.
GCCCTTCGGGCACGCCGCCAGCGCCACAGCTGTCTCCTCGCGTACGCCCTTAAATCCCTTGGTAAAGACTGTATGGAACGCCGGCACATGGTGCATGTCGTCCACGAGCGGCCCGCAGCAGAGCGAGTAGCGCTGGCGGTGCCGTTCGCGCTGGCGCGCGAACGCCTCGTCCGGCACAAGCCCCTTCTCGCGGTAGAAGCGGCGGCAGAGGTTGTTCACCTCGCGCGCGGGCATGATGCCAGAACGGGGACTCGGAGAAGAGGAAAGGACGGAAATGCTTCCGCATCGCGCGGTAGGATTCGCAACGGAGGTCGAGCGCGTCGTACTCGGGGTGCGCCGCCGCGTAGGCCCGCAGGTCCGCGCGGATCGCGCGGTCGCTTTCGTCGAAGGCGGGATCCTTGCACTTGCCGTGGCACTCGTCGGGATAGAACGCGCGCAGCTGTTTCCTCAGCGCCGCGTAGTCCGCCGCACGAAACGGGTTCGCTGCCTGACCGGCGGCAATCCCATGCATTGCCGCCGCACCGACAAGCGCGCTCGAACCTCCAATGAACTCTTTTCGTGTCAAGCGCACCAAGGCGTCCCCCTTTCCCCGATCGCCTGTCACTTGAGAATCGGCGTCAGGACCATGTTGCGGAAGTCCGCGTCGGAGTGGTCGCCCTGGATGTAGAGCGGGCCGGGCACGAACTCGTTGGACGTCATCGCGCCGCCGGTCACGCCAACCACGGGCGCCTTCTCGATGATCGTCACGCCGTTGAGGACAACGGTGAGGTGGCGCTTGTAGAGCGTCACGTCGACGGTCTGCCACTCGTTCGCCGGCTTCTCGGCGGCGACCTTTGGCGTCACGCGGCCGTAGTAGGCGGCCATGTTGTGCATGTCCACGGGCTTGCCGTAGCTGTCCACCACCTGGATCTCGTAGATGCCGCGCAGGTACATGCCCGAGTTGCAGCCGGGAAGGACGCGCACCTCGTACTTCAGGTTGAAGTCGTAGAAGTCGTCGCGCTTCGTGCGGAGGTTGCCGTTCTTGTGGACGGACTTGCCGTTCTTGTCGCGCGTGATGCGGTTGGAGAGGACGCCGTCCTTGAGCGTCCAGCCGTTGATCTTGTCCTTGCCCATGATCTCGAAGTCGTCGATCGTGCCGGCGAGGAGGTTGACCGGCTTGCCGTAGATGGCATCGGAGAAGTCAGGCGCTGGTCCCAATGGCGGGTTGCGCTGGCCGGCGATGTTGTCCGGCTTGTCGACGGTCTTGCCGTTGCCGTCCACGGTGCAGAACTTGCCCACGAGGATGCTGCCGTTCACCGTAGCCGTGATGCGGAGCGCGCGCCATGCGGCCTTGTCGTTCTCCTTGCCCTTCGGCTTGCTGAACGGACGCTGGATGGTGAATGACTTGGCGTCGATTGCCGTGACCTCGGCAGGCGTGGGGCTGCCCCAGCGCCAGAGGAGGAGCGCGGACGCCTTGCCGTCCTTGCCCTTGTCGAGGATCAGGTGCGCCGCGTTCATCTCGGGATAGGGCAACGTCAGCGCCCAGTTGCCATACACGCAGGCGCAGTCCGCACACCCGCACGGCGAAGTGCAGGAGCATGACTCCGGCGCCGTCGCGCATTCGCACGACTTTGTCGCGGCGCAGCTGTCGCCGCAGCACGACGAGCAGCAGCCGGATGAGAAGATCGCGATTCCGGCGGAAACGATGCCCGCCGCCAACAGGTTGAGTGCAGAGTTTTTCATGCACCCATTATAGCACATTTCAGGCGGAAGCGAACAGCTTGGCGAGTTTCTCCAGCTTAGCGACGTTCGCCACCAGCTCGGCGCGCTTCGCCTTCTGGCCCTCGACGATCGCCGCAGGCGCGTGCGCCACGAAGTTCTCGTTGGAGAGCTTCGCGTCGATCGACCTTATGAAACCCTGCGTCTTCTGCAGCTCAGCGGCAATCCGCTTCGCCTCGGCGGCCTTGTCCACCAGCCCCTCGAGCGAGAGGTAGATGGTGCCGAGCTTCGTGAGAGTGCCGGGCATCGCGCGGTCTGCGTCGTCCGTGGCGATCTCCACGTCCTCGGCGCGGAGCGCCTTCTTGAGGGAGGGGAGGTCGGCGGTGAGCTGCGCCGCGACGGAAGCGTCGCGGCACTGGACGACCACCTTCACGAACGCGGAGGGATTCACCTTGTACTCCGCGCGCAGCGCGCGGCCCGCGGTGATCATTTCTCGCTTGGCGTTCACGTAGTCGTACACCTCGTCCGTGAGGCCCCAGGCCTTCTTCTCCTCGTCCGTGTAGCCCGTCGGATACTCGGCGCGGAGGATCGTCTCGTTCTCGCCGAGGAAGCCGAGCTGGTGCGCCACCTCCTCGGTGACGAACGGCATGTAGGGGTGGAGAAGGCGAAGCGCCTTCCAGAAGACGTCGCGGAGGATCGCGAACGCGGTCGCCTTGTCGGGCGCGTCCTTCGCGTACTCCACGTACCAGTCGCAGATCTGCGTCCAGAAGAAGTCGTAGATGGCGAGCGCGCCGTCCTGGATGCGGTACTTCTCCAGCAGGTCCTTCATCTTCGCGCACGCCTTGTCGCAGGCGAGGAGGATGTGTTTCTCGTCAGTTGAGAGGGTTGAGATGTTGAGATGTTGAGAGGGTTGAGATGTCGCAGCGCCGTTCATCTCCATGAAGCGGGCCGCGTTCCAGATCTTCGTGCAGAAGTTGCGGCCGACCTCGAACTTCTTCATGTCGACCTTGGAGTCGCAGTCGAGCGAGGTGATGAGAGCGAGCGAGAATCGGAGCGCGTCTGCGGAATGCTCCTCGATGATCTTGAGCGGATCGAGCGAGTTGCCGAGGGACTTCGACATCTTCCGTCCCTGCGCGTCGCGCACGATGCCGTGGATGACGATGTTCCTGAACGGCGGCTTCTTCATGAAGTGGATGCCGGCCATCATCATGCGGGCCACCCAGAAGAAGATGATATCCTGCGCCGTCACGAGGTCGGTGGTCGGGTAGTAGTAGTCGAGGTCGGCCGTCTTCTCCGGCCAGCCCATCGTCGAGAAGGGCCACAGCCACGAGGAGAACCACGTGTCGAGCACGTCCTCGTCCTGCGCGAGGTCGTCGAGCGTTAGCGCGGCGTTGCCGGTCTTCTCCTTCATCGCCGCGAGCGCGGCCTCGGCGGACTCCTCCACCACGAAGATCGGGTCCTCCTTCTTCGCCTCGAGGTCGGCCTTGAGGTAGTACGCGGGAATGCGGTGGCCCCACCAGAGCTGGCGTGAGATGCACCAGTCCTGGATGTTCTCCATCCAGTTGAAGTAGATCTTGCTCCAGCGCTCGGGCACGAAACGCACCTCTCCGCTCTTCACGGCGGCGATGGCGGGCTCGGCGAGCGGCTTCATCCGCACGAACCACTGCTTGGAGAGGCGGCTCTCCACCACCTCGTGGCAGCGGTAGCAGTGGCC
>CACWSW010000162.1 GCA_902763655.1 uncultured bacterium
TGCAAGGTCTATTCGGTCGACTTCTCCAACGACGCCCAATATCGCGCGGCCGGTGCGCAGAAGTTCTTCGAGAAACGGCAGGAGGATGGCAAGAGCTTCGTGCGCTTCGGTCTAAAGGGCAAGACCGCGTTCGCCGGCGGCATCTGCCCGGCGAAGCCGTTCGCCGTCCGCCCGAACACGCAGTACACGCTGAAGTTCATCGGACGCTGTCCCCAGGGCCGTTGCCTGATGTATCTGCGGCTGTTCGATGACAAGGGCAAGAATGTCTCCGCACGTGTCATGGCCCCGAAGGGCTGGACGTACACCAAGTACAACATTGCGATCTACAGGTTGAGCGACCAATCTTCCGCCAAATGGCACGAGGAAGAAGTGTCCGTGCAGATTCCGGAGGGCGTGCATGCGGTGTTGCCGGTTCTGTCGACGTCGTTCGACGGCAAGGCCGAGTGGTACGACTGCCGCGACTTGACGTTCACGGAGAAGCCGCTTACGACGCTCCGCGAGAAGATCGTCTTTCAGCATCGGGAGGTCGTCGCCGGAGACGGTTCGCTTGTCTTGACGAGCGAAACTGCATCCCTGCGCCTGAAAGCGTCGCTCGCCAAAGACGACGCGGGCATGGTGAAGGTGTCGGTCGACGTGGCGGACATGTCCGTGCCGCCCCGTCCGCGGGCGCTGGACGTGGCGCTTGAGTGGAAGCACGATCTCTCCGGCTGGACGTGGCACAAGAACTGGCGGAACGACAGTTCCGTCGTCAAGGATTCGTTTCTGCATAACTTCAAGAACATCACCGGGATTCCCGTTGGCATCTATCCGTTCACCGCCGTGTCGCGTGACGGCAAGGGAGTTGCGATCGGTACGGCGCTGGACGATCCTGCGTTTGAATACGGCGTCGTGACGCAGGACGGTGTCACCAGCCGGCGGGCGCTCGGTCTCCTGAAGCGCGGGGCGGTTGGAACGTCCGCGAAACTCGACTGGCTCGTCTTCTCCTTTTCCGGCACCTGGGGCTTCCGGTCCGCCGCGAAGAAGTACTACGCCTCGCAGGCGCGGAAGATTCCCGTGGTCGCGAACGGCGCGGCCAAGGAGGGGATGCGCAGCTATCTGGGCGTGAACGCCACGCAGCTGCCTGAGAACGTGGACGACTTCGGCCTCGCCTATTTCATCCCGGGCGGCAGCAAGGCGGAGCGCGCACGTGCCCGCGAACTGGGCATGGCAGTGCATCCGTACATTCTCGCCTGGCAGATGCCCACGCACCATTTCAAGGACTACAGCGTCATGCCGCCGATGGAAGACCGTATCGCCGAACTGAAGAGCTGGCTTCCGATCACGAACGAGAAGGGACACCGCAACTTCAAGTCGAAGAGCGACCTCGCGAAGCTCGTGCTCGGGTCGATGCCGCTGCAGGCGGACGGGACGCATCCTCTCTCGCTGGAATGGTACGACGGCGTGGTCCACTACTGGCGCCTCAACGTCGATCCGCGCCTCCCCGCGCCCAGCGCCGCCTCGCACTTCTTCGACGTCATCAAGAACTGGGGAATGGACACGATCGATGGCGTGTACCTCGACAACGTGTACGTGCAGAACTTCAACAATGTCCGCCCTGACCACCTCGCCGTCATGACGGAGCCGCTCGTGTACGACCCCGAGACGGCTCGACCCTGCGCGCACGCGATGCAGCATCAGGTCGCGTTCGTCAAGGCGCTCGGGGACTGGCTGCATCCGCTCGGCAAGAGCATTTCCGGAAACGTGTTTGCCGGTGGCGGCTACCGGTTCAACGCCACGCTCATCGACGTGTTCGGTTCGGAGACTGGATGCTGGGGCAACGGCAAGAACCGCGATGAACGGTTGATTTCGGGTGAGGCGTATCCCGACGAAGGAATGTGCGAGAAACGGTTCTTCGCCTACCACAGGCCCGTTTCCGACATGCTGCAGGACGGCAACTGGACTACGCCCTGCCCCGCGATCTCGGCCGAGGGGATCGCGGGTTACGTGGAGCACCACATGTTCTACGGCTGTTACCCCAGTGTGGTGACGATCGGCGGAGAGGATTTCCCCGGTTACCGCGGCTGGAAGCGCTACTTCGGTCCGTCGCGTCAGTGTGAACGCGACCGGGCGCTGTTCAAGAAGGCCACGCCGCTTCTCCGGCGCCTCAACAAGGCTGGCTGGCAGCCGGATACTTTTGTCCGTTCGCGCAATCCCAAGGTGCTGGTGGAGCGGTATGGCGAACTTTCCGGCGGCGGGGAATGTTTGATTACGGTGCGGAACGACTCCAAGGCCGCGGTGGAGACCGAACTTGTATTCGATCCCGAACTTGTTGGTTCGTATGGGGAGCCGCCGTCCCGGCGGCTCATCCCACTCTGGCAGGGCGGCGCGCCCCTTACCGCCGAAAAGGGCGTGTTCAAGGTCCGCCTCGGCCCCTGGCGCACAGAGGTGTTTCTGGTTCAGCATGTCAACCGCGACGTGATGGAGCCGCTTCCGCCCGGTGCCGTGACGCTTACGGGCGGACTGGAGGTGCCGATAGAAAAGAGCATCGCGCATTGGCACAAGGGGAACGTGCCGTACCGCGAGTTCGCGGAGTTCTTCCGGAAGGGGCGGCCGAAGTTCGCGCTCGGCGAGATGTGGGGTAAGTTCGTGCGGTCGGGCGCCATGCAGTACCGTCACCGGCGCGATCCCGAGCTGAAGGCGGTGCTGGACGGCGCGGTGGCGGACATCCTCGCGACGGAGCGTCCGAACGGCAGCATCAGCTGCGTGCCGGAGGAGTTGCAGCCCGGCGGCGACGGCCATTCGCGTCCGCACTGCAGCGACCTCTGGGAGCGGAAATACGTGATGCTGGCGCTGGAGGACTACTACGAATGGGTGGAGCGCCGTCCGGAGGTGCTGGCCTCGCTCCAGCGTCAGGCCGACTGCATCATCCGCCAGGTCGGTCCTGCGCCGAAGCGCGACATCCGCGAGATCGGGTGGAGTCCGAACTGCATCGAGTCGTCGTCGCTGCTGGAGCCGTTCATGCGCCTGCACAAGCTGACCGGACGCAAGGAGTATCTCGACTTCGCGCGCTACATTATCGAGAGCGGCGGCGCGAAGGGGAGCGACCTCTTCGCGCAGGCGCGCGCGGGCGTGATGCCGTGGCGGATGGGCGAGCCGTACCCGAAGGCGTACGAGATGACGTCAATCTTCGAGGGCCTCGCCGAATGGCACCGCGTGACGGGCGACGAACTGGCGCGCGAGGCGGTGGTCAAGTACTTCGACAGCGTGCTGCGGCACGAGATCACGATCGTCGGCAATGGCGGCGGCAACTACCCGCACTGGCCCAAGTGGAGCGGCGAGGCGTGGGACAACACGGCCGCCGAGCAGTCTAACCCCGACATGACGCGGATGATGGAGACGTGCGTGGGCGTGACGTGGATGAAGTACGCGAGCCAGGTCCTGCGCCTCACCGGCGACGTGCGGGCGGCGGACGCGATCGAGCTCTACGTCTACAACGGGCTGCTCGGCGCGATGAAGCCGGACGGCGACGGGTTCAGCTACGTGAATCTGCTCAACGGCGAGAAGGTGACGAACAAGGGCTGGGGATGGACGTTCGCGAGCGGTCCCGTCACGTGCTGCAACCTTAACGGTCCGATGGGCCTTGCGTACATCCCGTTCGTGGCGGTGATGCAGGCGCAGGACGGTCCTGTCGTGAACCTGTACAACGCCGGCACGGCCGTCGCCAAGACCGCATCGGGCGGCGAGGTGCGCCTCGCTGCGGAAGGCGACCTGCTCGACATTGACGGGTGGCGCATGACCGTCTCGCCGGCGCGCGAGGAATCCTTCACGATCTCTCTGCGCATCCCGGCATGGAGCGAAAAGACGACCGTGACAGTCAATGGCGAGTTGGTTGGCGCGGTCGCACCCGGAAAGTACCTCAAGATCACCCGCACATGGCGCGTGGGCGACAAGGTTGCCGTAACCTTCAATTTCAAGGCGCGAAAGCTTGATGCGCCGGTCGGGCGCAACCACGCCTCCGCCCCGTTCCAGGCGGTCACTTGGGGCCCCATCGCGCTTGCGCGCGACGAGAACACGGATCCGAACCACGCAGCTCCCGTCGCGATTCAAGCTGCGGCGGACGGCACCGTGGCCGTCGAGCGGATCACGCCCACTTCGCCGGCTCACAAGCTGGAGTTTCGCGTCCCCACCAAGGACGGCTTCATTACGATGTGCGACTACGCCTCAGTCGACGGCTGGAAGGGCAAGCACGTCCAAACCTGGCTCCCCAAAGCCCCCAACAAGTGAATCCGCGATGTAATTGCGCCTGACTAAGAAAATATTGTATAATGTGCAGCAAGTGAAAGGAACGCAAGAATGAGGAAGTTCAATACGACAGGGCCGTGCTTCCCCAATGAGCACTACATGCTGCCGGCATTGGACCGGTTGCCTGGTATCCGCGAACTGGTCGCGGATGGCAACTATTTCGTCGTTCACGCTCCTCGCCAGACTGGCAAGACGACGGCTCTCAAGGCCCTCGCCCGCGAGATCAACTTGAAGGGCGACATGTTCGCCGTCTACTGTACGCTCGAAACGCTTCAGGGCGCAACGAACGTAGATGATGCGATGCCGAAATTGAGAAAGATACTGCTGCAAAGTGCCAGTGTTGTTCCAGATTTTGCCACGGCATCCGAAGATTCAGGAAATGGACTCTCGTTTGACAAGGAGCCGGGCTGGACAGTTACGGCCGTTTCGGATACGCTGACGGCGCTTTGCCGCAAGGCCGGCAAACCGCTTGCCGTTTTTTTCGATGAGGCGGATTGTCTCGTTGGTGATGTGCTGATATCTTTCTTGCGTCAGTTGCGTGCCGGATACATCAATCGCGACATATGCCCGTTCCCAAAATCCGTCGCGCTCGTTGGGATGCTGGACGTGCGCGACTACAAGGCCCAGATTCGCCCCGACGGTGAGTCGCTCGGGCAGATCAGCCCGTTCAACATCATTGCCGAGGACATGCTGATCCCGAACTTCGTCGAGTCCGACATCCGTGCGCTCTACACGCAGCACACGGCAGAGACGGGACAGGTGTTCGCCGACGGCGTGGTCGAGGATGTCTGGCGCCTGACGCGCGGGCAGCCGTGGCTCGTGAACGCCATCGCCCACGAGTGCGTGGCGAAGATACATGCTTTCCGATATGCTGAACCAATCACCGTCGCGGATGTAGAGGCGGCGAAGGAGGCGATCATCCGCCGGCGCGACACGCACGTCGATTCGCTCATGGAGCGCATGCGCGAGCCGCGCGTGAGGCGTCTCGTGGAGCCGCTGATCCTCGGCGACGATACCGAGCTAACGGCGAACGACGACGACTGGCGCTTCGTCACCGACCTCGGCCTTCTGCGAGTGGATAGGGGCGCGCTTGTCCCCGCCAACCCTATGTACGCGGAGATCATCGGACGCTACCTTTCGCACGGCGAGCAGGACCGTATGATCCGCAGCGTGCCCGAGACGCCGTGGGTGAAGGACGACGGACTTGACATGGCCGGTCTCATGGCGGCGTTCCAGCGGTTCTGGCGCGAGAACTCCGGGGCGGACCGTGACATCATGGGTTACCGCGAGGCCGTGCCGCACCTTGTCCTCATGGCGTTCCTCCAGCGCGTCACGAACGGAGGCGGACGCATCAACCGCGAGATGGCGCTTGGGCAGGGACGGCTTGACCTGTGCGTGGAGTTCCGCGGCGCGCGCTATGCAATCGAAGTGAAAACCTCCGCCAACTTCAAGGGTGAGAAGTCTTACGAACAGTGCGCGAAGTACCTCGACGACCTCGGCCTCTCTGAAGGCTGGATGCCCATTTTCGACAAGTCGAAGACGAAAACATGGGACGAGAAGATCTACACCCGCGACGAAACCGTCAACGGCAAGACCATCCACGTCATCGGACTGTGATTGCAAGTAGGGAATTCGCAGAGGTAACTTCTGTTGATACAGCAGAGAGGCAAGGATAACAAATGGCGATGCCACAGAGAGATGATTGGATCGAGGAGATCAAGCGGCTGGACGCGCTGCTTGAATACGCCGTCATGCACGGCGACGAAGCCGAGGCGGAGCGCCTGCGCGAGGCGCTGCGTAAGCTGACCGAGGAGTTTTGAGGATAAGAGCATGACGCTTTATCATGGTAGTAATACTGAAGTGACGGTGCCGAGATTGTTGCGTTCTGTTCGGACGCTTGATTTCGGGCCGGGCTTTTACACGACCATGAATCGTGATCAGGCGGTCCAATTTGCCGCAAAAGTGGTGGATCGAAACGAGGGATCGGGAGTCGCGACTCTCAACATCTATGATTTGGATGAGAAGGTCGCATTTTCATTGTTCGACACTATTCGTTTTGATGCCCCGAATGAGGCCTGGCTTGATTTTGTGGTGGACAACCGACGTGGGCAGTATGCAGGACCTGAGTATGCGATAAAAGTGGGTCCCGTGGCTAACGATAATGTCTATCGGACGATTCAACTCTACATGACGGGGGTGTTGTCTCGGGCCCAGGCTATCGAGTCGTTTAAGGTCAAAGAGTTGTTCAACCAAGTCGTGTTCTCGACGGAACCTGCTTTGAGGTTGCTGCGGTTTGTGCGAAGTGAGGTGTGTGCATGAACGAAGATCAATATAGCGCGTTTCTGGCGGCAATCATGCCGGATGTCATCCATCTCGTTGCCGAGGCAGAGCAGGTCTCGGAGGACGAGGCGGCTGTTCGTTTCTATTCATCCCGTCTATACGAGAAGCTTTCTGACGAACATCTGAAGGTATGGCACTATTCGCCGCAGACGCTTTGTGCCATCTATCTGGATTCAAAAGAAACCGGGCGACTGACGTTCCCGGAGGAGGCGTGTTGATGAGTCGAGAGGGTGCATTCATTGTTTTCTGCATGGAGCGTTACCGCCATGCCAAGAACATGACAGGCGCGGCTGTGGCGAACCTGTTTAGCCGATATGGCGTGTTTGCGCATTTGAGGAAGTATTTCGGTGCGCTTCACACGATGGCGGAGGAGTTGGTGTTCGCCGATATTGACGCATACATTGCCCGTAGACGATAACCAAAGGAGAAATCTCCTGTTGTTGCAGCAAAAAGGTTAGGTCAGGCGCATGGAGATACCGCAGAGAGATGAGAGGAAAAGAGACATGAAGAAACATGTTGTTGTTGGAATGTACCTCGCGTTGTGCGTTTTGGGGGCGCAGGCTATGCAGAAGAACGGCGAGGTGTGGTACGACACGGCCGGGCATGCCGTCAATGCACATGGCGGCGGGGTAGGACGGCTGCGTTCTGGAGCGCCCTAAGATCCTCTTCTGCGACAAGACGGGGAAGTTCGTCATGTTCTTCCACCTGGAGCTGAAAGGGCAGGGATATTCCGCCGCACGCGTCGGCATCGCCGTCGCGGACAAGATGACGGGGCCCTATCGGTTCCTTCGCTCGCTCCGTCCCAACGCCGGACAGTGGCCGATGAACGTGCCGGAGCGCGAGCGTGTCGAGGAGACGAAGGCGAAGTACATGACTGCGGGCAAAAAGGCGAAACTTTGGGGCGCCCACTTCGACGGCGGGCAGATGAGCCGCGACATGACGCTCTTCAAGGACGACGATGGCAAGGCGTGGCACATTCGACGCTGCACATCGCGGAGCTGACGGACGACTATCTCGACTACACCGGCCGCTGGTGGCGCGCGGCGGAATTGGACTGGACGGAGGCTGCGGCGGTCTGCAAGAAGGACGGCTGGTACTTCCTCATCGGATCCGGTTGCACCGGGTGGAAGCCGAACACCGCACGGTGCTACCGGGCGAAGTCGATCACAGGTCCGTGGGAACGGCTTGGCAATCCCTGCAAGGGCGTCAACCCCGCGAACGGACTCGGGCCGGACCTGACATGGGGCGGGCAGTCGAACTACATTCTCAAGAAGGGCGACGGCGAGTACGTTGCCATGTTCGACATCTGGAAACCCGACAACCAGATCGACTCACGTCTGGTATGGTTGCCCATTGATTTCAACGCAGACGGAACGATCTCCATCGAGTGGGCCGACGATGCGCTCGTGCTGCCGAACGGGCGGCGCGTCACGCGGTCCATGATAACCGGCCACCGCGGCGACGCGCGGTCGGTGCCTGAGAACACGCTCATGGCGTTCCGCCGGGCCGTCGACAACGGCTTCTGCTTCGAGTGCGACTTCTACATGACGAACGACGGCGAGGTCTACTGCGTGCACGACATGAATCTCAAGCGCACGTTCGGCATCGCGGGCCTCGCCACGAACGTCTGCTGGAAGGGCACGCTCGACAAGGTGGACGTGGGCGCGATCATGGGTCCCCAGTTCGCGGGGCGCGCGGACTGCCGTGTGCCGCGCATCGACGAGGTGTTCGCCCTCATCCCGGACGACGGACGCAAGATCACGCTCGAGGTGAAGGACCCCCGCCCGGAGATCGTGCCGCTCATCCAGGCCGCCTGGCGGCGACATCCGAACATGAAGGAGGAGAACATCATCTTCCTCGCGCACAAGGCCACGCGCGCCGCCCTCGTGAAGGTGTTCCCGCGCGCCACGTTCCAGCATTGCGTCAACTGCTATTCGGACGGCTGGCGAAAGGGCTGCACGCCCATCCCCGTCGCCCGGCAGCTGGCCGAGCTGGACGCCCGCCCGGAATGCCGGAACTTCTCGCCGATGTTCGACCTTGACCTGCTGACGCCCGACTACATCGCGTCCGTCCATAGGCGCGGCGTCACGTTCTACACCTGGTGCGTCGACCGTCCCGAGGATGCGGTCGAGGTGTTCGGGCGCGGGGTGGACGGCATCTGCTCGAACTGCCCCGTGGAGCTTTGGGAGGGCCTGAAGGCGGTTTGCGCGGCATCGAAGGCGGGGGTGCAGGCGCCGTAAGTCGGCGAACTTATGATATAATATCCAAAAATTTTTTCACAAGAGGCAAAGTAGAAGATGATGGACAAGCGTTATGACGCAAAGGCGTCGGAAGCCAAATGGTACCCTATTTGGGAGAAGAACGGCTATTTCCACGACGAGCCGGGCAAGGGAACGCCCTACTCCGTGGTCATTCCGCCGCCGAACGTGACGGGCATCCTGCACATGGGCCATGCCCTCAACCAGACGATCCAGGACGTCCTCGTGCGCTGGCGCCGGATGAGCGGCTTCAACACGCTGTGGCTGCCGGGCACGGACCACGCGGGCATCGCCACGCAGAGCGTCGTCGAGAAGGCGCTCGGGCGCGAGAAGTTCCTCGAGCGCGTGTGGGAGTGGAAGCGGCAGTATGGCGGCACGATCGTGCACCAGCAGCGCATGCTCGGCAACTCTACGGACTGGCAACGCGAGCGCTTCACGTTCGACGAGGGATGCTCCAAGGCGGTGACGAAAGTCTTCGTGCAGCTTTACAAGGAAGGGCTCATCTACAAGGGCGACTACATCGTCAACTGGTGCCCGCACCACCAGACCGCGCTTGCGAACGACGAGGTGGAGCACGAGGCGAACCACGGTTCGCTCTGGTACATCAAGTATCCGGTGGTAGGGTCGGAGAAGGGCGCCGCGGGCGAGCCATACAAGGACTACGTGATGGTGGCGACGACGCGTCCGGAGACGCTGCCGGGCGATACGGCGGTGGCCGTGAACCCTAAGGACGAGCGCTACGCGCACCTCGTGGGCAAGACGGTGATCTTGCCGCTGACCGGCCGCGAGATTCCCGTCATCTCCGACATGTACGTGGAGAAGGAGTTCGGCACGGGCATCGTGAAGATCACGCCTGCGCACGATCCTAACGACTTCCTCGTGGGCAAGCGCCACAACCTCGAGTCGATCAACATCATGACCGAGGATGCGCACATGAACGAGCTCGCCGGCGCGAAGTACGCCGGCATGGACCGCTGGGAGTGCCGCAAGGCGCTCGTCGCGGACCTTGAGGCCGAGGGCTATCTCGACCACATCGAGGAGTACGACAACCAGGTCGGCCACTGCTACCGCTGCCACGAGGTGGTGGAGAGCCGCCTCTCCAAGCAGTGGTTCGTGCGGATGAAGCCGCTCGCCGAGCCCGCCATCGCCGCCGTG
>CACWSW010000163.1 GCA_902763655.1 uncultured bacterium
GGCCGTGAACGGTCCCGGCACGCTCCGCTTCGGCGCGGCGGACGACGGCACGCTGACGCTCACGAACGTCTCGCTCGCGGCGGACGCCACGCTCGCCTATGCGGGCGCCGGCACGCTGGATGCGAAGCTCTCCTCGGCCGCGGCGGGCACGACGTTCCGCCTCGATTCGGGCACGCTCGCGCTGAACGCGCCAACCGCGCTCGGCGCTGCGACGCTTTCGCTCTGCGACGGTGCGACGCTGGCGGTCGGCACGGGCACCGTGCCGAACCCGCTCGTTCTTGACGGCGCGGCCTCCGTCACGGCGACGGAGCCGGTGCGCTTCGCGGAGGGCGTTTCGGGCGGGACGACGCTGACGCTCGCCGGCGACCAGGCGTACACGTTTGGCACCGCCGACGGCATCCTCCGTCCGCTGGACGCGACGCTGTCCCCGCAGGGCGCCTCCACCGTCACGCTCGACGGCTGGCTCGCGACGACGCAGGACGTCTCGTCGTTCGCAAAGACGGCGGACTGCGTGGTCTTCACCACGCTGACGCCGGGCGACCAGACCGTCGGAGCCGGGGAATCCATCGGCATCGTCTCCACGTCGCAGACCGGCACGGGCGGCGAGAACATCGCGGTGGCCGGCGGCACGGTGGCGTTCGTCGCAGAGGACACGCTCGCCGCGTCTTATGCCATCACAGTTTCGGACAACGGTGTGCTGGCGTTCGGCGGCCTTGGCACGAACGACTTCTCGAACGCCACGTTCGCCGGCTCCGGCACGATGCGTCTGTTGAACGGCACGACCGTCCTGAAGGGCGGTTTCGCGTCGTTCGCGATCAGCGGCGAGGGCGGCGACCTTTACGTGCCGGAAGGCGAGACCGTCACGATCGCTCGCGGCCTCCGACGTCGCCGTGAACGGCGTCGTGGTGGAGGAGGGCGCGACGCTCGTCCTGGACGGCAACGAGCAGATCGCCAACCGTGCGCACGTGACCGTGCGCGGCACGTTCGACCTGAACGGCCACACGGAGACCGTCCTGAACTTCGGAAATGCGCCGACTTCCGGCGGCAACATCACTTCGCGCCGCGACAGTTCCGCCGCCGCGATCGTCAATACGTCTGCGGACGCGGCCCGGCTGAACACGGCTGACGAGAACGCGTTCTTCGGGCGCGTGACCGAGAGTCCCGGCGCGATCACGATCCGCGCCGGGGGCAACATGACGATGTTCGCGGGACCGGCCGGCACGGTCGGACCGTCGAAGATCGAGACGGGCGGCGCCGGGCGGAGCCTGTCCTACACGCGCTGGTCCCAGTTCTGCTTCTACTTCCATGCCCCGCGCGGCGACGGCCAGACGTTCGCGCTCTCGGAAATCCAGCTGACGTACAAGGGCGTGCCGATCCCGCTTTCGTCCATCTACAGCGAAAGCATCACCGGCAACAGCCTGAACTCTTCCTCGCATCCCTACGCGCATCTCGTGGACGGCTTCTCCAGCACCTACTGGGAGGCGACCGCCGGCACGAACGTGTACGTGATCATCTATGTACGGGACTATCAGCGCGTCGACGGCTACCGCTTCGCCGCGTCCGGCACGACGCTGCGCACGCCGAAGAGCTGGGACGTCTATGCGTTCCGTGCGTCGCCGATCGGTTGGATGAGGCTTGACAGTCGGCGCGATGAGCGGGCGATCGGCGCGCAGGACGGCGGATCTTGGACTTCTAATTTCGGCTGCAATCTCTCGACGAACTACCTGTTCCGCACGTCCGAGTTCATCGGCGAGCCGATCACCGCCGACACCGCGTTCGAGCTGACCGGCTCCACCACCACGGCGGAACCGGGGATGCGCATCAGTTCGCTCGAACCATTCTTCGCCGGGAAGGTGAGCGGATTCCGGAACATCCGTCTGGAAGACGGCAGCGCGTTCGCGCCGGCGGACCTCACGGAGTGGACAGGCAATTTCATCTTCCAAGGCGTCGGCAGCCGCGACAGGATGTGCCGCATCCTGCTTTCTTCCGAGCGCGGCGGTCCGGCGGAGCAGGTGGTGAGGTACACGGCCACGAATGCCAACGTGTCGGTGGAGAACGTCGGCACGCAGCCCGTCTCCGTGCTGCTCAACGACGATTCCCCCGACACGCCGCTCTACGGGCGCCTCGCGGACGGCAACGGTCCGCTCGGCCTCGTCAAGAGCGGCAGCGGCACGCGCACGGTCGAGACGCAGGACGCCGCGTACTCCGGCCCCACCGTGGTGCATGCCGGTACGCTGAAGGTCGCTGGGCCGATTGCTTCCGGTGCGAGCGTCACGGCCCACTACCTGCGCATCGTGCCGACGCAGGTGAAGGGAGGCGTAGGATGGGCAGACTACAACATGTACAACTGGGGCATGAACGAGTTTCAGCTGCTTGACGGGAGTGGAAACGTCGTGCCGTGGCCGAGTGACAAGCAGTTGACGGCTGACAACAATGGAGCGGGCGCGAGTACTTTCGCGAACCTTGTTGACGGTAACATTACGACTCGGTGCATCGTGAAGAACGTCGACAGTTCCAAGACATCGCCCGTCCTTCCGCCCGTGACAATCAGTAGCGCCTCGGGCTTCACCTTCAGTGGTTACCGCTGGTATACGCCGCACCAGAATATCGTAGACGAAAACAGAACGCCTGTCGCGTTGGAAATTGAAGTGAGCGATGACGGTACGAACTGGACGACCGTGGACGCGCGCAACGTTCCGTGGGTGGCGGACGAGACATCCTATGCGAATGGCAAACCTGGCATTCTGCGCGGACCTTACGGGCTGTTCGGCACGTCCTCGGGCGTGTCGCCGCTCTACACGATTCCGAGCGCGTTCTTCGCGGATACGACGGCGCGTTCCACGCGCGCGCCGGCGCTCAAGGCGCGCCATTTCCGCTTTACGCCGCACGCGACGTGGAATCCGTCCTCGGACGTGAACGCCTACGGCTGGCAGGTCAGCGAGTTCTCGCTCTACCGCGGCGGCGAACGCGTGGACTGGCCCGCAGGCGCCAAGCCGGTGCTGCGCGGTGGCGAGATGCATACCCATAACGGCTCCGCGCTGTCCAAGTTCTGCGACAACGTGATCACCGGCGGAACCGACAACGCCACGCTGCACCGTTGCTTCGTGCGCACGATGCCCTCCTACGTGACGGTCGACGCGGGCGAGGAGCTGACGTTCGACGCCTACACCTTCTTCTCGGCGGCCGGCGGGTGCAACTGGCAGCGCATCCCCACGGCGTGGACGCTGGCCGTCAGCACGAACGGCACGGACTGGTGCGACAGACTACGCGCAGCAGGGGATGTATTCGGTCGGCAACGTCTATCCGCTCCTTGATGCGACGACGGCGCGGGACTCCCTCGGTGACGAGTCGCCCGTGACGATCGACTCCGGCGCGACGCTGGAGATCGCGGCGGACTACGAGAAGTTCGGCACGCTCACCGGCGCGGGCACGCTCAGGTTGCGTTCCGGCGCGACGGCGGAGATCAACGCAATCCCGGGAGGGGCGCCCGCCGGCTCGCCCGAAACGGGAGGGGCGCAACTTGTTGCGCCCGCCGCGTTCTCCGGCACGGTGTCGGGCGCGGGCACGCTCGTCGTGAGCGGCGTCGCCACACAGACGTTCGACAACGCGACGTTGTCGGGTGTCGAGACGCTGGAAGTGAATGGTGGCGTCGTGACCGGCACCGCGTCGGCGTCCGGCGCGCTTTCGGTCGCGTGCGGCGGCGGCACGTGGTTCGGCGAGCTGGCGGCGGCCGGCGCGTTGACCGTGACCGGGACGCCCGTGATCGGCCTGCCGACCAATCCCGGTGAGGCCTTCCGCAAGACGCTCTTCACCTACACCTCCATCGACTCGGCCTCGGCGACTGCGCTCGCATCGGCCACGTTCGACCCGTCGGTGGAACTGCCGAAGGGCCTCAAGCCGCGCGTGACGGTGACCGGCACCTCGTGCATCCTCACCGTCACCGCCGACGGCACGATCATGATCTTCAGATGATGCAGAGGTGTGTGGAGGACGACCGACAACAATCTAAAGGTCGAAGACCATGAGGCAGATTGCTTTTTTCACGCTGGCGGCTTGCATGGCGTTCGCGACGTGGGCCCTCGACATGCCGCAGATCGTCTCGCACAGGGGCGAATCGCAGGACCGTCCCGAGAACACGATGGCGGCGTTCCGCCTCGCGTTCGAGCGAGGGGTAGACGGCGTGGAGTGCGACGTATACGCCACGACAGACGGCGTGCCCGTGATCATCCACGACGGCACGACGGGGCGCACGGCGGGCTCCGGCACGAACCTCACCGTGACCGCCTCCTCGTGGGACGACCTCAAGGACGTGCGCGTGGGCGCGTATGGCAGCTGGATCGGAACGGAGTGGGAAGGCGAGACGCTACCGAAGTTCGAGGACTATCTCGCGCTCCTCGCGTCGAACGAGACGACGAAGTGCGTGGTGGAGCTGAAGGGCAACGGGGCGAATGGCCTCATCTCCAGCGTCGTCGCCGCCGTCCAGGCGCAGCCGCTCGCCACGAAGGACCGCGTGCTGTTCATCGCGTTCGACGCGAATCTCATCAGCGCCGTGCGCCAGGCGCTGCCCGACTACGAGGCGTGGCTTCTCCTGAGCAGCGGCACCTACACGGGCGCCGACCTCATCTCGCGCATTGAGGCGTGCAACGCCACGGGCGTGGACATCCTCCACTCGGCCACGTACACGGCGGATGACGTCGCCGCCGTGAAGGCGGCGGGCTATGCGTTCGCGGTGTGGACGCCGAACAGCGACGCGGACGCGCTCAAGTACGCGCAGATGGGCGTGGACGCGATCACCACCGACCGCGGCGGCGCGATGAAGGCGTATCTCGCCGCGGAGATCCCCGCGTGGGACGAGATCTACGATGCCTCGCTGCCGGCCGGCGCGAAGTGCCTCGACGCTGGGGCGTACGTGACGAACGGCCTCGTGGCGCACTTCGACGGCATCCGCAACGCGGGCGCGGCGCTGCCGCACGATCCGACGGCGACCACGTGGAAGAACCTCGTTGCGGGCGGCCCGGACGCGACGATCCATTCAAGCGGCGGTTCGTGGAAAGACGGGAAGGGCTTCTATTTCACCGGTGCCGCCAAGGGGGAGTATGCGTATCTTGACGCGGCCGTCACGCTGGGTCAGTTCTCCACGGTCCAGCTTGCGATGGACGTCAAAACCTCCGAGCAAAGTTCGGGCACCAGTCCGCCGTGGTTCCCGACGATGCTCGTCTCGCCAGACGACAAGTACTCGGTCTTTCTCCCCAACAACAGCGACACCAAGTCGTCGACCCTGCAATTCAAGAACGACGAGTTCGTGGGGACGAAAAACCGTCCCCAGCAGGGGTCGTGGGCAGGCAAGTACGCAACGTCCGTTCTGGGCGACGGCTACTCGTGGCTCTTCCAGGGCACGACCTACGCCAACGCGAAGCCCCGAACCGCAAACACGGCGGTTCCGGGCAAGCGGTTCACCTGGGGCGGCGCCGCGCAGAGCTCGAACAACAACGGCGTGAAGGGCACGTTCTACTCGGTGCGCATGTATGCCCGCGTGCTTTCCGAGGACGAGCTCGCCTGGAACCGGATGGTGGACGACGTGCGCTACCACGGCTCGGACGGGACCGCGAACGTCATCGTCGAATCGAACGTCGCCGGCGCCGAGGGCGTGGAGGCGAACGGCAAGTACATCGTGAACGGGCACCATGTCTTCTCTGCGTCCGCGAGCACGGCGGCGGACGGCAACGAATGGGAGCCGACGGGCTACAAGCTGGAGGCATGGACGACCGAGAAGGGCAAATGGGACCTCGTCGGGGAATACGATGGAACATTGTTCGCCTACACCAACTGCACGGCGCGTTCGAGGGTGCGCCTCACGTGGAACTGGCGGCTCAAGAACGGCGTGAAGAAGTACGACGCGGACAGTTACGTGCAGGCGGGGCTCATCCTGAACTTCGACGGCATCCGCAACGCGGGGTTGGGCGAGCCGCACGATCCTGCGGCGACGACGTGGAAAAACCTTTGCCCCGGACCGGACGCGACGCGTGCGACGGTCGTCGCCGACCGTCCCGGCGCATGGACGGCGGACGGCTACGACTTCGCCGCCGGCGACTGTTTCGTGACGGACGCGGTCGTTCCCTTCACAAACCAGGTGGCGGTGCAGATCGTCGCCGATTACGACGCGACGCACCAGACGAACAACTGGCCGTCTCCGTTCGGTGCGAGCTACAACGGCGACGTGTTCGGCTTCTACACGTACACGCCGTACTCCGGCAGCGGCTACGACCGGCGCGGGGACAGGCTGATCTTCAGGTCGAATCCGATCAACGGCGCGACCCGCACGCTCCAGCCCTGGAACGGGCGACTCGCCAACGTGATCGTCGACTACAACCGTGTGAGCTTTACGAGCGATGCGTCGCAGTCGTGGTGGAACGGCACCTTCCAGGCACCGCCCGTCTCGTACCGGTACTGCATCGGCACCGCCTGGTCGACCGCGCCGGAACGGACGAAACGCATGTTCAAGGGCCGGATCCACGCCATCCGCGTCTACGACCGCGTGCTGACCGTGGCCGAGCTGCGCCGCAACAAGGAGATCGACTACGCGCGCTTCTACGGCACGGCGGGGCTCTCGACCGAGACGGACCTCGTGGAGGTGCGCTCCGAGGTGCCCGGCATCGCGCTGGAGGAAGAAGGCGGCTGGCTCCTGCGCGGCACGGGCGCGAAGACCTTCACGGCCCCTGCCACCGCCACCGCGGGCACTTGCACCTACGTCTGCGCGGGCTATCGCCTGGAAACCTGGAACGCCGCGAAGCGGATGTGGGAGAATCCTGTCCTGATGGCCGAACTGCGTTCGGCCACGATCACAGGCACAACAGCCCAGCCCAACCGCCGCATCACGTGGCTCTGGACGCTGACGGCGGGCGTGCGCGCGGCGGCGGACTACGGCGTGGACGACTACGTGCAGCAGGGCCTCGTGGCGCACTACGACGGCATCCAAAACTGCGGCGCCCGGAACGCCCACTCGACGAGGTCCATCTTCTGGCGCGACCTCTCCTACCGCGCGGTCGACATGATCGCCGCCTCGAACACCAGCTTCGCGGCGTGGATCGAGAAGGGGCATCATTTCACCGCGGCGGAGGAAAGCTGCTTCCAGATGCAGGAAAACATCTCGCTCGGCATGGAGTGCACAATCCAGGCCGCGCTGGACATCCCGTTCGCGGCGCAGACGACATCCTTCCCGCTTTACTTCGGCTTCGGCTCGGGCGACTACTGCATTTTCACGCGTAATGCCGGCACCACGCTGGAGATCAAGTGCGACAACTGGCTTGGAACGCCGCGGTTGAAGCTCTCGAGCTGGAAGGGAAAGTACCTGACGAACATCGTCACTCCCACCAATCATTCCTTGTTCCAGGGAGTTGAGCGTACGGGTGGCGTCAGTCTCGACCGCACGAACTTTCTCGATATTCCCTCAAAGAAGATGGCCATCGGCGCGCCCAACACCTACTCGGGCGAAGATCGCAGGATTCGCTGCATGACGGGCGACTACTACTCCTTGCGCATCTACAACCGTGCGCTCACCGACGCGGAGGTCGCGCAGAACCGGAAGGTCGACGATATCCGCTATCGGGATGCGTTTGCGAACTACGTTGACGTCGTCGTGGTCAACGAGCAACCTGCGGAGGGCGCGAACGCGGCGAGTTCCGTCGCGGACGGCGAGTATGAGATGGCTGGCAGCTCCTGGACGTTTACGGCGTCGCCGGTGACCGTGGATGGCGTGACGTACCAGCCCAGATACACGCTTGAGACGCAGGTCGGCGGAGAGTGGGTCAAGACAGCCTCGGAGTGGGGCGAGTCCTGCATGGTGACGAAAGGCGCGGCGCCGACCCGCCTGACATGGCAGTGGAAGCGGCAGACCGGCACCATCATTAGCGTCAAGTAAACTCGATCTACTCGCGCCGCGCGGCTGCGAGCGGACGGGCAGAGACTGGAACTGTAGCGTGCGGCGAATAACAAGTCGTTTTTTCGCACAGCTACGTTTGTTTCTGCTATAATAGGCATCGCCAAGGGCACGGAGACGACAATGAAGAATATCAACACAGGCAGCAGCGACTTCTGGTTCGACTCCCAGCCGCGCCATCTCGTCGATTGCGCGGAGGGATGGTGCTGATATTTAGGTAGGTTCCATGACTGGTTCTGGAAGAGATCTGGCGGGAAGGTCGCAGCTTGCTGCGACCGCGGCGAGAGGCGCGGCGGCGGGTACGGACGCAATAAATTGCGTCCCTCCCGTGCTGCCAGTGCGCCGCCGACCTTCGTGCAATTCGGTGATGACATTCCATGACAATCGCGCAATATTGCTGTACGTCACGATTGTTACCGCAAATCGGATACCTGTTCTTGCATGTGTTGCTGTGGTTGAATGCATTTTAGCAGCTTGGGCTGCGGCTACGGATTGGCTCGTCGGGCGGTATGTCATCATGCCGGATCACATTCATTTTTTCTGTGCGCCAGCCTCGTATCCGCCGTCAAATTTCCACAGGTGGATGAAGAGGTGGAAGTCTTTAGCAACCTTGGCGATCCGTCGCTCGGGAGGGTCGCAATTTATTGCGACCGAAACGGCGGACGCAACAAGTTGCGTCCCTCCCGAGCTTGCGCACGCCACGTTGGGCTCTCCTGCGGGAGGGTCGCAGCTTGCTGCGACCGCTACGAGGGGCGCGGCGACGACGGACGCGCGGCAGCGCGTCCCTCCCCGGAATCCACCGTTGTGGCAGCGCGATTGCTGGGATCGGCAGCTGCGTACGGGGGAGAGTTACACGCAGAAATGGGAATATGTGCGTAACAATCCCGTTCGAAAGGGATTGGTTGCGAACGCTGATGATTGGCCGTACCAGGGCGAATTGAATGTGCTGGAATGGCATGAAAGGAGTTGAGTCAATGGAAGGCGATGTGAAGAAGCACGAAGGGGAGGGTCGCAATTTATTGCGACCGAAATGGCGGACGCAACAAGTTGCGTTCCTCCCGAGCTTACGCACGGAACGTTGGACGCTTTTGCGGGAGGGTCGCAATTTATTGCGACCGAAATGGCGGACGCAACAAGTTGCGTCCCTCCCGAGCTTACGCACGGAACGTTGGACGCTTTTGCGGGAGGGTCGCAATTTATTGCGACCGAAACGGCGGACGCAACAAGTTGCGTCCCTCCCGTGCGTACTGATATTCGGATTGGCCGTGTTCGGGCAGGTCCTTGCCGGCGACTTCATTCAAGAGTCGGCGCGGCGGATTCCTCTCGTGAAGGAGACGGACGTGCTCGTGGTGGGCGGGTCGTCGGGCGCTGTTACGGCGGCGCTCGCGGCGAAGGCCGCCGGGGCGGACGTGTACCTCGTCGCGCCGCGTCCGTACCTGGGCGAGGACATCGCGGGCACGCTGCGGCTCGGCCTCGAGGACGGCGAGGAGCCGGACACCGAACTCGCGCAGGAGCTGTGGCTCGACCGCTCGGCCACCATCCCGTTCACCTACAAGGCCGATGCGCCCGCCATCGCGCCGCACGCGGACAAGAACGGCACGATCCTCTCGGACGGCAAGACCGACGACGTGGTCCGCGGCTCGGTGCAGTACGACGTGCCGAAGGTGAAGATCAACACCGACTTCGGCGAGGTGCGGTTCGTGGAGTCCGTGGAGCTCGTGAGCTTCAAGCGCAAGGACGACTTCGCCGTGGCGAGCGCGCGCCTCGTCACAAGCACGGACGGAAAGACCTGGTCGCACCCGATTCCGCTCCAGCAGGCCCCGGGCGGGATGGAACACCAGCGCTGGACGGCGCCGCTGAACGCGAAGGTCCGCTACGTGGGCCTCGCGGCGTTCCGTCGGGAAGGGTACAAGCGGATGCTCCTCGGCGAAATCACGTTCCGGACGAAGAGCAACGAGGTGCGCCGCCGCATCCCCACGCCACTGATGGTGAAGCAGACGTTCGACCGCGCGCTTCTCACGAACGGCGTGGCGTTCATCACCGGTTCGTACGTGACAGACGTCCTGCGCGACAAGTCGGGCGCGGTGGCGGGCGTGGTGATCGCGAACCGCAGCGGACGCCAGGCCATCAAGGCGAAGGCGATCGTCGACGCGACGGAGCGCGCCACGGTGGCGCGCCTCGCGGGCGTGCCGTTCACGCCGTACCCGGCGGGCGAGCAGACGTTCACGCGCATCGTCATTTCGCTGGACCGTCCCGAGGCACCGGGCATGACCACGCGTCTCCTGCCGGGCGAATACCGCACGAGCGGTCGCGTGCTGAAGGGGAAAACTGGCCAGGCGTGGGAATGCACGCTAAAAATTCCGATGAAGGACGGCTCGTTTGCCTCCTTCGCCGAGGCGGAGCAGATCGCGCGCGACCGCACGTTCACGAAGGGCTTGCTCGACGCGGCAGACACGCTTTTCCAGGTGCCGCCCGATCACGCGACGGGGACGGTCCCGCACGTGTTCGTGTTGGGATGGGGGCCGCGGCCGTTGGCGTTCATGCGGAAGGGGGCCGAGGTGGGCGCGGCCGCGGCACGCGATGCGGCGGGAGGGTCGCAACTTGTTGCGACCGTGACGAGGGGGGCGGTTGCGGGCGCAACAAGTTGCGTCCCTCCCTGCGACACCCGCGAGTTCCTCACGGGCCTACGGCCGTTTGACAAAGGACTGCCCACGGTCGAATCGCCGGCGGGGCCTCTGCCCGTGCTGGGCACGTACGACGTGGTCGTGGTGGGCGGCGGCACGGCGGGCGCGCCGGCGGGCATCGGCGCGGGACGGCGCGGCGCGAAGACGCTCCTGGTCGAATACCTCTACGGCCTCGGCGGCGTGGGGACGCTCGGC
This sequence comes from uncultured bacterium, assembly GCA_902763655.1. GTDB lineage: Bacteria > Verrucomicrobiota > Kiritimatiellia > RFP12 > UBA1067 > RUG572. The sequence goes on from CACWSW010000163.1 coordinate 10,816, forward strand.
ATGATCGGCAAGTACTGGTACGGCAACCGCGTGGGCTTCACCACGGAGCACGACAAGGGCGTGGAGGCGCTGGGCGCGGCCGTGCACGTGGTGGGCAAGCGCGAATGGTGGCGGCGCGAGAACCGCGCGGCCGGCGTGGAGATGTGGTTTGGCGCGATGGCGTGCGGCGCGGTCGTGCGGGACGGCCGCGTGTCGGGCGTAGTGGTGGCCACGCCGCAGGGGCGCGGCGTGGTGCTCGCGAAGGACGTGATCGACGCGACGGGCAACGCGGACATCGCGGCGGCCGCAGGCGCGCGTTGCGAGTTCCTCGCCACAAGCGAGATCGCGCTCCAGGGCGCGGGCCTCTCCGAGCGCCGTCTCGGCGAGAGCTACATCAACTCCGACTGGGGCTACGTGAACGACGGCGACGCGGTGGACCAGTGGCTCTTCGCCCTGCGCGCCCGCCTGGGCGCGGCACGCGGCACGTGGGACGTCTCGCAGGCCACGGAAAGCCGCGAACGCCGGCGCATCGTGGGCGCGGTCGTGGTGTCTCCGCTCGACGTGGTGAACGAACGCACGTTCCCCGACACCATCGTGCAGGGGCGCAGCGACTTCGACAGTCACGGCCCGTCCGTGGACGACATCTGCTACGTGAGCGAGGCGAACGGAAAGAAGATCTACGGGGTGAACGTGCCGTACCGCGCCATCCTGCCGGAGAAGATCGACGGCCTCGCGGTGGTGGGGCTCGGCATCAGCGCGCACCGCGACGCCCTGCCGCTCATGCGCATGCAGCCCGACGTGCAGAATGCGGGCTACGCGGCAGGTGTGGCGGCCGCGATGGCCGCCGAGAAGGGCACGGAGCTGCGTGCGATCGACGTGAAGGCGCTCCAGCGCCATCTCGTGGAGAAGGGCGTGATTCCTGAGGAGGTCCTTTCGTGGGAGGACAACGCGGGCGTGGACACGGAGCGCTGGCTGACGGCGGTGCGCGACATGGGCGACGGCTACAAGGGCGTGTCTATCGTCCTCTCCGATCCCGCGCGCGCCGTGCCCGCGCTGCGCGACGCCTACGCGAAGGCGACGGTGCCGAGCGCGCGCCTCGTGTACGCGCACGTGCTCGGCATCCTCGGCGACGCGACGGGCGCGGAGACGCTGGCGGGCCAGGTGAGCGGACGCGACCCGCAGATCACGATCAACGCGCAGGGGCTTGCGGCGTTCGGCCGGCGGATGCCGGAGCGCGACAGCTTCATCGTGGCGCTCGGGCGCACGCGCAGTCCGTGCGCGCTGGAGCCGCTCCTCGGCGAGCTCGCGAAGGTGAACGGCGGAACGCCGGTGACGCACGTGCGCGCGCTTTCGCTTGCCCTTGAGGCGCTGCGCGACCCGCGCGCCGCGCCTGCGATTGCGGCGGCGCTCGCGAAGCCCGGCGTCTCCGGTTGGGCGCGGCCTGGCGCATCTGCCGTGACGCCGTCGGGCGGGTTCGGCTCAAGTCCCGAGAACGGACGCTGCCTGCGCGAGCTGAACCTCGCCCGCGCGCTCTACGCGTGCGGCGACCACGAGGGCGTGGCGCGGAAGATATTCGAGGCCTACGCCGCCGATGGGCGCGGCGTCTTCGCGCTCCACGCCCGCGCCGTGCTGAGTCGCTGAAGCGGAAAAGATTGTCCGCAGGCGGCATGTTTATGCTATAATTGCCGCATGAAAACAATCATCGCACTCTCTGTAGCGGCCATTTCGCTGGCCGCATCCGCCGCAAACATCGTGCTGATAGGCGACTCTACGCTCGCTCCCCGTTCCGACGCCGTCAAGCTCGGCAGCTGGGGCGACTCGCTCAAGCCGCTGCTCGCGCCAGGCAACGGCATCGTCAACCGCTCCGTTGGCGGACGCACAGTGCGCACCACGAAGCCGGGATGGGCGAAGAGCCTGGACCTCATCTCGAAGGGCGACTTCGTGATCATCCAGTTCGGCATCAACGACGCCAACAAGAAGAAGCTGGTGGAAGAGGCCGAGTTCAAGAAGACTCTCGAGGAGTTCGCCGCAGACGTGCAGGCGAAGGGTGCCACGCCGATCATCTGCAGCCCTGTGGCAAACGCGGGGTACGGCAAGAAGAGCGCGTCCGACGCCACCTTCAAGCTTACGCCCTCGCGCCGCACATACGGCGACTACGCGAAGGCCGTGGCCGAGGAGAAGAAGCTCGCTTATGTTGACATGACGGCGCTCACCGCCGCTGAGCTGGCCAAGGTCGGCAGGGACGCGGCGCTGGCGTTCTACGTGGGCGATTCGAAGCGCGACGGCAAGCCGATCTTCGACACCACGCATCCGAACAAGGCTGGCGCGAAGCGTTTCGCCGAGCTGTTCGTTGCCGACGTGAAGGCTCGCAAGCTGCCTGTCGCCAGCCTGTTCAAGTGATACCGAAAGGAGCGTGAGAATGAGGAGCAGAAGCATCATTTGGTTCGTGGCGGCGGCATTGGCGGCCGGCGCCGCGCAGGCGAAGACCGTGATCTGGTACCGGTTCGAGGAACAGGCGCCGCTCACGAGCACGGCGGCGGGCGTGTACGTGACGAACAGCGTGGCGGCCACGTATCCTGCCATCCCGCGCACGATCAACGGCAACACGTACAACGACAACAACGGAACGACGCCGATGGCGGGCTATCTGCCTACCTACACGAACTCCGCGCCGGCGGGCTACGGCGTGTACGATCCCGTCACCGGCACGCGCGTGGAGAACCGCTGCGGGCTCCACTTCCATACGACGGGCAGCGGTGACCAGAAAGGCGGCATGCTGCGCGTGAATCAGGATGCGGCGCTCAACGCGATCACGAACCTCACGCTCGAGGCGTTCGTGCGCCTCGGGCCCGACGTGCCCATCACCGGCAGCTACATGCGTCCGATCATCCTGAAGGCGAACACAGGGTTTCAGGGCACGTGGGGGCTGCACGTGTTCGAGTCCAATCTATTCTACCGGGTCACCTTCCTTCTTGACGACGGCACAACCCTCGCGCACGGATGGGGGAACGGCGCGAAGAGCGCGCGCCTCGACGACGGGCGCTGGCACCACATGGCCGTGACGTTCGACTTCGGGACGAGGAAGGTCTACTCGTACGTGGACTATGTCCGCATTTCGACTGCGACCATGGATGAGAAGGCCGTCGGCTTCTACCATCCGGCTAACAGTCCGCTCCAGATCGGCGGCAACGCCAGCCACACGACGCGCCGCCACAACGGCGAGATCGACGAGGTGCGCATCTCGGACGAGGCGCTGCCACCGGAGAAGTTCCTGCGCTACGTCCCGATGCGCGAGATCGACGGCGACACGATGTATTACCTGCCGTTCGACGCTGGCGCGGAGGACTGGTTCAGCACGACCGCGCCGCCGATCAACGCGGCGACGAACGTCGTCGGCACCATCACGATGTACAAGAACGCGACGCTGGCGGAGATGCCGTGCGTCACCAACGACGTCCCCGGCGACGGCATCCGCAACGGCGTCTTCGCGCCCGACCGTTGCGCGAACGGCGGCGCGATCCATCTTCCCGTGACGGGCGTGGGCGCGCACCACGGTGTTTCGTTCCTTCTGAGGGACCCGAACAACCTCATCGCCGCCTCCAACTTCACGTTCGAGGCATTCGTCAAGACGGATCGGCAGACGACCAAGCCGGCGGACAGCCAGTACGCCGACTCCTTCTCCATCTTCTTTTCCGGCTACATGAAAGTGCTGATGAACGGCGCCAACACGCAACTGCTCTTCCGCTACAACGGTACCAATATGACGGATAGGTATGTGGGCCGCATCGACGACGGACGTTGGCATCACGTTGCATACGTGTATGATGCCGCGGCGGAGACCATGACAGGTTACGTGGACTACAAGCAGGTGACCACGGCCGTCGTGGGGTCGGGCGGCCACGCCGACGAAATCCGCATCAGCGGGCAGGATTCTAGCTATCAGACGCTCCCCGGCTGCGTGGACGAGGTGCGCATCACGCGCCGGGCGCTGTCGCCCGCGGAGTTCCTCACGACGCACGACTGCGTGACGGGTCCGACGCTCGCGCACGCGGACTTCGAGGACGGCCTGGACCTCTCGCCGGACACGGGGCTCATCGGCGCGGGCGTCGCCTCGGCGCGGACGGGCGGCAGCGTGCCCGTGCTGGACCATGCCGTTCCCGGGCGGATCGCCATGGACGGCGCGGCGATGCAGGACATCCGCGACAACAGGAAGTCCCTGCGCGTCGAAGGCGGCAAGATCGCCTGGA
>CACWSW010000164.1 GCA_902763655.1 uncultured bacterium
CGGCACGCGCGCCAGCAGACTGAACACGGCCTCGGCCTCCTTCACCGGACCTGCCCACCTCTGGATCATCTGCGGCGCGGGTTTCGCGTCAAACCCCTGCCCCGCGAGGTACTTTCCATAATTGCCGCCCCAGGTCCGCAGATACGACGCCGGAATGGCAGCCTTCCACGCCGCCTTCATACATGCGGCATGTTCACCGTAGCGGCTCGCGCAGAGTTTGTCCAGCACCTCGCCGTGCGGCACAGGCGTTGCGGACCAGGCGTTCGCGGTAAAGTACCGCAGGGCGAGGATGTCCGTGTGGCTTGATTCGGGCCAGAGGATGAAACCCTTGCAGAACGGGTCATTCTGCACGATCTTCTGCCGTTCCTCGATGATCGGATAGTTCGCGCGGATGTCGAGGGCGTTCTCGTAGGCAAGGAACATGGAGTAGGTGTACGGGAACTTGCCGACGAGTCCCCATTTTCCGAACCAGTTGCCGCTGTTGTGCTCGTGCGGGGCGAGGTCGCCTTCGTAGTCCCAAACGATGTCGCGCGTCGGATCGAGGCGCGGCAGGAGCGCCTGGACCTCTTCGGGCTTCCACGTGCTGTAGAAATCCCATCCCGCGAGGAGAACCTTTGCTTCGGGATAATCCGTATGCGCCTTGGCGAGGAACTTGTCGAGAGCGAGGATCTTCATGTCGAAGTTGCGTTTCCTGTCCTTGTAGCACATGCGCTCGCCGAGGCCGATCGTGTGGAGGAGACGCGGCGCGGGCGCGTCCGCGCCGTATGTCGCAACGGCCGTCTTCGTCATCTTCCAGTATTCGTCCACCCACTTGTCGTCGCGGATGTTCCACACCTGGGCGTCCGGCTTCTTCTTCGCGAGGAAATCCTCGGGCGTGCGCGAGTACCAGTGCGTCATCGTGCCGAAGTCCTCGGGCACCATCAACCCGCGGTCGAACGCGTACTTCTGGAGGTTGCGGCGCAGTTCGCCGCGGTACTGCAGACTCCAGAAGAGCGTGCGGTCGTCGTGTGCCTTACCGGTTCCAGGGAGGGGCTTGGCGGGATCTGGATAGGCGCACGTCTCGGGGAACGTGCGCTGGAAGAGGTCGTCTTGCCCGATGCGCAGCATGAACACGTTCAGCCGCCGCTTCAGCATCCAGTCGATCTCCTTTTTCCAGTCGTCGAGGCCCCAGTGCTCGGCCTGGAAGCGCGTGAGGCCGCGGTGAGCGAAGTAGCGGAGACCGCGGTACTCGAAGTGCGCTTCTTCCTTCACGTCGAGACCGGCGAGGTCGAGCGCGCCCTTCTTCGGCACCACGTCGCCGTCCCAGAACCAGCGGCACCCGCCGCGCCGCTCCAGCAGGTCGTAGATGCCGTAGTACAGGCTCCGCAGGTTGGAACCGGTGATCGTGACCGCGGCGGGCAGAGGGCTGCCCGCCCTACCATCTTGCTGTTGTCCGCTTGCTGTCGTCACAATCCGATACGCATCCCTCCCCGACTTCGACACCTTCGGATCGATGGCTAAGCGCACCAACCCCTCGGGCATCTCCTTCCCGACGATCTGCCGGTAGTACTTTGCGAATTCGGCGCGCGGCATGTCAAGCGGATCAGGCACGCAGACTTGGAAACGGATCTTGTCAAGGTAGAGCGCCGGCACGAAGCGCTGGCCCTTCTTGTCGAGATAACCATCGCCCACGTAAAGATAGGCACTCTCGGAAAGCGTGGAGGGATCGAAGGAGCCGATCGTGTACCAGGCGTAGTCGCCCGAGAGTTTCTCGGCGGGATAGGCGCAGGTGCAGGCATACTTCTTCGTCTTGGGGTCATAGATGCCCGCCGTGACGGCCGGCCCCTTGCGGCCGGGCGTGAGGTCCGCCCGCAGACGCATCTGCACGGTGTAGCGCGTGCCGGACGCAAACGCGGCGTCGTGCATCGGGAAATGGACCGACCAGCGCGGCTGGGGATTGGCGAGCTTCGCGGCACGGCCGTCCTCGGCCCGCAAGTCGGCCACGCGTTCGTTGCCGTCGCCCAAACGGAGCAGGTGCAGAAACGCGTCCTCCGCCACGCCGTCCGTGCGCGACGCGAACGTGCCGTCCGCAATGCGCCGCCATGCGTCCAATATCTTCTCCTGACGCGGGAGGCTGGAACAGAGGCGCATGTGTTTCACCTCGTCCACGAACGCGAGCGCGCGACGGGCGAGGGCGGTCGCAGCAAGCTGCGACCCTCCCGTGTTTGCGGACGCGCTGGAGTACGACCCTCCCGTGAGGTCCACCACCGCGCCGTGCTTCTTGCGGAGAAGCTCGAGACGCACGTAGTCCACGCCGAAGCGGGCCGTGCGAACGTTGAACTCAAGCGTCTTGTCGCCCTTCACAGCAGCGACGGCCTTCTCAAGGAGCGCATCCGCGCGGTCCCAGAACTCGGCGGGGATGTCGGGGCTGGGGATGTCCTGGTGACAGTTGAGCCAGCGGTTGGTGTCGGCGGACGTGTAGGCAACCTGCAGACGGTGCAGTTCCTCAAAGTATTCGCGAACGAACGGCGCGCCCGCGCCGTAGAAGCCGGCGAAGAAGTCGTCGAGGAGCGGTTTCATCGGACGCTCCGGGTTCCACATCCACTTCGCGAGCAGCCACGCCTTCAGTTCGGCGAAGCCCGCGTTGCAGCCCTGGCGGTCGCCCTGCTCGAAGAGGGCGTAGACGCCGTTGTCGCGGAAGAACTGCACGTTGCCCTGCAGCGCGTAATCCGGGAACGGATAGGGGTAGCAGTGGAAGTCCGTCACGTAGTCCCACACGTACAGGCGCGTGGCCTGCGCGTGCCACGCCTTGATCTCCTCCACGAACTTCACGTTCTGGTGGTAGCGCGAGTCGGGGAGCGGACGCGAGAAGTCGCACTCGATCGTGCAGAGGCAGGGCATCACGTTGTGCCGCAGCTTCGTCTTCTTCGGCGGCTTGCGCGTGTACTGGTAGGCGAGCGTCTCTATGATCTTGTCCGGGAACTCCTTCTCCACCGCCTCGGCGATCGCGTTCACGAAACGCACCATCGTGCCGGCATGCGACTCCTCCTCGGCATCCACGGCCGCGCACGCGGGGCACTCGCAGTAGTTGTACCAGTCGTTCTGGCTCACGCCGTAGTAGTCGGCCGTGGGATCCTTGCGGATACACGCGAGCACGTTCGAGGTGACGATGCGGCGAGGTGACGATGCGGAGCACGTCGGGGTTCGTGAGGCAGAGCTGCGTGCGTTCCTTGAGACGCTTGCCATTCACCATGCTGAAGTATTCGGGATGCGCGTCGAAATACTTTTTCGGCGGCAGCAACCGCTCGAACGTGTGGCAGTTGCCGAGACCGCCGCCGAAACGTCCGGCGGGGCCGCCGTGCTTCGCGCCCACGCGCATCGCGGGACCGTTCGCGCGGTTGCGCGCGGCGAAGTCGCCGTTGAACATGTCCCACCAGAACGGCTCGCGGTGTGGGAACGCGGGCGTCTGCGCGTCGTCGAGGTCGTCGGGCACGGAAAAGGCGTCGCGCGCGGGCACGACGGTGTGCCACGAGGCGTACCAGCGGCAGCCGCCGAACCGCTCCAGCAGCTCGTACACGCCGTAGAGCACGCCGCGCTTCCCGCCGATGACAAGCAGATCACCTTGGACAACCTTCAAGCTGAAACCATCATCTCCCAGTTTGAGCGGACATGAGACCTGAGACGAGGGACGAGACATGTTGAGGAACACGGCCTTCGGCGGGAGGGGCGCGCGTGCCGCGTCCGCCACATCCACGATCGGCAGGCGCACGCCCGTGAGGCGCTCCGTGAAGTCGCGAAGCTCCTCTGCCGCGTACTTCACCGACGGCGACGCGTCCGCCGCATGTACGATCGCGTACTCAGGCGCGCGACCGCGCACGGCGAGGTCGAGCGTCCCCGCCGACACCGCAAGCGCGCCAGCCAGGCCTATCGTTGCAAAAACCCAAACCTTGCTACGCATCATTCCAACATCTCCTCTACCTGAAGATGACCGTGAGACCGCTCCGGGCGATCTGCACGGAGTAGGTCGTCAGGCCCGTTACGGCGTCGACCGCCGACAAGACCCGCGCGCTGTAGCGGCTCGGCGGTTTCGGCGCGAACAGCGCCTTCGAGACGCCCGTCGCGTCCGACCTCACCGTGCAGATGCCGAGCGTGCGCACCGCGAAATCGGGTTCCCTGCCGCCAAAGTCGAACGTCACCGGAACCGTCGTCACCCCTTCGGGCAGCACGAACGGCGTGCCCCACTTCGCGTTGACGAACCCGTACGCCTGCACGTCCGCGTTCGTCGGGGCTGCGTCCAGCACGAGCGACGCGCCCGAGCAGATCTCCAGCTCGCATCCGTCTAAGGCATTCGTCGTGAGCGCCTTCACGCCGCCCTCCAGCACGGTCGTACGCATGATCTTGTCTGCCGTCGGCATCGGCGTGTCATGAAACGCGCTCTGATAGTAAAACCTCGGCGCGGAGACGCCTCCGAACGCCAGCGTGCCAGCGCCGTATTTCATCAGGCTCCCGCGCCAGGTAATGGGCTGGGCAAATGCCAGCTGCTTCCCGGCCGGCACGTCCACGCGCCCGCTCGTGTAGACATAGAGCCCGCGCGTCGGTTCGTCAAACACTAAGGAATCGACTGCCTCCACGCCCATGCGGCTGTTGAGCGTGAGCGCGTCGTACGCAAAGGCGGGAAGCGGGCCGCCCAACTCCCGCTGGTCGGCAACCTGAAGCTTTATGCTTGTGTTCCCGTCTGCGTAGTCGCTGCTGAGCCCGCTCGTGTTCGCCACGGCGAAATCAAACTTACCGACATACGACGTGTTGTCGTGCGAAAACCTCACACCGAGGTTCCTCCCGACGCCGTTTTGCTCGTAGTAGAGGAGGCGGAAAGGCGCCGTGCCCGAAAGCTCGCCGGAGAACGTGAGCGTGTTGCCCGGCGACGGGCGCACGCGGACGGCATCCGTGCCGAAAGTCGTCACCGGCCCGTCAAGGACTGGATTGCTTGAGTATTCGTAGATGGTCGCCCCGCCCAGAAACGAAATGGCCGTCACGGTGAAGCGTTGCGCGCAGATCGCCAGCGTTCCGCGCACCGTCAACGACTCACCGGTGAACGGCACGTTGTTCACCGTCATGAGCTGGACATTTGCCGGAACGAAGTAGTGCTTGCCGGGGCCCGGCAACTGCCCGTCCGACCACCGGCCCTTGTTCGCCTCCAGGAAAGAGGACCCTCCGTTGTTGGAGTAGTCGGGAAACGTCTGAACAACGACCGGCTGGTCGTAGGCCACCACGAGCCGCTGGAGGCCATCGACCGTCCGCACCGCCAGATATGGGCTGTGCGGAAGCGCGCCGCAGACGTCAGGCTGCGCCTCGATGGAAAGCGTGAAGTCGCTCGCGGAAAGCGTCCCCTTCCCGACCGGCAGCGTCAGCACGGTCACGGCCGCCGCCAGGTCGTCGAGCGGCGCCGCGCGGAACGCCGCCGCGCCCGCCGGATACGCAATCGTCACGGGCGACGAAAGGACGAGCGAATTGGTCACCGCCAGCACGGCGGCATGCGTGTTCGTGCCCGAACCCACGGGCGCAAACGAAATCGTGCCGCCCGCCAGCGTCAGGTCGCCGATCTCAAATGAATCCGCCTGCGGCACGGCAATCGTCACGGGGGCGTTCTCGCCGATGACCGTCTTGACCGACGCGTTCACGCCATCCAGCGCCGTCAGGGTGCTGGTGCCGCCCGCCGTCGTGTAGCACAGCCGCACCGTCCCCGGAAACTCCGGCGTTCCCAGCACCAGCGTGCTCTTGTTGCCTTCCAGGCGGATCGTGCCGAAGAAGTTCGTGCAGGCGTTCAGGAGACGGAGCGTCACGGTACCCGGATAGGTTGCGTTCGAGTACCGCTGCACCTGCAGCCGCGTCCCGACCGCGCCGTTCAGCGGCGCGCGGAAATCGAAGGTCATGACGCCGGGGGGCGCGGCCGTGGACATGATTTTCGCCGGTGCGGAATCTGGACTCGTCACGGTGATGGCCGTTCCCGTCACGCCGATCGTTCTCGGCGTCGTGGACGTGTCCCACGTACGGAAGATGCCATTCTGGTCGAAGAAGAGTCCCGCACGCGGGAATTCAAGGACATACCCATAGCCATCCGGCTGGAACGATGCGCGCAGATGCAGCGAGTTGCCGGGGAACGTGGCGACTTTCGTCGTCGCGTCCATGTAGCGGCTTGGGTTCACGGAAATGCCGTTGTGCTTGAGGATGTAGTCGTCGGCGGACGACAGGGCATCCGCAAGGCCCCATGTGGCAGGGTCAAAGATCGAGACGCCTTGCCCGGTTGCGCTCTTGACCGATTCGACTTCGGCTCCCTGCGCAACGACGGCGATTGCCACCGCCCAAACAAGGCCAATCGTTTTTTTCGCGTTCATATCGAATTCTCCTTTTCAAGATTGCGGCCGTGCTTGTCAGCGGAAGAGGATTGTCGTCCCGGCGGGAAGGACCTCGATCGCGACGCGCGCGGGCGACACGGTCTTGACGACCGACATGCCCACGACGGACGCATTCACCGTCCATTCGAGGTTCGTCGTTGACATCGCCCCCACGTCCACGAGCGTCCATGCGCCGCCATGGATGGGTTTCGACGTGAACGAGACGTTGATCGTGGCGCTCGCCGGCAGCTCCAGCGTGGCGTTCGTCGCAACGAGCGCGCCCGTCACCGTCTCGGCGACGGGATCAATCACCACGTCGAACACGGCCGACTCGCCCGTAACCTTCGCGGTTCCCGCGAACGCCGCGTCGAGGCGCGGCATCTTCTCCGCCGACGCCACCACCGTGCCCGCGCCCGTCACCGTCGCCTCGCGCAGGTCGCTGTAGCCCTCCGGCAACGTGCCGCACCACTTGCCCATCAGGTAGGCCTCCACCGCCAGCCGGTCGGTGCCGGTCAGCACCTGGTTGTACAACAGAATCTCCCCGAGCACTTCGCCGTAGTTGACGCCTTTCTGCGTGTTGTAGAGATTACCGAAGCAACCGATGACCTGGTCCGCCGTGGTGCTGAAGGAAAACACCTCCGGCGCGCCCGTGAAGCCGGTCTCGGTAGGCGACGCCACGCGCACGCCGTTCAGACGCGTCTCGCCGCCCGTTATGCGTGCGTGCGTGCCGCTCCCCCAAATCGCCGCCTTGTAGTCGCCGGCGGGGCGAACCGCAATTCCGTTTCCTCCCGAAACGCCCCCCAGCACGGGCGAGCCGCCGCCACGGAAGGAGTCCGAGACGATGAACACCGTCCGGCAGGGGATCGTGATATTTGCGCTGCTGTTGTCAGTCAAAGGCGTCGTGCTGGGATACGTGCGCGGCCGCAGGCAGTTGCCCGTGTCGGTCGTCATACTGCTGACGTCGAGTTCCTGGAAGTCGAGCCATGCGCGCTCCGGGCCCCAGCCGCGTGCGCCGATGGCGCGGAACGGCCGACGCGATCCGGCCGCCCACAGGAAGTATGCACCGTCGGCAAGCGCATCTGCCGTCTGCCCTTTGAATGCAACGGCCGAGACCTCCTCTGCCCGCGCACCCGAACTGATCGGCTGGTAAAGCGCGCCTTCCGCATCTGGGTCGAACCAACCCACGCGTCCCGTCGTCGGCAATTCGTCGGCCGTGGGCGGCAGAGGTTCTGAAATCGTCAATGTTGCGCCCGCCTTCACGTCGACCGTACCGGCGTAGCAGCCGCCCAGCGTCACCTGCGTGTCGGACGGAACCTCGATCGTGCCCGTCCGCCCCACGGCGCGCACGGTCGGCGTCGCCGTCCCGCCCGCGTACGTCGAGATGCCCCACTTCTTCGCCAGGTAGCTTTCCACCAGCGTGCGCTCCACGTCCGAGAGCGCGTTCGTGAACACGAGGATCTCGCCGTAGTTCTGTCCGCCGGCGTCATTGTAGTTATTCGCCCAGCCGAAACCGTTCACGTCGTGTCCCGTCGTGTCGATCGAGACGATCTGCCAGCCGCCGTTGAGCGTCTGGGTGTTCGGACTTGTCACCTTCACGCCATCCAGCCAAATCTTCGCGCTCGAACTCGTCGTCAGGCCGTTGGCAAGGCCTGCCGTGCGCGCGAACGCGCCGTCCGACGTGCCCACCAGCGCCTTGCCGCCGCCGTCATGCGAACCGAACACCATCACCACCATATTCGCGGGAATAGACGTAGTGGAATCACCTTTCACATCTCCTTTGGCAAGCGGAATTCGGCGGGAGCTGCCCACGCAGCAGATCGTGGTGAGACCGTTGCAGCCGTTGAACTTCTGGTAGGCGTAGACGGACTGCAGGCATTCTGCGTACGGATTGGTTTTGTCGGCCAAATGTTGGTAGTTGCGACCGTTGCGCCCAAAGTAGTAGGTGCGGTCGGGACGACAGTCGGGCATGTATTCGATGTAGAGGCCTCCGCCCGACGCATGGGCCTCATTCACAAATCTGTTCGAGATTGAAGTGGAGATGACAGACCACCACTCGTCCTTTGCGCACGTGCCGAACGGGCCGGGCTCGGTTGTGGAGGGATCGATCCAGAGCGCCGCCCGGTCGCGCCAGTCGCGCGTCTCGATCACGGCCGTTCCCTCGCCGCCGGCGATCACCGGCACGTTGCCGTCGGCCAGCACGCGCACCCGCGCACCCGCCGCCGCCTGCACCGCGTAGTTTGACGAGGCGTCCGTGAAAAGCGGCGCGCCGCCCAGCACCAGGACGTTCGTGCCCGTTGCCTCGTTCACGTACGTGCCGACCGAGGCTTCGGCTACCGAGTCGCCTTTCTTGTAGACCACTCCATCTCCGATTTGGTAGGAGGTGACCGCTCCCGCGTCCGGGCCGAACACGACCGTCCCTCCGCCACGCTTCCTGAACATCCCCGTAAACGCGTTGATCGTGACTGTCTGACCCTCCTTGACGTGGAGAAGGCTCGTCTCGTTGGCTGCTGACAGTTCGCCGACCGTGACGTTCGGCGCGAACGTCCCGTCCGGCGCGAAGAACGCCAGCTGCGACCATGCGGCAAGCGTCACCTTGTTCGTCGCGTGGCCCGGCATGGACGACGCGCCGAAGTTCAAGCTGTCGTAGGCTCTGCTGCTCCCTGAGCCCCCCGTCACGATTACGCTCCCCTCGAACGAGTTTTCGCCAAGCAGCCAGGAATATTCGTCAGACATCCCGACATGCGTGTTCACGATCTCCATCGCCACCGTTCCCGTGCCGGTGATGTCGCCGGCCAAGACATGGTCGGGCATCGACTGGAGCGACAGCTTGCCGCCAGACAGCACAACGTCCGTCGAATTGGTCCCCCACACTCTCGCCGCCCAACCGAGCGAGTTCGTCGAATAGGTGGCGGGCTTCATGTAGAGTCCGCAGCCCGTCGGCACGTTCACCTTCGTGGACGGGTCGAGCGACGTGTCGTCGACGAGCACGAGGTTCCTGAGTCCAGCGGAGGAAAGCGTAATGGCGTCCGTGCCCTCGTCCGGTGCCAGCCGCACGCCCTCGTCGCCGATCAGGCAGATGTTGGCGACCGAAAAAGCCCGCCCGCAAGACGGCCACCGCCGCACGGCCGAAGGACCGCTGAAAGTCAGCGGAATGTCCAACACATCACCATTCGCATCGATGAAGGCGAAGTCTGGCGCGTCAAAGACTGCCTGTGGCAAAGGCTGGACGGCCGAGCCATCGAGCCCGTAGGCAATGCGCGTCGTATCGCCCCTCATGCGAATCTTTCCCGTTCCATGCGTCACAAGCGTGCCCCAGATGCGAATTCGGCTGGCCTCGACGTCCGTGAAATCGACCGTGAGCGTGGCGCCGTCGGTGACGACCATGCTCGCCCGCAAGGCCCCCAAGGAGACGTTCGCCACCGTCACGTTGGTGATCACCACCGTCACGTCGCCGACGATGGTGAACCTGTTGCCCGACACGTTCTCGGCCTCGTTCGACGACGGCCATTCGACCGTCGTGTTCGTCAGCGTGTAGTCCGCGGCCAGCGCCGCACCGGCGCAGAACGCGGCACCCAGAAGCGCGACGAGGGGTCTCACATGGATTGTGGAACGTCTCATGTTTTCTCCTTAACCTATCCGTCAGTAAAACTTGCGTACATATACTACCAAAACTCGGTTCATCTGCCAAATGCAAAGAGGCGCGTCTCGCCGGAGAGCATCTGGAGGGTGAAGGTCGGGCCATCCGCCACCTTCGCGCCCGTAAGTGCATCGACGACCGGCTCCGGCACGCCCACGTCGAGCGTCACCGGCCCGCCGTTCGCGTCCGCCATCACGGAAAGCCATCCCTCTGCCGCCCACGCCGTCGCGTGGCCGTCGCGCACGTAGCGGTGCACGCCCGCGAGGTCTTCCAGCGCGCGGACAAGTTCCGTCGGGCAGCTCGGCGTTCCGGGCCGCACCGCGATGGCGGGCGTGCCGTCCTCAAAGCGCGCCCACGTCTCGGATTCCGTCGCCTCCACGCCGAAGAGATCCACAAACGGCCGAGATTCGTCCCGCGAGATCGTCTCCGGCAGCCCGCGCCGCCGTCCCTCCTCCGTCGCGCGCGCCGCGCCCGTGGTTGGCGGCATCGCACGCGCCGTGAAGCCCGTGAGCCGCGCGATGCCGCCCAGGCTCTTGCCCTCCGGAGTCAGGTAGCCCGGTGCCCAGCACCACACGCGCGTGACGCCCGGCGCCGCCGCGCGCTGCGCCTCGATGGCCGCGAGCTTCTCGGGCGTCATGTACCACGCGCTCTGGAAGAACTGGAGCTTCGCCGGAATCGGACGCGCAAGGACATCCGCCAGCAGATACTGTCCGTACGGCGCGCCGGCGCGGCCGAGCGCGGCGCGCGCGTGCGACACGAACGGCCCCGCAAGCCGTCCGAGCGAAAGGTACATCATCGACTCCTCGTCCACGATGGCCGCCACCTCGGGCTCGAACGGCCGGGCGCGTTTGAGCATCGCGCGGTCGAACGGTCCCAGGCGCGTCATCACCTCCCACAGCCGGGCGTCGTCGTACCAGCCGCGCGCGGGCAGGTCCATCCACCAGCACGCGAACCCGCGGACGATCTCCTGCGCCGTGTTGCGCTGGAGAACCTGCTGCGTCTGGAGGAGGTCCTTGCAGACGCCCTCGTGCGCGTGCGCCGCCTTGTTGGGCTCGAGGAACGTGCGCGCATCGTCCTCGAACAGCCACAGCACGCCGCGCCGCATCACCGTCTCCGCCGCGTTCATCGCCGGCGCCGTGCCGCCCCATGCGCGGTCGAAGTAGGAGATGGGCGAGCAGAGGATGTCGATGTCGCCCGCCGCGCGGTCGAGGAGATGCGTCACGCCGTAGTGGCCGGAGGCGCCGGCCCCGCGCGAATGGCCGGCGAACTCCCACTGGTAGCCGTAGAAGATCAGCACGAGCTTCGTGCCGCCAGACGCCTTTCGGCAGGCGGCGGCGACCTCGGCGACGAAGTCCGCCATCTCCTCCTGCTGGTAGAGACGAAAATCCACGAGCGCACGGTCCTTCACCGGGTCGGCCAGCGTCGGCGACGTGAAGATGTCCAGCTTCCGTGCCGCAAGCGGCGGCACCGGGACCGGCGCGCGCCCGTGGCGACGCCGCCAGGCGTCAAATGCCGCCTGCGTGGCGGGATCGTACCCACAGTAGGGGTTGCGCCACGTGTCCCAGTAGAAGAACTCGCTCGAATTCTGTGCCGCCGGATGGATGCCGGCGAAGTTGTCGGGGTACTTTTCGCAGAGGTGGCGCACCATCGCCGTGAGGAACCGGCAGGCGAGCGCGCGGTAACGCCGGCTTGCGATCGACGGCGCAGGGCCCTTCTGTCCGTCGGCGAACATGATCACCTCGTCGGGATACTTCCGCGTCCACCAGCCGCCCGTCTCCAGCTTGATGCGCGGGATGAGCAGCGCCTTCGGATTGACGGACAGGATTTCGTCGCAGTAATCGTCGAGTTCGCTCCAGTCGTACGACTCGTCGTCCGTCCAGATCGTCTTCGGCGCCATGAACGAGACGAAGTCCACGCCCGCCTCCGCCGCCAGCTTCACCTCGTGGGGGAACGGGTCGTCGCCCTTGAACGGCCAGCGCGTGTAGACGCCGTTGCGGCAGGTGTAGACGGCCGGCGTGATCGGCACGTCCGGCTTCGACGCCTTCGCCTCGAACGAGACGCGGTAGGCATGCCCCGGCACGAACGGCGTCCGCTTCGTATAGCAGTGAAAATGCGGCGGCCGCTTCGGTCCGCGCACCTTCGCCCAGCCCGTCATGCGCAGGCAACCGTCCTTGAGTTCGGCGTGTCCCGCCGTGTCGTTGTCGAAAATCGTCCAGGCCTTCGCGAACGTTTCAGGCGACGCGAGCGACGCCGGGTCGAGGTAGTCCGCCCCCGTCTCCACATCGACGATGCGCACGTTGCGGAACAGCAGCTCCACATCCCTGCCCGACGGAATCCGCAGGTGCAAGGTGCCCGGATCGCCCGACTTCGGCGTCACCTCGAACGCAAACGACTTCCATTCCGTCCCGGCGATGATTGGACGGTGCCCGTGCCATCCCCAGAACATGCGCGGACGAACCGGCCGCCCGTCCACGTGAATCTGCGGCACGCCCGCCGCACTCGTTTTCACACGCACCGTCACGGCGGCCGGTGTCGTCAGACACCCGGCAACCGAGAGAATCACCAGAATTGACCGGTACGATTTGCGAACAATCCTCGTCACTCCGGACATTCGTCCCCTCCTGGGTTGATCGTGTGTCCAAACAAATCTGATGCAATCAGCGTAAGATGACCGTCAGGCCGCCGGGAAGGAGATCCAGCATCAGTTTGCCGTCCTCCTCGCGAAGACGCAGATCCTTGCCGCCCGCATTCGTCGCCGTGAGCGTCCATGCCACGGGATTCGCGAACCCGGCCACATCGAAGAGCGGCACGCTCGTCGCCTTCGCGCCCTGCATGTTCACGCAGTCGACCGTCACCGCCACGGCGGCCGGCAGGTCGAGCGTCGCGCCGCGCGCGACGAACGGCTTGTCCACCGCGCCCGCCACGCCATCGAACGTGAACGCGAACGCCGCATCCGGCATCGCGACCGAGCCCGTGAAGCCGTCGCCGAACTTCGGCAGCTTCGCGGCCACCGCGCTCACGGTACCCGTGCCCGCCGTCACCGTCGCCTCGCGCAGGTCGCTCCAGCCGTCCGGCAGCACGCCCGTCCACTTGCCCATCAGGTACGCCTCCAGGTTCGCCAGCACGTCGGCGTCCAGCTCGGAATCGTACAGCAGCATCTCGCCCTGGACGGTTCCCTGTTGCTTGAGGACGCCATTTGCGGATTCCGTATTGGAGTAGGTGTCCACGCAGAGCGCCGATACGTTCCCCGCCGCCGTCAGCGACAGCACCTCCGGCGCGCCCGTGAACCCACTCGCCGGATCGACCGCCGCGCCGTTGAGGCGCGTCACGCCGTTCTTGACGTTCGCCGAGCAGGTCGAGGGCCAGATGGGGTCGGCCAGCGACGCGGATTCACGCCTGCGGAAATCGCCGCTGCCACCGTTCACGGTGCCGGAGGCGATCACCGTGCCGCCGCCGCCACGGCCCGAGTCGAGCGCCACGAGCAGCGTGCGGAAGGTCTGGGAGACGGCATTCCCGGAAGAAGGCGACTTGTTGTACGGAATAAAGCGCAAGACGTTGCCGTCAGAGGTCATTGGCTGGAATCCACTGGGATGGTTGTAGTCGAGCCACGTCCGCTCCGCGCCGAGGCCGCGCGCCCCCGTCACGGCGAACGGCATCCGGTTGCCCGCTCCCCACAGGAAGCAACCGCTCGTCAGTGTGTCGCGCGTCTTGCCGTGCGGATACTGCCGCACGACCGCGTTCGCCTGCGTCTCAATCTCCAGCGAAGCGACGTCGTCCGCGTCGTACCAGTCCACGCGCCCTTCCGCCGGCACGTCCGCCGCCGTCCACGGCAACGGCTCGGAAATGGAGACGTCGCCATTCACCGTCAATCACGACGACCGTCCCCGTCCTTCCCTCGGCGCGCACCGGTTTTGCATCTGCGCCCGCGCCGTGCTGATATGTGGAGACGCCCCACTTCTGCGCGAGATAGGCCTCCACCCGCCGCCGTTCCACGTCCGTAACCGTGTTCGTGAAGAAGAGGACCTCGCCGTAGTTCTGTCCGCCGGCGTCCGGATAGTTCACATTCTCTCCAAGGGCATCGATCGTGGCCACCGCCGCGCCGACGACGGAGACGATCTGCCAGCCACCGTTGAAGTGCGCCGCCGTCGGGTCGATTTTCTCGCCGTCCAGCCAGATGTCCGTGTTCGCCGGCGCCGCGCTGCAGACGGAATCGGCCAGCGTATTTCCCGCACGCGCGAACGAACCGCCGCCGAGCATCGCCGCCCCGCCGCCGAGCTGCGAACCGAAAACCATGATGACGGCCGTGGGAACGGCAGGTCTATCTGTCACGTATATCCGCCGGTTCCCGCCCATTCCGGTTGTCACGCTTGGCTTGTCGGGACCGTCGTACGACCACGTCGAACTCGAGGCATTGTTCACGCCGAAGGTCATGTAGGACATCGTCCGCCCCGCAATGGTGCCCTGCGCCAGATACGGATAGACGTGCGTAAACACCTGGAACTGATTGCCTTGATAGTAACGGCCGTTGTAGAGTCGCCACGTGCGCTCGGTTCCGCGCACGTCGTACCACGCTTCGACGAACGGATAGCCGTTCGTGAAGAAAATGTTGCCGAAGTCATAGCCTTCGCGCGTGATGCCGGGTGGCGCATAGTACGGCGCGCCCTTCGTGGACGTGTCGTACGGCTGGGAGGCGTCCAGCCACAATCCCACGACGGACTCCCAGTTCGGCGCACCCACGGCGATTGTGCCGTCGCCGCTCACCACCGTCGGCACATTGGTGCCGTCAAGCGAAACGGAGACGATGGCGCCGTTCGTCACGCCGATCTTGGCAGACGGATAGCCTGCCAGCGCCGCCGACGCGACGGAAGCGTTCTCAAGCGGCAGGAAGTGCGACGAGGCGCGCGACGAACTGAAGAAGCCTGAGAGGCCCGACACATCCACCGAGCCGTCGGCAGCCGGCACGAACACGTACGTCACGCCTGCGTCGACCACCGTCCAGGCGTTCGCGGGCAACGCCCCTTCCTCGAACACAAGCCTCACGCGCCCGCCGTCGCTCAGACGCGAACCGGGGTTCACTTTCCGAATGACGACCGTCCCTTCGGACGACGTGCTGTTCTTGAAGACGAATGAACCCTCGATCTCGTTGATCGTGCGCGTATAGGGGCCTTGCAGGTCGATCGTGCCGCCACGGTAGATCTTCCCCGCGAACTCGTAGGTCGGCCGTGACGTCATCAATTCCAGCGTGCCGCCTTTGAGGTCGATATCGAACGGCACGACGCCCGCCCCTTCCTTCTCCCGCCAGAAGACGCGCGCGGCGCTGTTCCCGCTGTCCGCGAGTTCGTTGGTGACGACGATGTCCGACGGGCGGATGCGGAACGTCCTACCGTTGATGACCGGCGTCACTCCCTCAGGGATGTACGACTCGTCCAGCAGGTAGATCACCGACCCGTAGGCGTCGAAGTTCACCCGCTTGGTGGACCACACCGTGCGGTTCGAGACGATGCCCTGCCCGGCGATGGCGAGCCGCGCCTTGTTGGGGTTGAAGGTGATTCCCGAGGAGTTGATGCCCGGATCGTCGCGCAGCGTCACCTCGCCGTCCAGAACAATCGTGCCGCGGCCCGCCGCGAACGTGATGTTCGGCACATCATACAACGGGTAGTTCCTCGCACGGTTCGAATCGGAGGATCCGAACCAGATCGTAGACCGATCCGCGGAAACGACGAGCGTTCCGTTCGTGGCAATCACGCTGCGTCTGAACGACGGCGCGGTGCCGGATGCCAGTTCGGAGCCGTCGTACGTGACCGTGCCATTGATGAAATAGTCCCGCCACAGGCGATGATACGACTGTACCGTACCGTTGTTGTCGGTTTTGATCGCCTTGATCGTGCCACCGCCCTCGAACGTGACGGTCACGCCCTGGCTGTTGTTGGTCGAGGCGCCGTTCGGTCCGACCGTAATCTCGCCGCCGGCCGCCACCGTGACGTCGCCGTTCGCGTCGTACGCCACGCCGATGTCCTCGGCGTACGCCGCCCACGCGCCGCACGCGGCCAACGCCGCTAACAAGACTCTCTTCATCGCGCTACTCCTTTTCCTCGATCAGAATCTCGTCCACCCAGACGCTTTCGACCGCTGCGCCGACTTTCTTGTCGAACTGCCCCACGCCGATCCAGAAATACTCCTCGCGTCCGGGTTTCCATGTGGCGACAGTATACCAAACATATCCATCATCGCGCAAGGCGTCGGTCTTGACCGTGATCTGCCCGCACCCCTTCCGCAGCTCGTTGCTGTAAACGCCCGCCCAGAACGCCTTGCCGGACACGCCCGGCTTCTTCTCCACCCGCACGCGCGCCTTGAGCGTGTAGGTGTGCCCGGGGCGGAACTTCACGTTGTCCATGTGGAAGGTCACGCACCAGCCGTAGTGGACGTTCGAGATGCGGATGGCCCGTCCGTCCCGCGCGGCGGGATCGTCGCGGTAGTCCGCCCACTCGCCCTGCTTCGCGATGCGGAGGGACGAATCAGGGATCGTGCCGAACGGCGCGATCGCACCGGGAGGGTTGCAGCTTGCTGCGACAGAACCCACCGCCCCGGGAGGGTCGCAGCTTGCTGCGACCGCCTTCCACGCGCGCACCGTCGCCGCGTGGCGGTCCTTCACGTTGCCGGAGGAGAGGCGGATGTCCTTCGCCTCGTCCATCCGCGCGAGAAGGGATTGCGCAAGGGTTTGCATTTCTTTTTCGGTCGCAGCAAGCTGCGACCCTCCCGCGGTTGTAGGCCTGTTCGTAAAATCCAGCGCCTTGCCGCGCCGCAGGCGCTCGAGGCGGATGTAGTCAAACGAAAACGCCGTCATCCGCACGTTGTACGAATAGACTGGCGGCTCGCCCGACACGGCCTCTTCCGCCTTCTTCATCTGCTCCTGCGCCCAAGCCACGAAATCGTCGTCCAGCACCTCCCGGCACTTTGCCGACGTCACGTCCTCGTAGATCTTCAGCGTGCGCGAAGGGTCTGTCCCCACGTACGCCGCCTCGCGGCGATGCGCCTCGTCGAACACGGCGCGCACGATCGGCGCGGCCTTGCCGTAGTAGCCGTTGAAGAAGTCGGCGATGAGCGGCTCCGCCGGCAGATCGGGATTCCACATCCACTTCGCGAGCAGCCACCCCTTCAGCTCGGCGAAGCCCGCGTGTCGTCCCTGGCACGCGCCTTGCTCGAACAGCATCTTTACGCCGTGGTCGCGGAAGAACTTCACGTTCTCCTGCATCACGTACACGTTCGGGAACGGATGCGGGTAGCAGCGGAAGTCCGTCACGTAGTCCCACACGTAGAGACAGTCCGTCTGGCGGTTCCAGTCCTCGATGTCCTTGAGGAAGCTGACGTTGTCGGGGCACGGACTCGTGGCGAGCGGACGCGAGAAGTCGCATTCGATCGAGCAGAGGCAGGGAATCACGTTGTGGCGCAGCTTCGTCTTTTTCGGCGCGTGGCGCGTGTACTGGTAGGCGAGCGTCTCGATGATCTTGTCGGGGAACTCCTTCTCCACCGCCTCCGCGATCGCGTTCACGAACCGCACCACCGTGCCGGCGTGCGAGCCCTCCTCGTCGTCCACGGCCTTGCACGCGGGGCACTCGCACCAGTTGCGCCAGTCGTTCTGGCTCACGCCGTAGAACTTCGCGCCCGGATCCTTGCGGATGCGCGCGAGCACGTTCGAGGTCACGAGGCGCAGGACGTCGGGGTTCGTGAGGCAGAGCTGCGTGCGCTCCTTCAGGCGCACGCCGTTCACCATGCTGAAGTATTCGGGGTGTTCGTCGAAGTATTTATCCGGCGGCAGGAGGCGCTCGAACGTGTGGCAGTTGCCGAGGCCGCCGCCGAAGCGCCACGTGTTGCCACCATGCCGTTCCTTCAGCTTGTTCAAGCCGCCGTTCACGCGGTTGCGCGCGGCGAAGTCGCCCTTGAAGTAGTCCCACCAGTGGACGTCGCGGCAGAGGAACGCGGGCGCCTGCGCGTCGTCGAGGTCGTCGGGCACGGAGAAGGCGTCGCGCGCGGGTACGACGGTGTGCCACGAGGCGTACCAGTGGCAGCCGCCGTAGCGCTCCAGGAGCTCGTACACGCCGTAGAGCACGCCGCGCACGTCGGAGCCCTCCACGTACAGGTGCGGCGGCCGCGCCACGAGGCGGAAGGCGTCGTCGCCACTGGCATTTTTCCTCAACACGATCGCCTTCGGCGGCAATGGACCCTCATCCGTCACGATCGGCAGCCGCACGCCCGTCATCCGCTCCGTGAAGTCGCGCAGCTCCTCTGCCGCATACTTCACCGACGCCGACGCGTCCGCGGCGCGCACGATCGCGTACTCAGGCGCATGTCCGCGCACTGCGAGGTCGAGCGTCCCAGCCCTGCCACCTAGCACAACGAGAACAGTCGTCATCAGACAGACGACAGACGGTAGACGATAGCTCATAGTTATTCTCACCTGAAGATGATCGTCGTGCCGCCGGGGGCCGGAAACGCGTAGATCACGTTGTCCATCTGCCTGAAGACAACGTTACGCACATTCTCGGCGTTCAACGCAGGCGCCTTGTTAGGCAACGTCGCCGTGCCGGACACCGCCGCGAGCGGCACGCCCGCCGCCACGTCCGCGTTCGGAACCGCCGCGAAGTCCACCGCCGCCGTGTCCGCGAGCGCGAGGTCGCCGTATACCGACAAGATGCCGTTCGCCGTCGCGCATACCGTGCCGCCGACCGTGAGCGATCCGTTCCGCACGAGGCCGGACGCCACCACGTCGCCCACCGCCTGCGCCTTGCCGCCGAGGTCGCAGATCGCGCCGTCCGCGACGGCAAGTCCGCCGCCAGCACCGAGCGTCCCGGCGCCCGAGAGCGCGAGGATGCCCCCTTCCACGACCGTTCCGCCCGTGTAGGTGTTCGCGCCCGTGAGCGTGAGCAAGCCCGCGCCGCGCTTCACGAGACCGCCATCAGCCGCCGCGTCGAGCGCGGGGTCGTGCAGGATGGCCTGCGCCATCGTGAACGGCGCGCCGTTCAGCGTCTCGGAGGTGTCCACCACAAGGCCGTTCGTGGAGGCGTAGAGATGGGTGAAGATGTCCGCCGCCATCGTCTGCGCCGCCGCCGAGCGGCAGAGCGGACGGAACGTGCCGCCGTTGCCGTAGAAACGCGTCGTGGATCCTGCCGCAGTCGCCGAGTAGGCGTTGCAGCGGAACATGCCGTTCGGGTTCAGGCGCACCGTCACGTCGTTGCCGCCCCTGTACGCCGCATAGAGCGTGTTGCTGCACGTGAGGACGCCGCCGTTCAGGTCCACGTACGCCTTGTTCGCGGTGTTCGAGTAGGCGAAGTGCATGTTGCCCGCCGTCGCGAAGCTGCCGCCGTTCATCACGAGGCGACACCGAGCGAATTGCCCTTCTGCTTCGACTTGTTGTAGTAGTTGCACATGAAACTGGCCCCGACCCTGAGCGAACCGCCGTTTTGCCGATAGACCAGCGTGCTGACTGGCGTGTTAACGGCGTAGTAGCCAACGTAGAAGGATCCAACCGCGGTGCAGAGCCCGTTGTTCAACACGAACGTGGCGGACCCGGACTGGGTGGCGAGCGAACCCACCGCAATCTCGCAGCTGTCGCCGGTTTCGGAGACGGTCGGCGCGTTCTCGGGATCGTCCACCTCGCCCATCACGAACGTGCCGTCGGCAACCGTGAATCCGCGCACGGCCTTGTTCGGCCCGTCGCCGTTTGCCGTGACCGTATTGGAGCCCGACCCGGAATTGTCCGTCTTGGTGTTGACGTTCAGCGTGCCCGTGCCGTTTAGGTGAAGCGTGCCGTTGCCGCGCTTGAGGAACGCGCTCGCCTCGCCCGTGCGCGTGATGGCGTCGGACACCGTCACGTCCGCGTCGCTTTCGAACACGGCGGAACGACCGGCCTCCGAATCGAACTGGAATCCGGGGATCGTCGCGTCCGGCCCCGTGTAGAGCAGCGTGCCGTTGCCGAGCGTGAGCTGGTCGGCTGACTGGAGGAAGGAAAGGTCGTCCATCACCACGCGTCCGCTGCCCAGGGTGATCTTGCCCGCGTAGCCGGAATTGACCTTCAGGTTCACTTGCCCCGCGCCCGCCGCGACGTGCGTGTTCACGCCCAGGTCGCCCGTGCCCGAGACGCCGCCCGCGATCCGCAGCTCGTTCCCGTCCGTCGTCTGGAACTGCGCGGACGAGGCGAGCGCAAGGGCGGACGCGACCGTGTTCGTGCCGCTCGCGTTCGCCATCACGGCCGTCTGCGCGCCGTTGTCGAGCGTGAGCCCCTGCCCGGAGAGCGCGTAGCCGTACGACGCGCCGCCCGCGTTGAACGTGAGGCCGCCGAGCGTCACCGCCTCGTCGAGCGTCACGGCCACGCCGGCCTTTGTCGCGGGGTTGAACGTCGCCTGCTCCCACGGCCCGTTCGGCGCGCCGGCCGTCGCGTTCGACCAGTTCGACGCGTCGCTCCAGTCGCCGCCGTCCGTGACGGACGTCCACGCGTTGCCGTTCGCCGAGCCACTCGCGCCGGCGATCGTCACCACCACGGCCTTCATGCCGTCGTATGCGCCACCTGCCACAGTCACCTGTTCGGCCGAGATCGTCGCCGTCGGCGCGGCGTCGGCGGGCAGCGTGAACTTCGAGAGGTCCACGTCCGCGTTCGACGCCGCATACACGAGCGCGGTGTACGTGCCGGGCGCCACCACGGGCGAGTAGTCGCGGTCCCCCGCGCCCGTGGTGATCGCCACGGGCGAGAGGATGGAGAGGCTGTTCGTGACGACGAAGCCCTGCGTCGGCACGTCGCGCCGCAGCTCCAGGAACACCGGATCCGTCGCCCCTGCCGTGCCGAGCGTGAGATCCTTCATGACGGAAGCCGTTCCGTCGAAATCGTGCAGGCGCGTCCCCGCCGCCATCTCCAACGCGAACGGTGCCGCATGTTCGGCGTATGGCAGCAGGCGCGCGCCGTCAAACGCGCGGATCGGTCCCGTGAACGTGCCGTCTTCGAACGACGTGAAGAACGCGGCCGTGCCCGCGCCACGGAACGTGAGGCCGCCGTCGGGCGTGTCCCCCAGATCCGGGTCGTGCTCGAACGCCTGACGGAACCGCAGGCAGTACCCCGTCGGCCCCTCGAGGTCGGTCTGGTGCGAGAGATCCACGTTCAGGCCGCCCGCGCCGATATAGGCGTGCTGGAGATATTGGAATTCCGAGTACGCCGTCGTGTTCACGAGGCTTTCGACGGTGCCGCCGTCGAACCAGGCGTGTACGGGGTACGCGAACGAGGCATCGTTTCCGCTGATGCTCCGGACGCGCACCACGCCGTTCCCGGACAGGTGGAACGTGTTCGTCTCGCGCGTGTTCTTGTAGGCGAGGAAGAGCGTGTTGCTCACCTCCAGACGTCCGTTGCCCGTCACCGTCAGGTCCACGCCGGCCGCATTGTCCACCCAGCCGAGGCCAAGGTTGCTCCCCACGCGCATCACGCCCGTGCCGTCGATCACGACGGTCGCGCGGTAGGTGTCCGCGAGCGGCACCACCGAATACGCGAACGCCGCCGTGCCGCGGCAGGTGTTCGTCCCGGCGTGGATGAAGAGATTCGGCGAGGCCGTCTGGTAGTAGGAGGTGTTGCCATGCCCCATGCGGAGCGTCGTGTAGGCCAGCTCGCCGCCGTTCTGCGTGATGGTAGGGTGGAGGATGAGGTCGGGGCAGTCGGAATAGCGTCCGGAGTAATAGCCCAAGTAGAGGATGGTGGCGATATCGAGCACGCCGTTGTTCATCACGAGCTCGCCCGTCGTCTGGATGCCCTGCCCGATGCGGTGCGACTGGGAGCCCACGCTGAAGTCTCCCGTCGAGACCACGGTCGGCGCGTCCGCAGGGTCGCCGACGGTTCCGATCACGACCTTGCCCTCGTTCACGTTGAAGAAGCGGAAGCCCGATCCCGGACCGATACCCGCAGGAGTCATCCCGTTGACGTTGCCGTTGTCCTTCGAGTTGTGCGGCAGCATAATCTCGCCGGTGCCCGCCAGGTGCAGCGTGCCCGGCCCCATTTTCGAGAGGCTTCCCTGGATCGCGTTCATCGACCGAATGGACAGCGTCGTGTTCGTCTCGGCGATGCAGAGGACGCTCGACCGGCTGGGTTGGGTGTCGATCGTCAGGCCGGGGATTTCGGCGGACGGGCCCGTGTAGACGAGCGTCCCGAATCCCAGCACGAGATTCGCCTCGGACTGCATGAACGAAAGGTCCGCGACGCGCGTGGTGCCGCCCCAGGCTGTCAGCGTGCCGCCCGCGGCGAAACCCGTGAGCGCTCCCAGCTCGACCGTCCCGTTATCCGGGTAGGCCGGATTGGAGATGATGGCCTTGGCCGCCGCCACGTCGGCTGCAGACGGCGAATTCGTCGTCGCCGGATCGGACGGCACGACGAGCACGTTACCGATCGTCGCCGGCGTACCCGCCGGCGTCACCGCCACCTTCAGGAGCGCGCGGTCGCCCTCCACGTCCACGAAGCACGTGTAGTCCACGCCGTCTGGCTTGAGCGGGAACGTGAATTTCTGCGCCATCTGCTGGAGGTCGCGCGCGTCCTCGGCGCGCGCCGTGACGTACGTGTATGTGCCGGGGGACGAGAGGCCGTCCGTACCGCCCTGCTTTTCGAAAAGATGGAGCTTCGGCGCGGAGACGGTCGTGCCGACGTGCGTCTCGCCTGTCACGTCCAGGCGGCTGCCCGGCCCGAAGCCGAGGATGGGCGAATAGGTGGTCGTGTCATGGCCGAAGGTGAACGACCCGACCGCCTGCACGCCGTTCGTGATGATGAGTCCGCCGTTGTTGCTGGAGACCGTGAGCGCCGTGCCGGAGGGCAGCTTGCCCTGCTTGCCGAGGTACACGCGCGTGAAGGTGATCTCCGTCGGCCCGCAGTACGTGTTCGCCGCGTTGATCCGCAGGGGCGGCATTGCGCCCGAACCCTGCGTGATGTGGAGGCCGCCGTCCGTCCTCGATCCCCTTCTCCCAGATGACGGGATAATCCTCCGCGCCGTTGTTGAAAAAGGTGTAGAAACCGCCCGGCCCCACCTTGACGCTCGTCATCGACGAGGGGAAGTGCGGCGTCGCGTTGTTGTTGTTGCGATGACGCCACACGCCGCCGTCCACGATGAGGTGCAGCTCGCCCTTCGCCGAATTGACGAAGTTGCGCATCTCCACGGTGCCGCCGTCCGCGATGCGGAACGTCGTCACCATGCCGTTCTTCTTGTTGTCGTTGTAGAAATGCTGGAAGCTCATCCAGGACCCGCTGCCCGTCACCTCCACAAAGTTCGTCGTCGGGATCGGGTTCGACTCCGTCGCGTAGTTGCCCACATAGACGTGTCCGTCAATCGCGCGGAAGTGGCCCCCGTCGTGCACGCGCACCGTCGTGTGCGCACCCGGCGTATGGGCGAGGTACAGCCCCTTGCAGACAAGGTTGTACGCCGCCGAAGGATTCTCGACATGCGCGTTCGAGACGTCGATCACCGGCGCATTACGCTGCCCCGTGAAATCGGACACGTCCTGGTTCACGCCCATGTAGATGGAGTTCGTGCCAGCGCCCTCGCCCACGAGGAGCCGCCCGCCCGTCACGCGCAGGGTCGGCGAGGGCGGCGTAGCGGAATTGCCCGTGGAGCCATTGCAGAAGCCGATCGACAGGGTACCGGCCGTGCGGGTGATGCCGCTACGGTGCTCGAGGACGCCCGTCGTCTCCGTGCCGTCGAGCGTCGTGCACGCGCCGACCGTCACGAAGCCCGTCGGCCTCGCCGCCGTCAGCACGTTCGTGACCGGGCCGGAGAAGGTCGTGTAGTCGCCCGGCGCCGTGTCGATCACGACCGTGCCGTCCGCCACGGTGAAGTTGCTGTGCCCCTGCGTCGGCGCGCGGTCGGGCGAGAGGTCCATCACCTTGCGTCGGGTGCCGCCCGACACCGCCGTCGTGCCGCCGAAGTTGAAGTTCGTCGTGAAAGAGAGCGTGCCGGGGCCGGTCTTCACGAACGCGCCGACGGTCTGCGCCACGTCACCGGCCATCGTGAGGTCGTTGTCGATCTGCCACACGACGGCGGCGGTCGCCACGCTCGCGGTGTTCGTGACCGCCCGCGTCCACACGCCGCCCGCCGGACCCGCGTAGCGGAGCGTGCCGCCCTGCTGCACGAACGGACCCGCGCCGAGTTCGCCCGTCGTCTCGTCCGCGCCGACGGGCTTCGCCAGCACGAGCGTGCCCGAGCCGAGCGTGGTGCCGCCCGTGTGTGTGCTGTAGGGGCTCAGGTGCACGGTGCCACCCGTCGCGCCCGTGTTGACCGCGAGGGCATCCTCGCCCGTAACGAACGCGACCACGTTCGTCACGGTGCCCGCCGGCGGGTTCACCGTCATCGTCGCCGCGAACATTGCGCCCGCCATGGCCGCACCGATCACCGCGCCCATTCTTTTCCAATCCATTCTTATGCCTCCTCTACTAAAAGCCCAAAGCTAGAAGCTCAAAGCTCTTTTGTAACATTCCGGTGACATCATAGGCGACGGTTCAAAGACAAACTATCACCGATTCCCCAGCAAGCGAAAACACGGAAATCGGGGCGGTCGCGCAGCAGCGCGACCCTCCCGTATGGAAAGCCGCCATCTTGGCGGCGAGACTACTTTCTTTTCCCTCTCAGCGCGAGGCGGAGCAACTCCAGGCAGCGGGCATCTTTCTTCCAGTAAATCTCGGGGTGGAACTGGAAACCGAATATCGGCAGCGTTTCGTGCTCAATCGCCTCGATCACGCCGTCCTCGGCCTGCGCCGTCACGCGAAAGCCGGGTGCCGGATTCAGGCACCGCATGGTGTGCGACGAATTGAGCTTGACCGACCCCTCGCCGAACACGCCGGCCATCAGCGTGCCGCCCGGGGAAACCGACACCGGATGCTCGGCCCTCTCGCCGGTGCGCTCAAAGCGGGTGGCGTCCTTGTGGACTAGCTTCCTGTCGGACGGGACGGGCGCGAGCGTGCCGCCGAAATGCAGGTTGATCACCTGGCAGCCGTGGCAGATGCCGACGATCGGCAGTCCCCTTTTCGCCGCCAGCGCGATCACCCGCCCTTCGTAGGCGCAGCGGCGCGGGTAGTCCTGCCCCTTGATCCCGCCGCCGACCATCACGGCGTCGCACTGCGAAAGGAACTGGTCGACCGCCGGATCCTCCATCTCGGGCAGCAAGACGGGCAGGCAGCCCGCCTTCAAGATGGCCTCGGCCATGCTGCGTTTCACCGACACGACCCCGTTCGTCTGGAGGTAGTCCGGAATGGCTACGACCGGAAGTCGCCGCTCCGCGCCGACGCCCTCCGCCGCGCACGCGCCCGCCGCGACGAACGCGGCGACCAGGAGAGACGTCAACAGTGTTTTCATTGCCTGCATGTTCCACTTCTTTACTTGAAGATAATCACAAGTCCGAGCGTCTGGCGGCGCAGGAACGCGTCGGTCGGCAACACGCCCTTCGAGATGCGGATTTCGTCGATCCATCCCGTGATGCCACCGCCGACACTGAGGACAGAGTCGACGAGATTCGTGCGCAAAAAGCCGGATACGGACCCCGTATCGGCCAGCTTGTAGTCGTAATAGATATTTACCGGCGTCTTGTTTGCCGACGCATTCTTTCCGAAAGTCGCCGCGACATGATGCCACTTGCCGTCGATTGTCACAAATTCATCGGAAGTGCCCGTTACAGCCGTTCCATTTGACGATGTCTTCGTCGACACCACATGCGTCCGATACAACCGGTTCGTGTATGCCGTCTGAACTGCCCAAAGAGTCGCGTTGTTCTTGTCGGTGGCAGCATCCTCGTAACCCGCCCGAGTTCCCCCGAAGAACACGACGTTGGCATATTTGTTCGCAGCGGTGCCCTTTGCGAAAAACTCCACGGTGATCTCCTCATGGTTCTCCAGCGCCAGGTCGCGCGACATGTGAAACGCCTCCTTCCCCTTCGTCAGTTTCAGCGAATATGCGTTGCCGTGGCGCAACTCGTTTCCGTAGCCGTCCGTGATGATCGTATGCGGGCCACCCGGGACTTCTGCCGCGCGGGCGGCGCTGGAAGTGACGGAAACCTTTCTCGACTCCGCCCTCGGCTCAGGGAGATAATCCTCCTCAAACGAGAACCACGCAAGCGTGTTGCCGGAAAAGTCCGGCTTTGCGTCACGCATTAGGAACTCCTGCGCGGCGAGCGCGCGCTTCGTGAAACGTATCTCGTCCAGATAACCGTTGTTCATCTGGTAGGTTGAACCCGTGCCGTAGGCGCCGCCGATGAGGAAGTTGTTGTTGTACTTGTTGCCGCCGAGCGCACCGCTCACCGGCAGCACGTACAGGTTAGTCACTTCGCTCGCGCTGCCCACCAGACTGTAATCGATGTAGAACTTCACGGTCCGGGCGTCGAAGTCGCGCACGAGCGCAAGATGATGCCACTTGTCGTCCACGAGCCCGGCATAGTTCTTGGCAAGGGTTACCACCGGGGCGTAAGAGTCCGTGTTCGTGACCGCTCCTGTCACATCGTCGACGAGGTTGGACCACGCCATGGCCTGGACGCTGACAGAGAGGCTCCCTGACGTATTCATCGCTGCGATGATGGCCTGTCCCTTCTGCCCGTGTTCACCGAAGGGGTAGTGAGTGCCGGACGAGTGCTTTTCCTTCCAGCGGTAAAACGCCTCAAAGGTAAAGTTGCTGGTTGTCATCATGCGGCTCACGTCATCCACGACTACTATGGCGGACTTCCTTGCCGCCGTGTTCGTCCTAAAGTGGAACGCGCCCAGGTTGGCCACCTCGTCGCCGAAGACCCCGTTGCGGATCGCGCCCTCCCCCGGCACCGCATCGTCCTCAAGCGTCGCCGAGCCATTGACGTAAAGCGTGGCGTTCGTCGAAACCGGTCCCCACGCCTCGTTGTGCAAGTACGAGCCGCCGAACCAAGAGTAGGCGTCGAACGTGAGGTAGACGACCGTGTCGTCGTCCACCAGCTCGTCGGGCCGCGTGCGGAAACGGATGAACTGGCTTGGGGGAAGCGCCGTGTCCGAGAGACGGAACTCGTCGATCCAGCCGCCGCCGAAGCAGCCGTAGTTGGCGTAGATCGTGTTGCCGATCACGATGGGGTCGTCGCCCGTGTAGTCGACGGGATGCAGCAGCGTCGCTGTTTGCATGAGCCGGTAGTCCTGGTAGATGGACTGCGTCATGGCCTCGCCGTCCACGACCATTGCCACGTGGTGCCATTTGCCGTCGAAGAGCGAGGGGGACGACACGTTCGCCTGCGTGGTGTCGAAGCCGTTCGTCGCGTTGCGTCCGTCCGTCTGGCTCAGCAGTGCTCCAGTACCGCCTACGCGCAAGCCCCACGAGCACCGGCCGTTGATCGCGTCCGTCTGCTTCATCGCGATGGTGCGCCAGGAGCCGGAAGTGTCCTGCTGGTCGTCGAACTTCACGAACGCCTCCACGGTGAAGCTTGAAGCGTGCAGCTCCGCCGCGTCGTTCACGGTAACGATGACGGACTTGCCGTAGCCGTTGCGCGTCGCGGATCCCAGATAGAGGCTCCGCTCGTTCGTGAACGCCACGCCGGTCTGCGGATCAATCACGCGCACGCTCGTCGGGAAGCCCTCCGCGTAGGTGCCCACGTATTCAGACGTCGCCGACATCGACCGGTTGCTGGTGGTGCCGGTGGCGGGACACGTCCACACGCGCCCGTCGTAGACCGACCCCGTCTCGGCGGCGTTGACGATCGTCTTCTCGCCGGGCGAGGTCGTCGTGTCGCCGACC
>CACWSW010000165.1 GCA_902763655.1 uncultured bacterium
AGGACGGTTCCGTCAAGGTCTGCGTGGAGCGTCCGGTCGAGGGGGCGTTCAAGACGGCCTATTGGGAACTGCCGTCCTACCGCTGCTTTGACGTTGAAGGGTTTGGCGCAGACGAACTTGCCGAACAGCGCCGTTACCTTGAATCGAACGCACATCTGATTATCCGCTTTGCACGTAACGGAGGATTCGAGAATGCCTCAGGTTTTTAAGATGGGGCCGTATCTCGTCTATTTCTGGTCGAACGAGAACGAGCCGCTGGAACCAGTTCACGTACACATTTCGCAAGGTGTCCCGTCACGGAATTCCACGAAGGTCTGGGATTTGGCGTGAGGAATTCGGTTAGCGGGAATTGTTTGTGCGCAGGGAGCGGACTGTCGGCGGACAACACGGTCACGCGGGACGCGTGACCCTACCTGGCGGCTCGGCGGGACGCCTCGCCCCACCGCGCGGCCGCCGATGGAACGGCGGCCCTACCATGGGGTACTGCGGTAGGGACGGCGTTCCATCGCCGTCCGCCGCCTGGAAGGCGGCTTTCCCAGTTAGGCGGCTCGGCGGGACGCCTCGCCCCACCGCGCGGCCGCATTGGCCTAAGGTAGGTAGCGGAGTTCGTAGGAGTCGAGGCGGAATTTGCCGAAGCGGCCGAGGTCGACCTCCACCGGCTCGAAGCCGGTGTTGACGACGTAGGCGTGGCGGTGGCCATCGACTTCGGCGGTGCGGAGCTTCACCGCTTCCGGCCAGCTGCCTTTCTCGTCCTTGAACGTCACCGCGGGGATCTTCCGGAACTCGCGCATCCAGGGCACGAGCACGTCCTCCATCCCGTTGAGGGAGATGAGGAAGGCGCCCTTGGCGAAGCACAGCATGTCGCCGTCCTTCAACGCCTTCGCGAACGGACGCAGCGCCTCGCGCCCGGCGGCGTTGATGTGCGAGACGCGCCAGCGGAACTCCTTCTTGAGCCAGTCGCCGTAGAGTCGTCCGTCGCCCCTGTATTTGCCGTTCGCGTCCGCCGGCGCGCCGATCGCGGTCTCGTAGTAGCTGTCGGAGAAGAGCGCGAACGGATACGCGGTCTTGCGCGCCTCGGCGTAGAAGCCCGGCGTCTCCGGCAGGTCCCGTGTCTTCGCCTTGCGGTCCTCGGGGATCGCGCCGTCGCGCCGCAGCTCGTCGCGCGCGAAGGCGGAGGTGGACTGGATGCCGAGCGAGAGGTTGGGGATGCGCGCGAGGCGGTCGCCGTCGATGCCGCATTCGCGCAGCATCTTCCGCACGAGCGCTGGATCGTCGATGTCGTCCCGGAACGCGACGCCGTCCCTGCCGCGCTGGCGCGAATACGCCGCGACGTAGAGCGTGAGATCCGGACGCCGCGCGGCGAGGCGGGCGGCGAAGCGCGCGTACAGGTCCGTCACGACGTCGCAGCGCCAGTCGAGCCACGCCTCCCAGGCGTTCGCCCGGAGCCACTTCGCGTAGTCCCGCCCGCGGAACGCCCCCGTGAACTTCGGCACGTCCACGTGCTTCGCCTTGCGGAACATGTCGATCGAGTAGTCGTTGTAGCCCGCCCTGTCCGAACCCCACCACATCACGTTGATCTGGTTGAAGAGGTCGATCGACACGCCCTTGAAGCTCTTGAACTCCGCGCATTCGTCGAGAATCTGGTCGAACTCCTCGAGCAGACGGCGCTGGACGTCGGGATGCGAGATGTTGTAGTAGGTCGGCGAATAGTGCCAGCCGCCCATGTTGGGCAGTCCGGTGCTGAGAATCGAAATCGGCGTCGCGTGCAGCGAGCCGTCGTAGAGCGACTTCACGTCCTTCGGGTCGCGGAAGTCGATGAACCACTGCTGGTTGACCGTCGGCACGAGCGACAGGCCGTCGCGCTCGAACCGCGCGCAGATTTCCTTGAGGTAGTGCGGGACGTGCGTCCGGGGCATGTAGTTGTCGTTGATGTTCCCCCGGTACCAGACCGCCGGGTACATCAGGGTGTCCGCGCCCGTGAACTTCATGTAGGCGGCGAGCCGGTCGAACTCGAGCCGGGCCGAGGCCGGCGTGTCCTGCCCCACGCCGAGGTCGTACATCACGGCCGGATCCTCGAAGCGCAGCGTGAACGACCGGCGGCGTCCGGCGACCGGCGTGGCGTCGCGGATCCGCGCGTCCGGCAGCTTGCCGGATCTGACGGAGTAGAGCCGCACCTTCGAAACCGCGGCCGGTTCGTCGTGCCAGGTCGACATCACCACGAAGGCGAGGTCCGCCTGCGGCGTCTCGCGGTCGGCGTCGGAGGTCCAGTAGAGGAAGCGCTGGACGATGTTCGTGCGCGTGTGCGGATGCTCGATGCCGGTCTCGTAGCCGTGGTTGAGGGAATAGTTGCCGGTTCCCGTCCGCGCGTTCTGGACGCTGATGTCGGCCGAGCGCGCGACGTCGTCGGGGAAGGTGACCTCGAAGACCCAGAGCGGGACCTCCGACGGCACGGTGAAGCGGATCGCGTAGCGGTCGTTCATCCCCTTGCCGGTTTCCAGGTACTCGAGTCCGTCGAAGACGCCGGTCTTCCACTGACCGGCGGAACGGAACCGGTTCCCGTCGCCGCTTTTCGCAAGGGCGGCGGGCGACACCTCCTCGAAGAGCTCCATGCCCTCCGGCACGCCCCGGCCGTCCGCGTCCTCGCCGAGGATCGCGGCGTTCTCCGGCAACGGCGACTCGGCCGCCCAGGGGTGAATCCAGCCGTTGAAGGATTTCTCCTCCCCGCCGGAGTCTGTGTTGTAGAGCCGCTGCACCTCGTCCGCGCTCATCGGTGCGGAGTAGACGCGGAACTCGTCGATCAGCCCGTCGACGCAGCCGCCGGGGCCGGACCCGACGAAGAACGAGCCGAGCTTCCGATGCGATTCCGGCGCGAAGACGAGACGGTCGGGCATCTGGCTCACGCGCATGTAGGGATTCGCGTTGTCGCCGGTCGTGCCGCGGACGTCCTTGCCGTCGAGGTAGACCCGCTGTCCGAAGGCGTCCCAGGTGATGACGTAATGGCACCAGTCGCGGCTGCCGAGTCGGCTGAGGTAGGGTATGCCGCGGATGACCCTGTTGAGGGTGGCGTCGCCCCGGGTGAACGACAGGTACTGTCCGGTCCAACTGAACCAGAGCGACGCGTCTCCGTGCTGCGGCCCGCGCGCATGCGCCTTGATCGCCGAGTCGGACGGCAGCGCGAAGAAGGGGTGGTAGAGGCTTTTGCCGTCGATGCCGAGTCCGGGGTTCGTCGCGCCGAACGCGCGCTTCGCCCAGAAGGCGATCGTGCCGTGGCGCCAGTCGATGTGCTCCTGTGCGGCGTATCGGAGCGAGCTCTTCGCCGCCTTCGACAACTTGACCGCCTGTCCCTTGCGTCCGGGGACGAACTCGAGCCCGTTGGACGCCATGGGCTTGACCTTGCCCGACGGCGTGTCGGCGGCGGCGCCGTCCTCGAACGACGCGGTGAAGAGCAGGCGGGGCGGGACGTCGTCGTCCGCGGCGTCCGACACGAGGATGTCCGCATGTCCGTGCCGGTATCCGTAGAACCTGACCAAGCCCTCGCCTGGGGCGGTGAAGTCGAAGTTCACGTACAGCTTCTTGAGTCCGTTCGGGATGCCGGCGCAGCACTGGTTGTGACGCCGCTCGGCGGAGAGCGGATTGGCGCCGCACGAGCTGAACCAGAACGAGCCGTCGGCGCGCGGGCCCGACGGACGCGACTCGAGCATCGCGGGCTTGCCGAGCGCGCCCGACCACTCGCCGACGAGGGCGAAGTCGCGTCCGCGGTATTCCTGTCGATCGTGCCGTCGGGATTGTCCGTGCGCGTGACGAGCGACTTGTCGAGCCGTTTCCTGCCGGCGTACGGAACGACGTCCACGAAGGGGTTCTCGGCTGCGGCCGCCGCCGGGAACGCGCCCAGCGCAACAACTAGAATCGCGAATGACAGGTGTTTCATGCCGCTTAGTATACCACAGTATGCGCATCAGCGCAGGAACGGGCAAGACGCCCGTCCTCCCAGTGCGCCGCCAAGATGGCGGCGTTCCATATGGGGAGCCGCCATCTTGGCGGCTAAAGACAGAGGACAGAAGACAACGGAATTTCGTGAAACCGGCAAGCCGGTGGCTTGATGGGAATGCTAGAATTTGGTAAACTACGCTGCGTTGGAGCATTGCAAGAGGTCGACAAGTACTAAAAAAGGTGTAAAGAAAGATGAAGAAAGTTGTTGTTGGCGCGTTGGTTGCGCTTTGTTCCTTGACGGTACGAAGCGAGGCGACGTACACCGTTGTGAATGGCAATTACGTGTTCAATCTGTCTTCGGACGACATCTATTCAGGCGTGATTTCCGGTTCGGCGGGCCTGGTGAAGCAAGGTTCCGGCAAGTTGACGCTCACGGGCGCGAACACCTTTACTGGGACGATTTCGATTGAAGGTGGCACGC
This sequence comes from uncultured bacterium, assembly GCA_902763655.1. Classification (GTDB taxonomy): domain Bacteria; phylum Verrucomicrobiota; class Kiritimatiellia; order RFP12; family UBA1067; genus RUG572. The sequence goes on from CACWSW010000165.1 coordinate 4,412, forward strand.
TGGCCGCCTCCACGCCTGCCTGTTTCGGCAAGCCATCCTCTATCTCCGTGGGGGCCGGGACGGTGTTCGACATCACGCCCGCGAGTTCCTCCGACGCGACAACGGGATCCATCTACGTCGACATCACGATGGGCGCGAACGCCACGATCCGCCGCAGTTCCGGCGGGGCGATAAACAGAAACATCATCAAGTCCCTCATCCTTCAGGGCGATGCGACGCTTGACATGGGTCAGCGTTTTCGCATCAGCTCGTTCGTCCTCAACGGCTACAAACTCACGAAGTCAGGTAGTGCGGACTGGGTGTGCAGCGATTCGAGCGGATCGATCAATGCCGCCGACGCCGGGGGGCGCATCGCCTCTGTGCAGGTGAATGAGGGCTATGTGGTGTTCCAGAGTTCGTTTCGCCTGGTCGGAACGCCCGCCAACAAGATCATCTGGAACTCTGCCGGAAGGCTCTATTTCTACGACCAGGTCGGCTACGGGCTTGATTGGCCGATCGAGGCGCTGCAACCTCTACATCTGCAATTATCTCATGCCACTTCTGCCGCGCAGAACATCTGGTGCGGCCCGATACTTGGCAACAAAGTGTTTCGGATAGAAAGCGGCGGGCAGAACTCCAACGTGCATCTGACCAATGACGTACTTATTTGCAATGGAATCGCGCAGTGGGGAAACGGGGGAATCGCGGAGATCTGCAACACTGGCGTCTTGACAAACAACGGTGCCGTATCTGCCAACGGCAGCGTTTTGCGTTTTACGGGCAAGGGAGAGAAGGTGTTCAAGCAGAACTGGTATTTGAACGAAGAAAAAAGGGATAAGGATGTCAAGATTGAACTCCTGAACGCCGGCGACGCGGTGTTCCCTGCAGCCAAGTGGGTGTACTTCTACGGAAAGAACCTCACGCACCCCGTGACGATGACGATCTCCAACACGGTGTTCCGATTTCCCGCAAGTACAGACGGACAGCTTCGCCTCGGGTGTTCCCAGAACGGCATGAACATCCTGGAGATACAGGGTGGTTCAGTGATCACTTCCCAGGTCCGCATGGCGGAGTCGGGAGGAGATGGGTCGCGCAACGCCGTTTACATGAGTGGCGGCTACCTGACAGGACCGTACGGTTCCAACGACATCAGCACCGACAATGCGACGGGTGCGGCCGGTTACTTCGAGTTGTCCGGTGGTACGGTGGAGCGCTACAGGCTGCTCATGGGACGCGGCGGCACGGGCTTCTATCACCAGAAGGGAGGCGCCCTCTCCGGAACGAGCGATTCGATCCTGTCGCAGGGCGGACGCGGCACGATGCGGATGTCAGGCGGCACGATGCAGCTCGCCAACTTGGTGGTGGGATCGTCGGGGACGGATAGCAAGTTCGCATCTGCGCCGAACGGCGGCCGGTCGCTCGTGGCGTTGTCCGGGGCGGGCACAGAACTGCGCGCCTCGTACGTCACGATGGCGCGCACGAACGCCTTCACCTCGGTGCTGGCGGTGAATGACGGTGCGGCGTTTGTTCCGGCGCGGATACGGAAGAGCGTTGAGGCGAAGGCGTCAATCCACCGGCCCGCGTTCCATATCTCGTTCAACGGCGGAATCCTGAAGCCGAGCAAGAGCTACGATCTCTTCGACACGGCCAATCACTCGATGGACCCCGACACGTTCATCATCCACCCGGGCGGCATCGTGGTGGACACGTCCGCAACCCGCGGCACGTCGGGGAATCCGGAACTGTCCGAGATGTGGATGCCGATGGGAAGCCCGAGCGGCAAGGTGGTGGCGTCGATTACCCTGCCGTCGGAAGCGGCGAACGCCACCACATACTGCGGTCCGGCCGAGGTGACGATCTCAGGCACGGGCGTCGGCGCGGCGGCGGTGGCGGAGTTCGATTCCAAGACTCGCCGGATCACCGGCATCACCGTCGTCTCGCCCGGCACGGGCTACGACGACACGACCACCGCCACGATCGAGTCGCCGGACGGATCGACCGCCTACACCTGTGCTGTGACGATGGCGGACGCCGTGGCGACGGGCGGCCTGACGAAACGCGGCGCGCAGGTGCTGCGTCTGCGCGGGGCGAACACCTACGGCGGGCCCACGCGCTGCGAGGAGGGCAATCTCGTGTTCCAGAGCAATCTCAACACATATCCGGGCGGCGACCTCGAACTGGAGGGCGGCGTAATCTGGTTCGCCGTCAGCGGCACGGTCAGCCTCTCCTGCACGGTGCGCGGCTCCTGCGCGGCGCTCTTCGGAGGGGAGACATGGATCCGCGCCGACGGCACGCTGGACCTTTCGGGCGTCAGCTTCGAGGTGACGGATCCGGAGAACCTGCCGCTGTACAAGGACGCTCCGAAGGTGACGCTGTTCACGGCCGCGTCGATTACGGGCATGCCCACGCTGGCGGCGGACTACCAGTCGTTCCACCTGTACGCCACCGGCAATACGGTTCGCTTCGGCAGCCACAAGGGCACGACTATCCTCTTCCGCTGAGAAAACCGAGCGCCGATTCTTGCCGCATCAGAAGGTGATGGGATCGTCGGGGGCGGAGGGCTGTCCGGCGGAGCGGTCTTCCGACACTGAAAGGACGTTTGCATCGAAGAACACCGGCGCAAGCGGTCCGGTCGTTACGGACGCGCGTGTTTGCCCGCCGCCGAGTTTCTCGTCCATCAGGTTGGTCGCTTCTGCGGGCGAATCTGTCTGCACAACGAGGTGCGCCGTTCGGGTTGCCCACACCGCAGAGCGTCCGCCCATGCGGAATACCCAGGCCTTGCCGCCGGAGAGATCCACGCTTTCAAGGGCGGGCGTGCCGCTGCCGAAGGTGCGGCAGACCTTGGCGAGGGCGCGGTAGGCCGGCTTGGGCGTGAGGTTGCGGCGTACGATGCCGAAGTTGTTTTCGCGCTCCAGCACGTTGAAGCCGTCGTCCACGAAGTCGTAGCCGTAGATCGAGCGGATCATCCCGCTACCGGCCGCCGTCATGTACGCGCGGGCGTATTTCCCCGCCTGTTCCCGCTCGGAGACGGTGCCGTTACCGCAGCCGGTCGGCCACCCCATCTCGGTGATCCACGTGGGATTGCCGTGCGCGCGGTTCGTCACCGCGGCAAGGTCTGCAAGGAATGTCAGTTCCTCGGGATCGCCGCGATAGGTGTGGATCGAGATGTCGTCGTATGTCATGCCTTTCGCGATGCACATGTCGATGAACTTCAGGTCGACGCCGGCGGTTGAGCAGGCGATCACGCGAATCTCGGGATCGACTTCCTTGATCACGCGGTGCGCGGCGTTCACCAGCTTCACGTAGTCCTCCTTCGGTCCCGTCCAGAAGCCGATGTTCGGCTCGTTCCAGATTTCGCAGAACTTGATGCGCCCCTTGTAGTGCGCGACCGTGCGCCGGACCGTCTCGACGTAGGCGTCGTAGCAGTCCTGCGTGTACGGCTTGTAGCCGACCGGCCAGTAGTGCGAGAAGAGGAGACAGCAGGAGATGCCGTGGCGGTCGGCGATCTCGAAGAGCTTGTCATAGTAGGAGAAGTCGTACTTCCCCTTGGCATAGGCGATCTGCGAGGGCTTGATCTCGGCGCGTTCCCACTTGACGCCGGCGGCCTGCGCGAGCGCGGCGCGCTGCTCCATGCGTGCAAGCGCCGCCGCGTTCGTGGGGCTGGTGTAGCCGGAGGCGTACGCGAAGAGGTCTTCGCTGCGGTGGATGTAGACGCCCATGCCCCACGGCAGGTCAGGACGCTTCTCGGACGATCCGACGTCTGGGAGGGGACGCGTCCAGCAGACGTTCCCCGGCGGAATGTCGGTGACCGGTCGGCCGCCCTGGAAGAAGGCGCTGTCATACGAGACGAAGTTGAGACCTTTGGGCACCTCGGGGAGATCCACGCGCACCTGTGCGCGTCCGCCGGGCGGCGTCGCGGGCACGGGCGCGCGTCCCTCGCCCAGGTCGCGTCCTTCCCAGTCGCGCATCCTTACGCGGATTTCGCCCCCGCTGCGCGTTTCCGGCTTCAGGTTGAGGTAGCCGACGGCCAGCTGGCGCGGCGGCGTGGCACCCGTCGGCGGCGTGGCCAGCAGCGGTGCCGCCTGGACCGAGCCGAACTGCGACGAGACGACGGCCTCTAGGCGCACAAGGCGGACGGAGAACTTCCGGGCCGGCGCATCTCCCCGCGCCACATCGATACGCATCACCCGTTTCGACAGCGCGAGGCCGGGATCGCCTTTCTTCGGCGTCCCCCATCCGAAGGCGTTGCTGGGCCCCGACATCGAGAGCGTCTGGTAGATGCGTGCGCGTCCCGGCACGGGCTTGCGCAACTTGCCGAACGAGTTGAACACGATCTGCTTGCCCACGCGGACGCCCAGCAGGAACTCTGCGCCGGCCGCTTCGGCGGGCGCCTCGACTGTGAGGAGGAACTCTTCCGGGCGTCCCCAGATCGGGATCTCGTTGAAGATTGAGAGCCGCGCCTCGCGCGCGAAGTCGACCTCGAGCGTGCCGTCGGCGAGCGCGTGTCCGTCGTTGCCGGCGAAGTCGCCGCGGTAGAACGCGCGCGGTCCGGCCGAGAACCGGTCGCCCGGCGTGAAATTCGTGATCGTGTAGCGCACGCCGGGCGAGCTGGCGTAGCGCGCGCTCTGGACTCGTTCATCGGGCGAGAATTCTTCGTATGCGATGTTCTTCACCTGCACGTCGCCGATCTCCGTCGGCCCGGGCGAACCCTTCGCGAAGCGGTCGATGTTGATCTCGAACGAACGGATGGGGAAGCGGATTTCGCCGTCGCCGGGACCGCCCCAGTGAAGACCCCAGCCCGTGCGGGTGTCGCAGACGAACCGGTGCCAGGCATTCGGGGCGGCGCGCGCGACCTTGCGGAACGTCTGTCCCGCCGAGTCGGTCATGAGGATGCAGATGGCGTGTCCGTTGCCGTGGCGGGCGTCGAACGCGATCGACCGCGCCCAGATCGGGGACTTCGGCGCCACGATCATGCCCATGCCGTGTCCGCCGCCGGTGAAGTCGTAGTGGATGTTCCAGCCGTTCTCCACGCGCGTCAGCGTGCCGGTGGCGCCCTTGTACTCGGGATGGAGGTTGACGCCCGTCCAGGCGTTCGTGATCGGAACGAAATCGCCGTGCGCCGCCGACGTCAGAATTGCCATCGCGCAAGCCACATTTAAAGACAATCTGTTCATGGCAACAGTATAGCAGAACGCGATTTTCCCCACAAGATCTAGGACAAGCCCTTTTTTGATACGTGCGCCGCCAATACGCGGCTTGAAGCAGACGGCGGGATGTGGTATCATAAATGCGTTTTCTGGACGCCGGCCGGGCCGAGGCGGCGTTTCGTTTTTACTGAAGTCATAGCAATGTGAGGTCGAAATCAATGGCAGCAGGAAATGCGCGCGAAAGAAAGAGGACAGTTGTCTGGGCGGCGATTGTAATGGCCGGGATCATGGCGACGGCGCAGGGTGCGGTCGTGCTGAGGAACGCGTCGTGGGCGACGCGGAACGTGATGACGAACGGAATGGGCGGAGCGCACAACTTCCTCCCTGACAACACGACGAACTTCACGGTCGAGGCGTGGGTGAAGCCGAGTCTCGCAGGTGCGGGCAGTTCGCGCGGCTATGCGGCGCATTACATTTTCTCCGTCATCGGGTCGTCCGGCGCTGCGGAAAACATGGTTCTTGTGCTCAACAGCAACAACGTGGACGGGCATTTCAGGATGTACTACAACAATGTCTGGTCACCGGACACGGTCAGTGTGCCGGGCGACCAATGGACGCATGTGGCAGTGTCAAAAACAAAAGACTCCGCGCGCTTCTTCACGAACGGCGTTTTCGCCTGCGAGTGGGAGGACAGCACCCATCTGGCGAGCGCGCTCCATACGAAGTATCTGCCCGCGATAGGATGCCAGCGCACGGGCGTCAGGAACACGACTGTCGAAAACGACAAGAACAATCACGTGTTTCAGGGGTCGCTCGCGGATGTCCGCATGTGGACGACGGCGCGGACGGACGCGGAGATCGCTGCCAACTACGCGACACGCCTCACGGGGGCGGAAGAAGGATTGTATCTCTACGTGCCATTCAACGACGGCACGATCGGCGAAAGCGTGGTGAAGAACTTGGCGAACGGCTACGACCTCACGGTACCGCCCACGCAGGAGCTGGCATGGGATCCAGACCTGGACGAGAAGTTCGGCGCGACGGCGACGCCGCCGTGGAACCCTGCGCCCGCGACGTCCTTGACGGCCCTGCAGCGCGTCTCCATGTGCAAGATCAAGACGGACGTGACGCTTGCCACCTCGACGTACACGATCGAGACATGGGCGCGGCTGGACGCGACGGACAACACGCGCACGTATCTGATGGGGCAGTACGTGAACGGGGACTCGACCTCATGGGTGGGGCTTGTGTTTGAAGCCAATTCGCTTACGCCCAAGTTCTTTATCGGCAGTAACGTCAGTGCAACGCCGGCGATCGTCTCTGATACGCCTGTGCGGCTTGGCGAATGGTTCCATCTGGC
>CACWSW010000166.1:0-7122 GCA_902763655.1 uncultured bacterium
CGTGAGCGAGGCGCAGGCCGGAACGTGGACCTTCCACCACTATGCCAAGACGCACTTCGGCATCATGATCGACGACACCGAGATTTCCAAGCCCGGCGCGAACATCGACACGACCGTGACCAAGGCGCTGACAGCGGGCTGGCACAAGTTCATGGTCTCCGTCTACACGAGCGGGGCCAATGCGCAGATCGGACCCTACAGCGGCGCCGACGCGATCGAGTTCAAGGCGCCCGGCGACACCGACTACACCGTGTTCGACTCCACCACCGTCCCGATGCGCATGCGCCAGCACCTCGGCGCGCGCACGAGCGTGCGGTGGCGCAAGTACGCCCATCCGGGCAACAACCTCGGCGTGTACGCCACGTGCGACGAGAGCAAGTTCGCCGCCCGCGACACGATCACGAACACCCTGGCGGCGCTCCACGCGAGCTACGCGACCGGCGTCAACGCGCCGAACGGCGGCGGCGTGGGCCGCTTCGACGGCTACTTCAAGGTGGACAAGGAGAACGCGGGACAGTGGACGTTCACCGGCAAGTACGGCAACCAGATCGCGCTCGACGTCGACGGCCGCCGTCTCTTCGCCGCGACCGCCAACGACGCGCAGGTCAGCGCCCGCATGACGCTGACCGAGGGCTGGCACAAGTTCGACGTCCGCGTGGGCAACAACGCGACCAACACGACCGCCGCCTCGGGCGGACTGCTCACCGACGCCGACGGCAACGTCTGCTCGCTCATGTTCCGCGTGGGCGACGGCGTTAACCATTCGTTCGACGAGCGGTACCTGCCGATCGCGTACACGACGGGCGTCGCGCAGAAGTTCGAGAAGCCGGGCCTCTGCGGGGAGATCGAGCTCGCCGCCGGATCGTCCCTCACGAACGCGCCGCAGGAAGGCGGCTGGTGCCCGATCTACGGCACGCTGAAGGGCACCGGCACGCTGTCGGGTCCGTTCCGCTTCACGGGCGAGGACAACTGCTGGGAGGTGACAGGCGCCAGCAGAGACATCTCCCTCAACGCGGTGACATTCGCCGACGCGGACGCGAACGCGCTCGCGGGCCTGAAAAAACTGGAAGTGACGTTTGACGCCAAGCCCAAGAAGGGCCTCTACGAGCTTTCGGACGCGCTCGGCCTCACGGCGGAGACTGTGGGCGACGTGGCGCTGACGGTCACCGACGCAGCCGGTAACGACTACGCGGACATCATCTCGCTGACGGTGGAAGACGGCAAGCTCCGCCTTGCCAACCCCAGCGCCGTCCGCACGATGATCATCATCCGGTAGGGGCGGCGTTCCACCGCCGCCCGCGGCTCGGCGGTGGTCGCGCAGCAGCGCGACCCTCCCATGGTGGGGCGAGGCGTCCCGCCGAGCCGCCCGCCCTACCCCTGCACGGGAGGGCCGCGCTCCGTCGCGGCCGCATGGAAAGCCGCCATCTTGGCGGCGTTGCCGTTGGCGCCGAACAAAAAGTGTGCCCGAACTGCCGCCCAATACGCGGGCACACTTTTCATGTTTCAAGCAATAGTGTGCCCAATTGCAAGCCTCTTATTCGGGCACACTTTTCATCTTTCTTGTAAAAGTGTGCCCGAAAGTGTTGACGCCTTATTAGAAATATGAGATAATCCGCTTGCACAAGCGAAATTGGAGCCCTTATGTTTTTTGGAAGAGAATATGAATTACGGCGTCTGAAGGAACTTTTGAACAAGCCGATGGCCTCGCTCGTCACCTGCCGAGGCCGTCGTCGTATTGGAAAGAGCACGTTGTTTGAGCATTTTGCCGCATTGAACGGGTGTCGCTTCATCAAGCTTGAGGGCATTGCGCCGCGTTCTGGGGAAGAAGAAGCAAATGGGAAGAAGAAGGAAATCACGGATGAAGACCAGCGGGCGGCATTCGGACGTCAACTGGCGGATCAGACGAGGTTGCCAGAGGTGGTGCCGTCGAGCTGGACGCAGGCGTTTGCTTTCCTTGACAGCGTGATTACAGATGACGTATGGACGGTTGTGCTTCTGGATGAAATATCCTGGATGGGGGAGAAATCGCCCGATTTCCCTGGAGATTTGAAAGTGGCATGGGACAACAAGTTCAAGCGGCATGGCAAGCTCATCCTCGTACTGTGCGGCTCGGTGTCCGCATGGATTACGAAAAACATCCTCGACAATGCTGGATTTGTCGGACGCCCATCCGTCGATTTTATTCTGCCCGAGCTTCGTCTTCGGGACTGCGTCCGCTTCTGGGGCGATGACCTCTCACGATTCGCGACGCGCGACATTGTCGACATCCTGTCGGTCACGGGTGGCGTTCCCCGATATCTGGAGGAGATGAATCCGTCCCAGACGGTCGAGGAGAATCTGCGCCGGACGTGCTTCTCGCCGGACGGATACTTGTTCCGCGACTTCGAGCAGATATTCAACCGCGTGTTCGGGGAGCGCGCCGAACGCAAGCGTGCGATCCTCGTTGCATTGGCGGACGGTCCGAAGTCCCTGGCGGACATCGCGTCGGCTCTCGGGAAAAAGAGAAACGGGCATCTTTCCGATGACCTTGAGGAGCTGAAGCTTTCCGGTTTTCTGGCAGGCGACCAGGGACGGAATCCCAAGACGGGCGAGCTCGCGCTCTCCACGCGCTACCGGCTGAAAGACAACTATGCGCGGTTCTACCTCAAGTACATGCTGCCGGCAAGGGACCGGATCGAGAAGGGATTGTTTGAATTCGTCTCGCTCGCCGGTCTCGCGGGATGGGACGCCGTGATGGGGCTTCAGTTCGAGAATCTCGTCGTCAACAACTTCAAGTCGCTTCTGCCTCGTCTCGGTCTGGAGAACGTCGAGATCCTTTCGGCGGAACCATACCGCCGCGCGGCCGGCAAGGGCCATCCGGGGTGCCAGATCGACCTGCTAATCCAGACGGAGCGATATGCGTTCATCGTCGAGGTCAAGCGGCAGAAGGCGATCGGGCAGAAGGCGATTGACGAAATCGCGGCGAAAGTCGCTGCGCTGCCGCGGGAGAAAACGACGTCGGTTCGTACCGCGCTCGTCTACGAGGGCACGCTCGAGGCGTGCGTCAAGGCGACGCGCGCATACGATTTCCTCATACCTTCCGAAGAGCTTCTTATGCTGTCTTGAAGCGGCGGGGGCATACCGACGCCACGCGCGCCGGCGGTCGCAATAAATTGCGACCCTCCCGCATGGGGAGCCGCCATCTTGGCGGGGGCGCATCTCCATTTTTCACCGAGCCCCCTTTGTAATGAAAACAACCTGAACAACGAAAAAACAACTTTCCATTGGCGCGCGGGCTAACTCGCCCGCGCCCTTTTGCCGATCCTTAAACTATAACGATTCTGAGAGTGAGAATGTTCAAGGCGTGCCCGTAGGACAAAGTTGTTTTTGAAAGTTGTTCTGGTTGTTTCCAATCTCAAAACGCATGGGTGAAAAACGGAGATGCGCCTTCTTGGCGGCGGGCGGGCGGTTTGCAATTGCACCACTCGCTGCGATGTGGTAGAATTCCGGCATGGCAAAAGCAACTCCCAGAACGGCGCCAAATTGCCGACGCTCCCGGTGGGCAACAGTGACTGGGCACATGTTGTCGCGCACAACTGGCACGCCGACAAGACGCAACTCATGTCCGGAAGCGCGTGGCACTGGCCTGAGCATACCAAAAGCAGATAAGGAGACAACGGATCATGACAGAATGGGACAAGATGCAGGCGCATCAGATATACAACGATTTCGACGCGGATTTGTTCAACCGGAGGGTCGCAGCGAAGAAGCTGTTCCGGGAATTCAACCGCACGGAAGACGAAGAAACCGAACGGCGGCAGGAGATCATGCGTAAGCTCTTCAAGAAGGTCGGCGAGCGCGTCTGGATGGAGCCGGACTTCATGTGCGAATTCGGCAAGAACATCACCATCGGGAGCGACGTGTACATCAATTTCGGCTGCACGCTCCTGGATTGCGGGCAGATCACGATTGGCGACCACACGCTGCTGGGGCCGCGCGTCAGCATGTATTCGGCCAACCATTCGCTGGATGCGGCGGAGCGGATCGCGGGGGCCTTGATTCCGGAACCCATCACCATCGGCAACCGCGTGTGGATCGGCGGCGGCAGCACCATTCTCAGCGGGGTCACCATCGGCGACGATGCGGTCATCGGCGCCGGAAGCGTCGTGACCCGCGACATTCCGCCAGGGGTCGTGGCCGCGGGCAATCCATGCCGCGTGTTGAGAAAAATCACGGAAGAGGACAAAGTCGGTTTTCCAGTCCGGGAAGATTTTCCCGAAGGGTGCGCAAGCGAAAGGAAAGCAAAATGAAAAGAATGTTCATATATATAGTGGCGTCCATAACGGTTGCGGCTGCGTTGGCGGCGGACACCTACGACCACCGCGTGCAGTACCTGGAGTCGAGCGGCACGCAGTTCATCGACACGGGAATCATCCCCTCCTGGGATACCATGTTCACGGCCACATACGAATACCTGTCGACCGTCGCCGGAAGCGGAAACTACGACATGATCGCCGGCGTCCGCACGACGAGCAGCGGAGCAACGCGCTACTATCCGATCTCGCTTAACGGCAGTCTGCTGAAGGAACGTTACGTGTTCTCGTCCGTCGCGAAGTCGACGACGCATCTCGCCCGCTCGCGCCATACGATCGTGTTCAACGACGCGAACCACCATGTGATCGTGGACGGAAACGATTTGGGCGCGTTTACCGCGCAGCTTTCCGAAGCATCCCGCACCTGCTGGCTTTTCGGCGCCAATTCCGAGGGCAACGAGCACTGGGGTTCGGCCGCGCGCATCTACGAATGCACGCTCGTGACGAACGGCGTCCCGGCGCGCACCTTCATCCCCGTCGTGGACGAAAACGGCGAGGCGTGCATGTTCGACGAGGTGGAGCAGAAGCTTTACCGAAACATCGGCACGGGTTCCTTCACCGCCGGTCCGCGCACGGACGGGGGCGGCGCGGAGGAGGCGAAGCCCTACTGGTACCTGGTCGACTACCTGGAGGCCACGGGCACGCAGTACGTCGACACCGGCCTCCTCGCCACGTCGAACATGCAGACGGACGTGGGGTACCAGTATACGGAACCCACCCAGACGTGGGGCGCGATGATCGGCGGCGTACAGAGCCCCTCGCGCTATTACCCCGTCTCTCTCGCCGCCACGGAGGCGCGAAAGGAACGTTACGTCTACGGCGCTCCAGATCCACCTGCCGTTGCCTACCCTACGCTTCAGCGGCACGAGGTGGTGTTCAACGATGCCGGCCAGAACGTCTCGGTTGACGGCGCGTTGCTGAGCACGTTCAGCACGGACTTCAAGACGAGCTACACGCCGATGTACATCTTCGCGGCCAGCAAGTCGAACGGCGCGGCGGACTGGTTCTCGAAGTCCCGAATCTGGCACTACGACGTCTACGAGAACGGGACGCCCCTGCTGAACCTCATCCCCGCCGTGGACACGAACGGCGTCGCCTGCTTCCACGACCTTCTTTCCGGCACAAACCTGTACAACAAGGGCACGGGCGCGTTCAAGGCGGGGCGCATCATCTCCGAGAACGTTCCGCTCGACCTCGCCGCGCGCACGGACCTCGCGCCGGGGTTGAAGGTACTTTCCTTAGATGTCCGGCCCTCGTACGGGACGATGTTCACGCTCGACGAGACGACGGCCGCGACGTACGCCGCCGAAGTGCGCGCGGACGGAGTCTACCTCGTCGCGAAGGAGTCTGCAGGCGACGCGGCGCGCGTGATCGAGGTGACGGGCAACACGGCCATACAGCTGAAGGCGGGCGAGATGCCGACGTGCGCGTCGATCCGGTTCTCGGGGATCGTCACGCTGACCGCAAACTGCGACTGGCGCGGACTCGGCACGTTCGTGGTGCCGGCCGGGGCGCTCATCGACCTGCACGGACATGACCTGCAGGTGGCGGGGATCACGTCCGTGCTGAAGGCGGAGACCACCATCACGGACTCCGTGGGCGGCGGCAGGCTGCGCGTGGAAGTGCCTGCGGACGACATCCTCGTGAATGACAGCGTGTCGCTCACCGGCAAGCTCAAGCTCGTCAAGGAGGGCGCGGGCACGTTCATCGCCGCGATGGAAAGCCAGTCGTACGAGGGCGGCACTGAGGTGGCGGCCGGCGTGTTGCGCCTTGTGCCGTCCTCCAGCGGCTACCGGGCCAATGTCGGGCCCGAGACATCCGTCGTCACGGTGGACAACGGCGCCGTCTTCGACAACTGCGGGGCGTTCTCGTGTGCCTTCAACTACGTTCTGGCGGGCGGCACGCTGATGGCCAGCCGCTCCTCGCGTACCGGCAACCGGCAAATCACCAGCCTGACCCTCACGGACGATTCCATGGTCAGCAACAAGAGTTTCGGCCTCGTGGGCCCCTCGTACGCCCACGTGGACGTGTTCATGAACGGACACACCCTGCGCACGGAGTTCGTCCGGGGCAGCGGCAACCAGTTCTACATGTACAACACCACCTTCCAGGGCGAAGGGAGAATCGCCATCGGCAGCAGCTGGTTCCACGTGATGGCGCACGGCGACACCGTGTGCGAGGGACGGAACGTGACGCTCGAGTTTCCCGGCTACAACGGCGGACTCATGCTGGAGGCGCCGTTCACCGTCTCGAACTTCATCAACCGCGTTTCCTCGTTCCAGGGTGCCGCCCCGCTCACCGTGCTGGGCACGCTCACGCCGCTGAACGACGGGCGGACCAAGTTTCCGAACATCGTCATGGCCGACGGCTCGGAGATCGACCTCTCGGGCATGGGGAACGTTCCTACGTTCAACGTGGAGTCGCAGGACTCCTCAGGCGGGCACTTCCTCTCGTTCGCCACGAACGCGACGGTCAAGGTGAAGCTCGGCGGGCGGTCGATCCCGGCCGACACGCCGGTCATTGGCTGGACGGCCGAGACGAAGCCGGACAACCTCGACACGCTGAAGTTCGTCTGCGGCGACGAAGGGGCGAAGTACTCCTTCAACAAGCGAGACGACGGCCTCTACGTGGTCACGGGCTTCACGATCTTCATCAGATAGCAAACAGGAGATGCAACAATGAGCAAGCAGATAGTGCAGGGCATGGCGCAGACGCGGCGTGCGTTCATCGGGCAGGGCGCGCTCGCGTTCCTGGCGGCGGCGGGAATGGG
>CACWSW010000166.1:7171-10173 GCA_902763655.1 uncultured bacterium
CCCGACGGCGAGCACGTCGAGAAGATCTTCGTGACGGGCAACCACGACATCGACGGCTGGCACTACGGCCCCGCGCGGAAGTTCGGCATCACGAAGGAGAAGCACGGCGACGACATCCTCTCGCTGCACGTGGCCGAGGGCTGGAAGCGCGTGTTCGACGAGGACTATTCGCCGATGTACGTGAAGACCGTGAAGGGCTACAAGTTCGTGGGCGTCCACTACGACCACGACAACGGCTACCTGAAGAAAGGCGCGATCGCCGCGTTCCTCGAGAGCCACCGCGGCGAGCTGGCGGGGGCGAAGCCGTTCTTCTACACGCAGCACTTCCATCCGAAGGGCACGTGCTCCGCGCCGTGGGCGTGGGGAGAGGACAAGGGCTACTCCACCGCCGCGCTGAGCGCGTTCCCGAACGCGGTGGCCTTCACGGGCCACTCGCACACGCCGCTGACCGACGACCGCACGCTCTGGCGCGGCGCGTTCACGAGCATCGGCACGGCGTCGCTCCGCTTCCTCGTCCTGTTCGGCGGACGCGAGAACTCGTACATCTGGGGCGAGCGTGACAACGATTTCCAGCAGATGCCGGCGCTGACCGGACGCGACGCGCAGCACGGCCAGCTGGTGACGGTCTACGACGACCGCATCGTGCTCGAGCGCCGCGACTTCGCGAACGACCTGCCGCTGGGCCCGGACTGGATCGTGCCGCTGCCCGCATACGCCAGCTCCTTCGCCGAGCGCGCGAAGAATGCGCCCGTGCCGGAGTTCGCCGCCGGGGCGGAGGTGACGGTCGAGCGGATCAAGGGGAAGAACCGGGCCAACAAGGAAACGGAGCAGCTCGTCGTGACCTTCCCGAACGTGAGGGGCCTCGCGGGCGGCGCGCACGCGTTCGACTTCCAGGTGACGGTGGAAGCGGAGGACGCGGACCGGTCGAAGATCTGGGCGACGAAGCGCGTCTACTCGCCGCACTTCTACTGGGCTCCGGAGAAGGACGACGACACGGTGTCGTGCGTGTTCGCCTGCTCGGAGCTGCCTCCGCCGAACAAGGTGCCCACGGTGCGGGGGCGGCGCTTCCGCTTCGCCGTCTCGCCGGCCAACAGCTTCGGCGGGCACGGCAAGGCCATCCGCTCCGACTGGCTGACGGGCAATTTCGGCACGGACAAGGAGAGCACGTAGCTCGCGGCCGTTCCATAGCGCACGGGCTAACTCGCCCGCTTGTCCTTCGCCAGGATGGAAACAAGAACAATGCAGAAGCTATTGATGATTTGCGCGGCGGCGGTTGCGACTACGGTTGCTGCCGGCGGAACGGTGCGCTTCGGCGAGAACGGGCTTGTGGAGGAGCGTTCTGCCGCGATTGCGGAACTGGTGCCGTGGAAGGCGCCGGATACGGCGCTGAGGCTTGTGGACGAGAAGGTCGAGCATCTCGGCGGCGGCGCGTATGCCGTCATCCGCACGGTGAAGAACGTCGGCGCGGTGCCTGTTTCGTTCAAGGACGAACTGCGCGTGCGGGACTGCTTTGCGGCGACGCGCTACCTGATACCGTGCGTCAACTACAACGGCAACGAGTTCGGTGCGATCAAGACACCGAAGGGCCTCTCGTGCGAAGGGCAGCCGTGGGTGTTTTCGTATGAGCGCACCGGCGTCCCGAGCTGCACGTTGACCGAGAACGAAACGACCGGCCTTGCCGTCTTCGCCGCGAACGACACGAAGGCGTCGCTCGTCAGCGCGTGTTCGCTGGAAATTGCTGGCAGGGGCGAGCGGGACGATCGCCTGCGGTCGCGCGGGACGCGCGACCCTACCGTTTACGAACATGTCATCGTTCGCCCCGTGACGGAGGCGCCGTACACATACGAGTCGAAGGGAGTATTCGGTCCGCGCTACGACACGTACATCACGCTCGGCGCGGGCGAGACGTTCACGGCGAAGAGCTACGTGTGCGTGCGCCGTCCGAAGTGGCCGGGCTACGCCTACGCCTCTCTCATCGACCATGCGCTCAATCTGCTCGATCCGCAGCTGAAGCCGTGCCTGACGGATGACGAGGTGTTCGACCTCGGCATACGCTACGTCCACGCCCTGCTCTATCTCTACAGAGGCAAGTGGCTCGTAAACGAACACTACATCAACCGCATGGCGCACGACTGCGCGGCGATGCGCATCACGCGCGAGGAGATGGCCGAGCGCATGAAGTGGGAATACTGGACCGCAATCGGCACGTATTGTCAGACGTTCGAGGTCGGCTGGGCGGGCCAGAACTTCCTCAATGCGCGCATGCTCGCCGTCAAGGCGTTGGGAGGGCCGCGCAATACGGGAGGGCCGCACAATACGGGAGGGCCGCAGTCCTCTGCGGCCGCCGCGGACGCGCAGGAGCGCGTCCCTCCCCACGATGCGGCATTGCTCAAAAAGGCCGTCGGCGTGTTCGACGCCTTTGTCGGCACGCAGCAGCCGAGCGGACTCCTCCACACCTGCTACAACTTCAACTTCGACGCCAACCGGGTCGAGCGTCGCCCGGCGGACGTCTGCAACATGGGGTGGGCGGCGGCGGAAGCGGTGAGGATGAACCGGCTCCTGTCGGCCCATGGAATGGGCAAATCGGAATACGTGAAATTCGCGCGCGGCATCTGCGACTTCTTTGTCGCGCATTGGTCGGACGAATGGGGCTTCGGAAAGAGCTGGCATGTCGATGGCCGTCCGGCGGCGCATGCCGGGACGATTGGCGGCTTTCTCATCCCTGCGCTTGTCGAGCTGTACGACGAGACGAACGAGCGGAAGTACCTCGACGCCGCGCTCAAGGCGAGCGACTTCTATTTCAAGCGCGACCTTGACCGTTTCGAGTGCACGGCCGGAGCCATCGACTGCTACTGCATCGACAAGGAGACGGCCTGGCCGTTCCTGAACGGCTCGCTTTCGCTCTATCGCATCACGGGCGACGCGAAGCATCTGGAGCGTGCGGAAAAGGCGGCGGCGTACTTCACGAGCTGGATGTTCTTCTTCGACGGCGTGTACGGACC
>CACWSW010000167.1 GCA_902763655.1 uncultured bacterium
CGCTTGTCAGCGTGATCGATGCCTGCCGCACGGCAGACGTGTGGAACTTCTCGCTGGCGACAAAGGACGAGGAGGACAAATGAGACTGCTCTCGCTGGCAGCGGCCAGCCTCTCCATTCTGGCTTCTCTCGGTGCTGATGTCCAAACCGAATTTCCTAGCAATGCTGTCCAAGCTGTGGCTTCCAGCAATGCCGTCCAGGCTGTGGCTTCCAGCAATGATGTCCGAACCTCGTTCGGGCATTCCCACTGGAACGGCGGCCGCACCGTCCCCGTGCATCGGCTCGCGCCGCTCGACTTCGACGGCGACAAGGTGTCCCCCGGTGCCTCGCTTCCGTCTCCGATATCGCAGGACAAGACCTGCGGGCAGTGCCACGACGTGCAGTCCGCGCGCGGAGGCTCGCACTTCCGCACCGGCCTCGACACCAACGACGCGCCGTCATCGGTGCAGGTGGAGCCCTGGTTCTGGGCCGACGAGGCGCTCGGCCTCGCCGTGCCGCTCTCGCTGCATGGGCAGCCCGGCGCTTTCGCTCCGCGCGAGATCGGCCTTTCGGCCTTCGAGTGGACGAAGATGTTCGGCCGTTCCTTCCCGGGCGGCGGCATCGGCTGCGACAAGCGCGCGATGGAGGAGGTGGCCGGTCCGCGCCAGCGCTGGTTCGTTACCGGGCCGCTTGAGGCCAACTGCCTCGCCTGCCACCAGCAGGGCGACGCCTACGACTCCAGCGAGTGGGCGCGGCAGGTGCTGCGCGAGAACTTCACCGGCGCCGCCATCGCGGCGTCCGGGCTCGGCGCCGTTGACGGCATGAACGAGCGGCTGGACAGTGCGTGGGCCGCCGCCGAGAACCCCGACGACCATCTCTTCAAGGTGCCGCAGAAAGTGGCGTACGACCTCACGCAGTTTGACCAGAAGCAGCGGTGCGTGTTCGCGGTGGGCAAGCCGCAGGACGCGCGCTGCCTCGCATGCCACGCCGTTTCCGAGAACGGAATGCCGTCGCACGCCATCATGGGCGACGTCCATCTAAAGCGCGGCATGAAGTGCGTCGACTGCCACAAGAACGGCATGGACCACCGCATCAAGACGACGAGCTGCCGCGAGTGCCATATCGATCCGAAGGGAGCAGGGCCGCATCCGCATCACGCGGGCATCCCGCTCGTCCACTTCGAGAAGCTCGCCTGCACGGTCTGCCACTCCGGCGTGACGAAAGACGGCGCGCGTGCGCAGGTGCGTACGGCGCGCGCCAACCGCATCGGCATCTACGGGCGCGTCCAGTGGGCAACGGACTGCCCCTACATAGTCGAGCCGGTCTTCATGAAGGGCCAGGACGGAAAGATCGCCCCGCACCGCGTGATGTGGCCAAGCTATTTCGCGCAGGTGACGACCAACGGCACCGTCACGCCTCTCCGCCTCGACGCCATTAAGGAGCTTAAGGTCTTTAAGGACCTTAACGCCCCCAAGGACCTTAACGCCCCTAAGGACCTTAAAGACGCTAAGGACCTTAAAGACCTTAAGGACCTTAACTTGGCGAAGCCGCTGACAAAGGCGTTGGCCGCCGCCGCGCTGAATGAGCTGAAGGCCGCCACGCCGGCTGCCGAGTTCGCATTCATAGGCCACGGCAAGCTGTGGATGACCGAAGGATCGAACCTCGTCGCCTCCACGTTCGTGACCGTCGAGCCGGTCGCCTGGCCGGTCGGACACGACGTGCGTCCGGCGCGGATGGCGCGCGGCGCCAATCCCGTCAAGTGCGCCGACTGCCACACGGGCGATTCCGACTTCTTTCAGGCGAAGATCGCTCCCACCGGTCCGTTGGCCGATGCGGACGTGGAGCCTGTCTCGCAGGCCGACCTGATGGGCGTCGGAGCGGGCTACCACGCGCTGCTCGGCACGACGTTCGCGATGCGTCCGATGCTGAAGATCTTCATGTGGACCGTGTTCGGATTCATCTGCCTGTTCGTGATGGCGGCCGCGGCCGTGGCGCTCAACAAGGTGGCCGGCCTGATATCCGACAGCACCGACGACTTCATCTGGGGCGTCGCGAAGTGGATCGTGGACATGGGCTTTGTGGTGTGCCTGCTTTATCTGGCGGCGTCCGGCGTGATCGGCTGGATGGTCGGCGGCATGTCCGGCATCTGGCTCGTCTTCCACATGTGCGCGGGCGGCGGGTTCGCCGCGTGCGTGCTGCTGATGCTCTTCTTCCGCCTCAAGGAGCGGACGCTCAAGGCCCTGCCCGGCCTCGCGTGGCTGCTCTGGACCGCTTTCGCGGCCGGGGTTGTGTTCACGGCCGTCATGCCGATGATGACCGTATATGGCGGGCACGGGCAGGAGATGCTCCTGTGGAGCCACAGGTGCATCTCGCTGTGCTTCTTCGCGCTTTCCTGCCTCGTCTGCTGGCTCTGCTGCCGCAAGCGCTGACATGAGCTTCTGGCCGTCCAAGATGATCGTAATCAGCGGCTCGGGCGCGTATCCGCGCCTCGTGATCGAGGGTGCCCGCGCGGCGGGCGTCGCGCAGGTTGACGTAGTGGCGGTGCGCGGCTCCACGGAGCGCGCCACGATACGGGCGGCCGACAACGTGCACACGATCAACCTTGGCGGCATCGCGGCTGGGCTTCGCTGGGTGGCCGCGCAAGGCTACGACGGCGCGGTGTTCGCCGGACAGATCAACCCTCTCTCGCTCTTCACGGCGTGCTTCGACGAGGAGACGAAGGCTTGGCTCGCGTCGCTTCCGTTCAAGACTGCCCACACGGTCTACGGAAAGCTGGCCTTCGAGTTCGAGAAGGCCGGAGTGCCGGTATTCCCCGCATCGTCTTTCATGGACGGCCATCTGCCCGGCGAGGGATTGCTGACCGTTCGCGCGCCGTCGGACCGCGAGATGAAAGACATCAGGCACGGCGCAGACGTGATGCGCGACGTGGGGCGGCACGATGTCGGGCAGACGGTCCTGGTGAAGGACGGCATGGTTCTCGCCGTCGAGGCCTTCGAAGGCACCAATGCAGCCATCAAGCGCGGCGGCAAGCTTGGCGGGAAGGGGGCTGTGCTCGTGAAGGGCGCCCGCGAAGGGCACGACATGCGCTTCGACATCCCGGTCGTCGGACTCAAGACGCTGAAGGTTATGCGTAGCGCCGGCGTCACGGCGCTCGCTTTCCAGGCAGGGCGTCTGCTCCTTCTCGACCGCGAGAAGGTTCTCGCGTTCGCCGACAGGCACGGCATCGCCATCGTCGGCATCGCCACCGATCTTCCACCAGCCCCGTTACGCCCGGTGCGGAAATGAAGATACGCAAATTTCTCGTGCTGGCCGGCGAGGAGTCGGGCCTCATCTACGCGGAGCGCCTGAAGGACGCGCTGCAGGACGCCCAGCCTGACGCGGTGATGGAGTTCCGCGGGTACCAGTCAGAAGGATTCAAGACGGCAGACCTGGCGGTGATGGGCTTCTGGCCTGTCCTGAAGCGCCTGTTCTTCTTCCTTGGCGTGGCGCGCACGATGAAGCGCCTCATACGCGAATGGCAGCCGGAGGCCGTAGTGACCGTGGACTATCCGGGGCTGAACCTGAAGCTGGCGGCCTACGCCAAGGCGCGGGGCATCCCTGCGGTGCACGTCGTCTGCCCGCAGGTGTGGGCATGGCATCAGGGGCGCATCCCGAAGGTTGCCGCCGCGATCACGAAGTTGCTCTGCTTCTTCCCGTTCGAGCCGCCGCTCTTCAAGGGAACTGGCCTCGACGCCAAGTTCATCGGCCATCCTCTCGTGGATGTGTTTGCGGGGGAGGGGCGCGCTCCCGCGCGACCGACAGAACGGGAGGGGCGCGCTCCCGCGCGACCGCAAATCGCCATCCTCCCTGGCTCTCGCATCGGCGAGATCCAGCGCATCCTTCCGCGTCTGCTTGCGGCGCTTCGCCTGCTTGACGGCAAGGTGCAAGGTGGCTTTGAAGTCATTATTCCGGCCGCCAACGACAAGGCGTATGCGGAGATCAAAAGGCAGGTCGGCGACAACCCGCCGCCGACATCATGCCACATCGAGATCATTCGGGGCAGGGCGCGAGATGTCCTGCGGCAGGCCGACTGCGCTGCTGTGGCGAGCGGCACGGCCACACTCGAGGCGGCGCTCGCGCGCTGCCCCACCGTGCTCGTATATGCCGTGTCGCCTCTTCTGGCCTGGTTCGCGCGGCGCGTGATCAAGGGCGTGAGGCACATCGGCCTCGCGAACGTGATCGCGGAGAAGACCGGCACGCCGCCGCCAATGCCCGAGCTGCTGCAGGAGGCGTTCACGCCAGAGGCGGTGGCGGACCGGCTTTCGGCATGGCTGGCCGACGCGGGCGACCGCGAGAAGGCGATTGTCGCGCTCGATGCGGCGATGGACCATCTGAAGTCCGACGGCGACGCCATCGGCAACGCGGCGCGGGAGGTCCTGTCGTGCGTATAGTCGTGACAGGCCGTCTGCCGCGGCAATTCGGGATTACGACAGCGGATTTTAAGTCCGCTGCGCGTTTTTTTGCCGCGCAATCGCGCAGCCGCAGGACAAATCGGGAGGGGCGCAGCTTGCTGCGACCGGATGTCTGGCACGAGGTTGTGGTGCATCTCGTGCGGGATGCGGAGTCGGACGCGATGCATCGTGCCATCATGGGGATTGCGGGCGCGACGGACGTGATCACGCAGGCATACGACGCGATTCCGCCCGAGGATCCTGGACTGTTCGGCGAACTGTTCGTCAACACGGACCAGGCGTTACGCGCAGCGCCGAAGCGGCGCGGGTGGAGTCCGGCGAAGGAGCTCCTCCTCTACATGGCCCACGGCATGGACCATCTGTCAGGCGCGGACGATCATGATCCGGCGGACTATGCGCGGATGCGTCGGCGCGAACTTTCCTGGCTGCGCAAGTTGTCTTGAGCTGATGCCTGTCATTTCTCGATGGCGCCGAGAAGATAGGAACCGTCCGAGGTACGACGTCCGCGATTCGAGAGGCAGAGTGGGTGCTCGATCCCCTTCGCGTCGGGGAACGACACGCGGACGTCGCCGGACGTCGAGGTGAGACTGGCGGAGAACGGCGTGGCGCGCTTCTCGTCCAAGACCAGCGGCTTGTCGCCGGGAAGGAGCGCGCGAAGGTCGAACGGCACGAGCTTCTCCTCCACGACGCGGCCGTCCTGCTCCACGAACACGCGCAGGCGGTTGTAGTCGTGGTACGCGCGCGAAGTGCCGACGTTGGCGAGCGTGAACGACGCCTCCACCCCGCCATTTGCGGACCGCGCCACCTTAGGGGTCCCAAGCACGATGCGGTAGCCCAGCGTGGAAATTGCGCGCCTAGCGGAGGCGTAGATTTCCGGCGACGGCTTCACGTATGTGCGCGGTCTGTTGCCGAGGCTCGGATCTGGCTTGCCGTTGAGCGTGTCGATGATCGTGAAGTTGTGGAGCGAGATGCCGGACACATGGCGTTCCCTGAACTGGTCCGCCAATGCCGCATACGGCACGAGGTTCTTGCTGCGCTTGCGGATGAAGTACGCGAACTCGCCCGTGATGTAGGAATCGCCCCAGGTGTTCGCCGCCCTGTACTGCGCCATGGAGATCACGTTCCCGTCTCCGTCGAACATCACCTTGGTGTCGTCGACCGTGTGCGTCTTGTGTTCCCAGCAGTCGATGAAGAAGCCGAGCCGCCCGGCGGCGTTCCGCTCCCGGAACAGACGCCCCACGTGCTTCATCGCGCGGAGGTACTGCGCGTTCGCCGGGTGGGCGTCGTAGTTCTTGCGGACGGGCAGGTGCAGGATCTCCTGCATCGGCGCGATGAGGAGGATGTCGGGGAACGCGGAGAGGTAGGCGTCGATGTAGCCGTCGAACAGCTCCGTGACCGGATAGCCGCCGTTCTTCACGGCCCCCTCGCCCCAGTATCCGAAGTAGCGCATCTCGATGCCGTACACGAGGTCGCGCCGCTTTGTCTGCGTGCCGGTCACGTTGCCGTCCAGCCAGGCCGAGAAGGCGTTCAGGAGGGCCCGGAACCGTTCGAGCAGGAGCGGCGAATCGTAGTCCGGCGTCAGGCCGCCTCCGTACGAGGTGTCCACGACCATGGGATGGTCGGTGGCGGCCAGTTCGCGGTAGAGGTAGGCCGGCACGGCGCAGCGCTGACCGTCCATCTTGGGCGAGGACGGGCTTCCGCCGCCACACATGCAGGCGAGTCCAAGCGTCACGCGGGAACGCTCCTTCACGCACTGCTGGAGAAGCGGCTGGACGATCTCGTCGAATAGGTATTCCCCCTTCCCGCGTTCGAGTTTGTTCCAGTTGTAGCGCATGTTGCGCAGCGGCTGCACGTCCTTGTACGGGGACTCGTCGAACACCGACGCCAGGTTCCTCCGCTCCTTCATCGACGCGCGCGGGAAGAGGCGCAGGATGCCGCCGTTCGGCACCGTCACGCCCGCATCCAGCATCGGGGCGAGATTCGCCTCCGCCGCCGGCAGCGCCGCCGCCAGCATCATCGACGTGCAGCAAACAAGTAATTTACACATTCATTTCTCCTTTGGCTTTCTCCATTTGCGCATGCCGTTTGCGGTAGGCGCCGGGCGTCAGGCCGCGCGCTAATTATAGCAAATCGCACCAGTGGATACGACCATCTTACTACTGATAATTTACAAGTCGAATTCTGCGCAGATTTGATATACTAGCCGCGCAATGAGAATTACCAACCTCTTTACCGTTGTGACAACTGTGGCTGCGGCAATCGTTCTTTCGGCCGTCGCCAAGCAGCGCAACGCGCTGGACACCACGTGGTGGGATCCGTACGTGGAGAACATCACGGACGTGGACACCTATCTGCGCCGCAAGTTCCGCCAGGATGTGACGGACAAATCCACGGGGCTGAGCCAGAAGGCGCTCAAGCCGGAGCTTGCACGAATCGTCGCCGAGGCGCAAGGCGTCCGGCGAGTCATGGTATGTCACGAAGGCCAAGTGCTTCGCCGCGCAGGTGGAGAAGATGTCCATCGACGTGTCGCCGCTCGACTGGTTCCCCGCGATCGCGATCTGGGACCGCAACGACAGGCCGATAAGAGACGTTCGGGTGAAGCGCGCGGGGGAGGTCAACGCCCGCGTGTTGCCGGACTGGGTGCGGGAGCATGTGGCAGGACTTCGATCACTCGGTGCCGGACTGGCGCGTGATCATGGCGCTCGGATTCCCGGGGATGAAGGCGCGGCTGGAGAAGTACGCCGCAGAATCCGGACGCGCAGGAGCGCGTCCCTCCCGACACGACGGCGATGTGTCTTCGTACAGCGACCCGTTCTACGAGGGGCTGCGCATCGCCATGGACGCGATCCTCGCGGGAATTGACCGGTTCATTGAGCAGGGGAAGAAGAATTTAGCGGTCGCAGTAAACTGCGACCCTCCCGGTGGGGTAAGCAGCGACCCTCCCGGTGGGGGCCCTGCGCGCGGGAGGGCCGCAATTTATTGCGGCCGCCTCCAGAAGGAAATCGCCTGCCTGGAGCGGCTGCGCAACGGGCCGCCGCAGACGGCCTACGACATGATGATGTTCGTGTGGCTGTACTTTTTCTACAGCGAGCACCTCGACGGCATCCAA
>CACWSW010000168.1 GCA_902763655.1 uncultured bacterium
CCGGTGAACTGCGGCACGGCCGACTACGGCGCACACTACCCGCAGGCCTACGGCGACTTCATCGACGACCATTTTTACTATGGTGGCCTCATCGGGTGGCTGGGAAAACCGTGGGACATGAGCGGATGGTACTGCTTCAACAAGTCCATCGTACGCAGTGTCGATGAAAAGGGTGGCCGGAACATGCAACGGATCTTCGAGAACCGAGTCTTCGGCAAGCCGTTCACCATCAGCGAGGCGAGCATGATGAGTCAGATGGCAACCGCCGCCGAGTTCTTCCCGATCACGCTCTCTGTGGCGGCGTTCCAGAACACGGCCGCGTTCCACGCCTACACCTGGTCGCACAATTCGGAACACACCTACGGGGGGCGTCGGTTCCTCGACATGCGCAACAACGCCAAGTACCTCGCGCATCTCCCCGCGTCCGTGAACATGTTCGTGCGCGGCGACGTGAAGAGCGGCGAGGAGGAGGCACGTATCGCGTACGAGCTGCGGCGCGCGGACGAGCGCGACGCGATCATCCAGACGGGCTTCGCCCGCGGCACGCACATCCACGACACGGATCCCCTCGCCTGCCTCAAGGCGGTGACCGGGCGAGTGCTTGTGGATCTCCCTGGGAGGGTCGCAGCTTGCTGCGACCGCTGCGAGCGCAATGAATTGCGCCCCTCCCGCAGTGACCGCGCCACGGTGTCTTCCACCGGCGAACTTCGCTGGGACGCGACGGAACCCGGCCGGGAATGGTACGCCGTGGACACTCCGCGCACGAAGTTCCTTTCGGCGTTCGGTCCGGCCGGCACGTCGCATACGTTCGCCGACGGCTTCACGGTGACGCTGGGCGACACGATCATGGGGTGGGCGGCGATCTCCTTCACGGAACTCTCGCCCGGCAAGCGCCTTTTAGCGGCGACCGGCTACCAGCAGGCGTCGGGCGCGAAGCTCACGCGCGTCGGATCGGACGAGGCGCTGCAGCCTGCCGACGGCACGCGGACGCTGGACGAGCGCATCACGACGATGAAAGCGATGGGAGATGCGCCCTACGTTTGCGAGGGCGTGCGCGCGACGATCCGCATTCCTGCCACCGGCACGGTGCGCGTGACGCCGCTCGACGGCGACGCGCGTCCGCTCGGCGCCGCGTTCGACGTGCAGGCGAAAGATGGCTTCGCCACCTTTGACATTTCCGAGAAATACCAGACGGTATGGTATCTCGTCGAACAGTAGCGGTCAGACGATGAGCATGCAGTCGCCGTAGGAGAAGAACCGGTACTCGGCCCGCACGGCGAGCGCGTATGCGCTCAGGATGCGTTCGCGTCCCGCGAGTGCGCTCACCATCATGAGCAGCGTGGACTGCGGCAGGTGGAAGTTCGTGAGCATCGCGTCCGTGACGGCGAACTTGTATGGCGGATAGATGAAGATGTTAGAGGCCCCGTGGGCCGCCACCACCTTTCCGCCGTTCGCCGCCGCCACTGTCTCGAGCGTCCGCACCGAGGTGGAACCGACGCACACCACGCGCCCGCCGCGCGCCTTGCACGCGTTGATGGCGTCTGCCGCCTCCTGCGTCACGGTGTACGCCTCGTAGTCCATGTGGTGGTCCTCGATCTCCACGCACTTCACGGGGCGGAACGTGCCCGGTCCCACATGGAGCGTGACCGCCGTGCGCTTCACTCCCTTCGCCTCAAGCGCCGCGAATATCTCCGAGGTGAAGTGCAGCCCGGCCGTAGGCGCGGCCACGGATCCGGTCTCGCGCGCGTAGATTGTCTGGTAGCGTTCGCGGTCGAGCGCCTCCTCCTCCGGCGTTCCGTCGCGGTGGACATACGGCGGCACTGGAGTGTGCCCGAACTCGTCCAGCAGCTCCGCAAGCAGGCGCGCAGAGCGGAACGTGCAGAGCCACATGCCGCCGTCCAGCTTCTGGACCAGCTCTACCGCCAGCTCGCGGTTCGGCCCAAATACGGCCACCTGCCCTTCCCGGCTCGGTCTTCCAGACCCTATCATGCACGACCACGTCACCTGGTAGGACGCGCTGTCCTCAATGCGCCGTTGCCCCCCTTCCGCGTCCAGCGAGTCCGCGTCCGTGGCCGGCGACACCATCAGCACCTCCACCGCCCCTGGCGAATCGCTCCACGTGCCGAGCAGCCGCGCAGGGAACACCTTCGTGTCGTTGACCACAAGCAAGTCTTTCGAGTCGAGGTATTCTACTATGTCCGCTATATGCCGATGCTCCAGCACGCACGTGTCTCGGTGCAGCACCATCATGCGCTCCGTGCCGCGCACATCGACAGGCTGCTGCGCGATCAGGCGCGTAGGAAGCGGATACCAGAACTGACGAGTCTTCATGTGTATCTTTTCTTTCGAGAATTTTTGGAAGAAAGTATATCAAAATCCCCAACGCATCGGCGCAACGAACACGCAGTTCGTAACGACCTCGCAGTCGTCCCGTTCTCGTTAGTCCATCCTTTTCCGATCACGTACCTCTCTGTACGCCTCTTTCAGTTCAGGGGGGTAGTCTTTCCACATAAAAGCGTTGGTTACATCGCTGTAAATAAAGAAGTCCCGCTTCAGTATCTCGACGAACCTCGATTCCCTTTTTCAGTTTCGCATATTCCTCCGCAATCTTGTCGTCATGGCGCTTTTGCATGCGCATCTGCCATTCCGGTCCGGTCAATCTTATGAGAGCCTCCAGATCCCTTACTATCTCAGCAGTGATTTTCCATCCTTCTAGAAGCGTTTCAGGCGTCGCGTTCGCCCCGAACATAAGCTCCCCTCCGCAATTGAAAAGGAAAGCGTGGCGATGGCTGTTTCGGGTGCTATCTTCCCAATGTTCAACATACCATTCTGGCGTACGTCGAAAATGGTTGAATAGTTTCCTCGTGAGTCGAATGCGCTCCTTAACGTTTGTCACGGCAATGACTCGCCCCAGTACCACATAGTTGTTAGTTGAACTCGCACGATTCACAACCGTATAATTACCTTTCGTTGCAATGCGCTTGAGTTTCTCGTTATACATACCCCATTCGTCAGGAAGCGCATCTATCACCTCGTCAAGTGTCGGTTCCCGGTGCGAACAGCCCACGATAGCGCAAGTTACACCAAACAAAATCAGACACCCAAGCATCTTCACGGCCCGTTTCCTCCTTGTCACCACACCAGCAGATCAAGCCCTTCAAAGCGGCTGAAATGGCGGATGTTTCCCGTGGCAACCTGAAAGCCGTTGACAAGTGCGATCGACGCAATGAGGATGTCGGCATCCTCTATGGGCGTTCCAGCAGCCACGAGCTTGGCCTTTTCTTCTCCAAACCTCGCCAAGGTCTCCTGCGAAGAATGTACGACTGGAAGTATCTTGGCAAAACTATCCACAAGAGACTTCCCTAACTTCGGGTCATCGGAGCGCGCCGCTCCGTAGTAGAGTTCGCCGAGGGCCATGAACGGCACGGCCACATTTCCGGCATTTGCGGAAAAGGCCTCCAGGGCATCCTTCCTTCCGCGAAGGATCCGTATGCATACGTTCGTGTCGAGGAGAATCAAAGTTCGACCTCCCTTCCAAACGTGCGGGAACCTTCTATGTCCGCAATGATCTCATCATCCGTCCTATCATCCTTCCATTGGCCGGCAAGGGCAAGAATCGCGTCTCGCTGCCGTGTCACGTCAGGACTTTCAGGGCGGGAAATCGTGAATGAGAAATTCTCCCCAAATGACGCGATGTAATCGAATATATAAAGTATCTCACCGTTGAGGCTGCGATGGTTACGAGCAGCTCTGGCCTTGAGAGTTCTCATCGTCCTCTCTGGCAACTCCCTGATTGTCAATGCACTCATGGCATATTCTCCTTCTAACTTGCCCATATTGGTTTCAGATTGAAACTACGGATATGTTATCAAACCGCCGCTCGGCTGTCAACGCACCAGTTCGTAGAGGAGCGTAGCGTTTTGAGGGTCTTGCGCGGTGCGCGCCGCGAGGCGCAGCCGCCCTTCCGCGAACGAAACCGGCACCTCGCCGCGCCGCGCGCCGTCCGTGCCGAGCGCGTACGCCTTCCACGGGCCGGGCGCGACCTTCAGCGACACGTCAGCCGCGCCGGCGCGCGCCCGCATCGGCAGGCCGCCGCGCTTCAGGACAATCCGATGCTCGGGATCCGCCCACCGGATGCCCGTGTTCTGCACTTCGGTGAGATGCGTCACGAGGATGCGCGACGACTCCGCGAGCGGCTGGTCGTCCACGGCCGTGGCCCACACGGCCCCGTGTGCGCCGTCCAGGCGCACGTCCATGCCCGACGTCGCGAATCCGCCACCCGCGCGCGCGAAGCCGCCCTGCGTGCGGGGCGTGTCCACGGACATCGTCTTCGCCGCGCGGTCGATCTTCGCCACATTCTCCCCGTCCGCCGCGTCGCCGCGCAGGTAGAGCGCCACGAGCGCGCGTTCGCTCGCCTGCTGGATCGGGTCGAGCATCACGTCGAAGCTGGCGCTCGCGGCCTTGGAGGTGTCGAAGAGGTTCTGGATGCCATGCGCGTAGGTGAAGCGCCACAGACCGTCCCACCGCCCCTGCACGGCGAGCGCCGCCGTGTAGAGTCCGCCCTGGTAGCGGAACGCGCCCGGACCCGAGAAGTTCCACTCGGTGATCGTGTAGGGCATAGTCGGGAGGCGCACTGAGGCGGCGCGGTCCGCGCCCGACATGCCGGGTCCTTCGGGATAGTCGAGGATGTCGAGATTGCGGTTGCGGAACGGCAGGTGCAGACGCACGCCGAGCCACTGCGGGTGGTCGATGTAGAAGTGGTTGTCGAAGTAGTCGAGCCACTTCTCGCGCACCGCCATCTTCTCGGGCGGGTGGGGACCGTTGTTCATGTCCGTGATCAGCGCCTTCGCGCCGAGCGACCGCACGAACCCGATCATCCGCGCGAGGCTCCGCTCCTCCGCGTCCATGCAGTCCCTCTCCGTCGCCTTCTTGTCCCCGAACCAGCTCCGCGCTGGCGCGCCCTCGTTGACGAGGCAGATGAGCGGCAGGCCCGGCTCGTCCTTGTACGCGCGCCCCGTGTAGGAGTTAACGTGGTTGAGGAGGTTGCCTGCGTACGTCTTCCAGTTCTCGAATCCCGCGTCGGAGAGGTGGATGAGTACCTTCATTTCCTGGAAGGCGGGCATCGTCGGCGCCGTGCGTCCGAGCGCCTTCCACATCTCGGCACGGACCTCGGGCGACGCGGTGCGGTAGGAGTAGAGGTCGATCGTCACGTAGATGCCCGCCTGGATGCACTTAGCCACGAGGTAGTCCATCTGGTCCATCCGCTTCGGGTTGAGCGCCGTGCCCGTCGGGTCGCCCGTCCCCGTGGTGATGCCGCCGTCGCACTCGAAGTGGTGCAGGCGCACCGTGTTGTAGCCGCTGCGCACGAGCCTCGCCACGATCTCGTCCGCCTGGCGCTTCTGCGGCCAGCAGCAGCTGCCCACGAGGTTGACGCCGTAGAACTTCACGCGTTCGCCGGCCGGACGCCCCTCGAACTCGAAGTGCCCGCCCGCGCGTTTGAGCCAGCCGTACTTCCCCGCCGGCGCGTCCTGCAGGCGCCATCCGGAGAAGTCCGTAGCGCCGCCCGGCTGGACGCCCTTCAGCATCTTGACCGGTACCCAGTCGGTGCCCTCGACCGTGTAGGTCGGGAGGTTCGTCGTAAAGGAGAGCGACCGCCCCTTCACGGACATGGTGAACACGTCAGTGATCGAATCGCCCGCCTTCAGCTCGCGCGGCGGCTGGAGACGCAGCGAAAAGGCGTCGCACCACGCGGCATCGTTGCTGAGGTGCACGAATCGCTTCTCCGGGAAGGCGAAGGAGATTTCCTCGCCGCCCGTCGTCGCGAACGTGACACGCGCCACATCCTTTCCCGTGAAAAGCCCCTTGCGCAGGTCGTTCGTGGGGAACACGCCGGACTTGCCCGTGTCCGTGCGCCACGCCGCCCCCTTGAACGCGGCGAACGGCAGGTAGACGCGCGTGCCGGCCGCTTGCGACTTCACGTCCTTCGTCATCGTGAACGCGTTCGTGGCCGTCACTCCGCCCGCTCCGTCGGACCCGAGCGCCCACCGGCCTTTCGCGAACATGTTGCCGCGCGTGCTGAGCACGTAGCCCGTCATGTTCGAGACGGAGAATGTCGGCTGCGCCGAGTTGTTCCAGTTGTCGTAGTTGATCAGTCCGCTCACGGTGATGCCGCCGCCGAACGAGCAGCGCAGCGTGCCGAATCTCTCCTGCGTCACGTCCTCGGCCATCAGCCCTGCGACACAAGCCGCAAAGAGACAAAGTGCTTGCTTTTTCATGGCAACATTCTACCATTTCGCGCCCCGACCTAGCAAGCAGGCACGATGTGGCCAAGCAGACCTTGTTATGGCAGCTGTTCGCCTACTCGTTCGATGGCTTGAGACGAAGGACCGTCTTGAAGAACCAGTCGGCGGTCTGCTTCCCGTCGTGCCAAGAAGCGCTGGCGCCGATGGCCGCCGAACCCTGAAGCACGACCTGTCCGTTGCCGTAGGTCGCCGGATACGTCAGCTGGGGCACGCCGTCCACGATCGTGATCGCCGTGATCTTGATCGCCTCCTCGGCGATCGGCGTCGCAGCCGCGACGGCCGCCGCCGTGTTCGCGCAGTTCAAGAGGAACGCATTGAGGATGATGTCGCCCCTGTCGGCGAAATCGACGCCCTTGGCCTTCGCCCACGTCGCAAGATCGTCCGCCTTGGCATTGGCAAGATCCCCCGTGACGCCAAATGCAGCAGCCGCCGTCTGCCCTTCGACGCTCGCAGGATTCTCCGGCCAATTCTCGGTGACCACCGGCTCGTCGCCGAGCTCGATGTAGGTGACCGGCGACGAATATGCACCGAGTTGCGTCAATTTTCGGCAAAGTGGGCAAAATGGAGAATGTTGCCAATGTGGAAGTGTTGCCAGTTACCAATGTTGCCAGTTACCAATTGAGCATTGGCAATTGAACATTGGCAACATTGGATACTGGCAACATTTTCAGAGGCCCGGCGGACGTGTCGAGCGTCTGGCGGAGGCGCACGCCGCGCCGCATCCTCAACCCTTCGCGCGTCGCCCCCGCCGCGATCCACGCAAGCGCGAGATCCGCGACAAGGTGGTTGTCGTCGTAAAGCCCGCCGACGTCGCTGTGGCTGCCCGGGAACAGCATCTCCGTGACGCGCTCACGCTCCCCCGCGAGCCGCACGTACCGAAAGAACCTCCTCGTCTCGTCGCGCGACACGGCATGGCGCGCCTTTTTCACGTTCTTCGGACACTCCTCGGCGACATCGAGCCCGATCGTGGCATCCACCGTGTCCCACAGGCCGAGATACGCCACCCCGATTCCGAGCTTGTCGAGCCATGCGGCAAAATGCCGCGCGAGGAGCGCCCCGCGGGAAAAGCCGAAAAGAAACACGGAGGTCCCCACGCCGTCCTGCGGAAGAGATTCGTAGTTCGCCTCAAACCACCGGCGGGCGGAGCGGAATATCCCCTGCCATCCGATTCCGGCGAACCGTCCGCCGACATACGAGCCGAAGCGCGTCCCCGGGCCGGACTCGACATGGAGCCGCTGCCGGTCGTCCTCCGCGCAAAGGTCGCGCAGGCGCGTCACGTTCGTGATGCGCCCCTCGACGCCCTGTCCGGTGCCCTCAAAGAAGAGACAGATATTCATGGCATTCGAAAACTTCGATCTTGCAGGCGCCCTTCAATCTCGCGGTTCATTTGGTCCACCATCCCGTCCGTCAGCGGATAGCGTGCGATGACGGCCGTGGCGGCGGCCATGAGGATGGCCGGGATCACGCACACGAGCCAGCGGATTCCCTCCTGCGCAAGCG
>CACWSW010000169.1 GCA_902763655.1 uncultured bacterium
CGACCCCGACGTGCTCGTGGACATCACGCGCCTCCCGTACTACAACACGAGCAAGTGGACGCTGAACAATCTCAAGGCGCAGGCCGCCAACGACGAGCGCATCCTGCTCGCCAACTTCAACGAGTACCTTCTGGGCTTCTCGGACAACGTGCGGGACGTCCTCCAGAAATTCGGATTCCTCTCCAAGGACGGACGCTCCCCGGCGGAGAAGACGCAGAAGCTCTCCGACAACCACCGTCTCCTTGCCGTCATCGAGCATGTCACCGACCCGCGCATCAACCTCACCGACAAGCCCGTGAAGGGTCCGGACGGCCTCGTCATCCCGCCCTTGGACAACATCGGCATGGGCAAGGTGTTCGAGGAACTGCTCCGCCGCTTCAACGAGGAGAACAACGAGGAGGCCGGCGAACACTTCACCCCGCGCGACGCCATCATGCTGCTCACGCGTCTCATCTTCGAGCCGATCAAGGACGATCTCCCGAAGACGTTCTCCCTCTACGACCCCGCCTGTGGCTCGGGCGGCATGCTGACCGAATCGCAGCGCTATCTCATCGAGTCGCTGGGCGTGAACCCCGCCGCCATCTTCCTCTCCGGCACGGAGGTGAACCCCGAAACCTACGCCATCTGCAAGGCCGACCTCATCATCAAGGGCACGGACTCCGCCGGCATCCGCAACGGCAACACGATCACCCAGCTCCAGGGCGTGTTCGCCAACGACCGCTTCGCCGAGAAGCGCTTCGGCTACATGATCACGAATCCTCCCTACGGCAAGAGCTGGAAGGAGGACAAGAAGCTCATCTACCACGACTCGGAACTGCTCGACGACCGCTTCCGCGTGAGGCTCGTCAACTTCGCGGGCGAGGAAGAGGATGTGGACGCCACCCCGCGCACCTCCGACGGACAGCTCCTGTTCATCCTCGAAATGCTTTCGAAGATGACGCCGCTCGAATCCCAGCCGCAGGGCACGCGCATCGCGTCGATTCACAACGGCTCGGCGCTCTTCACCGGCGACGCCGGGAGCGGCGAGTCGAACACGCGCCGCTACCTTCTCGAAAACGACCTCGTCGAGGCCATCATCCAGCTGCCGAACAACATCTTCTACAACACGGGCATCACCACCTACGTGTGGATCATCACCAACAAGAAGGAAGAGCGCCGCAAGGGCAAGATACAGCTCATCGACGCCTCGCAGGCGTTCGAGAAGCTGCGCAAGAACCAAGGCCAGCGCAACTGCATGATCGACGAGTCCAGCCGCGACCGCATCCTCGCCGCCTACCTCGCCTTCGATGCTGGGGATGATTTAGCCACAAAGAACACAGAGGCGGGAGGGTCGCAACTTGTTGCGACCGAATCGGGAGGGTCGCGCTCCGTCGCGACCGTCGAATCCAAAATCTTCTCCAACGACGACTTCCGCTACTATGCGGTGACCGTGGAACGCCCCTTGCGCCTCCGCGCGCAGTTCACCGCGCTCAAGATCGACGCGCTCCGCCATGACGCGAAGGATCCCGAGTTCTCGAAATACCTCTACGCGACGTTCGGCGAAAAACTCTACACGGGCTTGGACGCGTCGGACATCACGGCCGTGAAGGAGTATCTTCAGGAAAACGAAATCAAGAAGACCGACAAGCAGCTCAAGCCGTTCTTCGACGCGGCCAAGTGGCGCGAACGCCGCGACCTGATGGAGGCGGCGAAGGCGATTAAGGAGGTCGTCGGTGAAGACGTGTGGCTCGACTACAACGCCTTCGAGAAGGCCGTCATCGCCGCCGCCCCGGGAGGGTCGCGCTCCGTCGCGACCGCGTGCCGCGCCATCGCCCGCGCGATGGCCGAACCCGATCCCGCCGCCGAGCGCGTGGTGAAGAACGAACTAAAGCCCAACGCCAAGGCCATTGCCGAACTGCGCAATGTCTATGGTGTCTCCGATGATCGCCTAGCCGACTACGGCTACTTCCTCACGGACCACGGCACCTACATCACATACGAGCCGGACACCGACTTGCGCGACGGCGAGAAGATTCCCGTGAAGGAGGACATCTGGGAATACTTCCAGCGCGAGGTGCGGCCGTATGCGGAGGATGCGTGGATCGACCTGCCGAAGACGAAGATCGGCTGCGAGATTTCCTTCACGAAGCACTTCTACAAGCCACAGCCGCTGCGCACCCTCGCCGAGAACGAAGCCGATTTGAGGAAGACCGCGGAAGAAAACGCCGCGCTCATCAAGGAGCTGCTGGGATGAGCGCTACTTCTACAACCGGGAGGGCCGCGCTTGTCGCGGCCAACGGTAGGGCGAGGCGTCCCGCCGAGCCGCCGCAAAGGGATTTATCTCACGCAGAGGTACAGAGAGACAGAGAGCGCAGAGATATGTTTTGGTTTGGAAAAGCACCCGAGGGATGGTCGGTCGGCAAGATGCGCTCGGTAGTCTATGAAAGGCGCGAGAAGTACAATCGCAATGAAGAATTGATTATCTTGTCTTTGTTGAAGGATGTTGGTGTCATCCCCTACAGCGAAAAGGGGGATATCGGTAACAAATCGAAAGAGGATCATAGTCAATACAAGGTGGCAAGAAAAGGTGACCTTGTGATAAACAGCATGAATGTCATCATAGGGTCTGTAGGAATCAGTCCCTACGATGGTTACATCAGCCCGGCCTACTATTCATTTGTACCTCGTGAAGATACTTGTATGGGATTTATTGGTTACCTTTGCTCAACTAGGAGATTCCAAAAGGCAGTTCGTTGTTATGCGAAGGGGATAATGGAAATCAGGCTCAGAGTTTCTTCATACGATTTTCTTTCTATGCCGCTTCCTCTTCCTCCACTCCCCGAACAGAAGGCGATTGTGGCGTATCTGGATGCGGAGACGGGGAGGATCGACAAGGCGATCGCGGCGGAGGAGAAGATGATCGCGCTCTTGCAGGAACGCCGCGAGATTGTGATAAACGAGGCCGTGGCACCGCATGATGGATGGGAGGTGAGGCGACTCGGTACGATCGGGGAGTTTTCAAAGGGCGGAGGGATTTCTCGTGATGATTTACAAGAATCAGGATTGCCAGCAATCTTGTATGGAGATATTTATACCAAGTATAACCATGCTGTTGTTGAGGTGAAGAATCATATCTCAGATCGAACAGCCAAGGGCGCTGTGTCTGTTGAATATGGCGATATTCTTATGACAGGCTCAGGGGAAACTAAAGAAGATATAGGAAAAGCGGTGGTCTTTTTGGGTGATTCGTCCTTCATAGGTGGAGATGTGATTTGTTTTCGGCAAAAGGACCATAACAGTTGCTATCTCTCATATGCATTGAGTAGTGAAGCGGCGAAAGCTTTTCGTTATCGGGAATCTAAAGGAGAGATAGTTGTTCACATATATGCGAGTTCGTTGAAACAATTGCCCATTCCGCTTCCCCCGCTCCCCGAGCAGGAGGCGATTGTGGAGCGGTTGGATCGAGAAACGGGGAAGATCGACCGGGCGATTGAGGTGAAGCGGCGGCAGATCGAGTTGCTGCGGGAACGGCGGCAGATCGTCATCGACGAAGTGGTGACGGGAAAGGTGAAGGTGGCATGAGCACGAGCGTGACGAACGAGCAGTCGTTCGAGTGGCAGATCGAGAAGGTGCTTGTCGGGTCCACGCGCGAGGAACGCGGCGCGGGCGCCGACGTGGCGGCGCAGTCGCCCGAGGCGGATCGGTTCTTCTGGGGCAAGCCGTCGGACATGGACAAGGCGCTCGCCATAGACACGCGGCGGCTGTGGTCGTTCCTGAAGGCGACGCAGTCCGACCGGCTGGAGGCGTACCGGGGACAGACTCCGCTCGACGAGAACGTGCCGCAGCAGATCGCCGCGCAGATCAAGCAGTTCGGCATCCTGGAGGTTCTGCGCAAGGGCGTGGACGTGGACAACATCAAGCTCGACCTCTGGTATCCGCGTCCGGGAGCGGGCGACAGCGCGGCGGCGTGGGAGGATTTCGCGAAGAACGAGTTCTCCGTCACGCGCCAGCAGACGTTCTCGCTGAGCCATCCCGGCGACGAGCTCGACATGGTGGTTTTCGTGAACGGCCTGCCGCTCTTCACCTTCGAGCTGAAGAACCCGTGGACGGGCCAGACGGCGCGCTACAACGGGCAGAAGCAGTACCGCGAGGACCGCGATCCGCGCGACCCGCTCCTGAACTTCGGACGGTGTCTTGCGCACTTCTCGCTCGACAAGGACGAGGTGTTCTTCACCACGCGACTTGCGGGGAAGAAGACGGCGTTCATGCCGTTCAACAAGGGTTTGCCCGACGGACAGGGCGCGGGGAATCCCGACAACCCGAACGGCTTCAAGACGTCCTACCTCTGGGAGCGCGTGCTGACGAAGGCCACGATCGCGGACATCATCCAGAACTACGCGCTCTTCGACTACGGCGAGGCGAAGAGCGGCAAGAAGGTTCCGCACGTGATGAAGAACGTGAAGAAGCTCATCTTCCCGCGCTACCACCAGCTGGACGTGGTGGACGAGCTTCTGGGCGACGTGTCGGGGAACGGCGTCGGGAAGCGGTACCTCATCCAGCATTCCGCGGGGTCGGGTAAGAGCAATTCGCTCACGTGGCTCGCGTACAAGCTGATCGGGGTGTGTCCGAGGACCATGGAGGCGAACCGGGCGAAGGGACTCGGCACGCCGCTCTTCGACACCGTGCTCGTGGTGACCGACCGGCGCATCCTCGACCGGCAGATCACGGACAACATCAAGGCGTTCGGCCATTCGGCGAACATCGTGGCCCACGCCGACAGCTCGCAGCTCCTCAAGACGGCCATCGAGAACGGCAAGCGCATCGTCATCACCACGATCCAGAAGTTCCCGTTCATCTGCGGCACGATCGGCGACATGTCGGGCAAGAACTTCGGCATCATCATCGACGAGGCGCACTCGTCGCAGGGCGGCGTCGCGGCCGGCAAGATGAACGCGGCCGTGCAGCGGGCGGGGAACGAGGAGGAGGCCGACACGGACGAGCTGATCCGGAAGCTCGTCGAGGAGCGGAAGATGAGTCCGAACGCGTCCTACTTCGCGTTCACCGCCACGCCGAAGCGTGAGACACTGGAGCGGTTCGGGGTGAAGCGCGAGGATGGCCATTTTCATCCGTTCCACCTCTACTCCATGAAACAGGCGATCGAGGAGGGATTCATCCTCGACGTGCTGACGAACTACACGACGTTCAGGAGCTACTACGAGATCGTCAAGAGCGCGCGGGACAATCCCGCGTACAACAGCGAGAAGGCGCAGAAGAAGCTGCGCGGGTTCGTGGAGCGCCAGCCCGAGACGATCGCCGAGAAGGCCGACGTGATGATGAGCCATTTCGACGCGAACCTGTTCCGCAACCACCGTCTCTGCGGACACGCCAAGGCGCTGGTGGTGACGAAGGACATCGAATGCGCCATCCAGTACCATCTCGCCATCTGCAAGATCATCCGCGAGAGGCGGCTCCCCTACCGGGCGCTCATCGCGTTCTCGGGCGAGAAGAACCTGGGCGGGCACACCTACACCGAGGCGGGCGTCAACGGCTTCGCCGACACGAAGACGGCGGAGGAGTTCGAGAAGGACGAGAACCGCATCCTCGTTGTGGCGAACAAGTACATCACGGGGTTCGACCAGCCGAAACTCGCGGCGATGTACGTGGACAAGCCGCTCGCGGGCGTGCTGGCGGTGCAGTGCCTCTCGCGCCTCAACCGCGCGGAGCCCGACCTCGGCAAGACGAGCGAAGACCTGTTCGTGCTGGACTTCTACAACAAGGTGGAGGACATCAAGGACGCGTTCGACCCGTTTTACACGTCGACCACCTTGTCGGGTCCGACCGACATCAACGTCCTGTCGCAGCTCAAGACGACGCTGCTGGGGATGGGCGTGTTCACGATGGAAGACGAGGTGGAGCCTTTCGCGGAGAGGTTCTTCCGCGGAGTGGAGTCCGCCGAGCTCGCGCCGTACATCGATCCGGCCGCGCGGCGGTTCAACGAGGAGATCGACTGGCCGGAGAACGGCAAGGCCGACTTCAAGATGAAGTGCAAGCAGTTCGTCCGCGTGTACTCGCGCGTGGCGGCGATCATGCCCTACACGGTGGTGGACTGGGAGAAGCTGATGTGGTATCTCCGGCATCTCATCCCCTGTCTTGTCGTCCCCAAGGGCGAAGGGCTGGGAGACCTCCTCGACAAGGTGGACCTTTCGACATACGGACTTCGCCAGACGCGCCTCAACGAGTCGATCGTTCTGGACGCGGGCGAGGCGACGATCGACCCGAACGCGCCCGTGATGGTGAACGCCGGTTCGCAAGAAGAGGAGAAAGACCCGCTCGACCGGATCGTCAAGGAGTTCAACGAACACTGGTTCAAGGGATGGGAGGCGACGCCGGACGAGCAGAAGGCGAAGTTCCTGGTCATCGCGCGGGCGGCGACGGAAGACCCGCGGTATGCGTCGCTCGTCGTGGGGAATCCGAACGAGCAGGCAGTGGACGAGCTGATGTCGCAGATCATCAACAGCGCGGTCGTGCGTCAGCGCCGGTCGGACATGTCGCTCTACAGCCAATGGAGGAACAACGAGGAGTTCCGCGCCGATTTCGAGGCGGTGGTGCGCCGGATGATCGCGAATCAGGAGGTTTTGGGCGGTGGCGGCGGTCGCGGGGCGACAGCCCTACCGAGCGGTCACGCGGGACGCGTGACCCTACCGGGGGGCGCAGATTATGCGCGGGAGGATGGAGAAGGGGACTATGCGATGGCCGCCGCAGAGGAAAGGCGCTATGGGTAAGGCGAGGCGGGAAAGCGCGTTCGCGCGTCTTTCGTCGGACGCCAAGCCGCGCGAGCGGATGGAGGCGCTCGGAACGGCGCGCGGCATGAGGCCGGACGAGCTGCTGGCGATCCTGCTCAAGACCGGCGCGAAGGGCTGCAACGTCTGCGAGCTTTCCCGACGCCTCATCTCGGCGTTCAACGGC
>CACWSW010000170.1 GCA_902763655.1 uncultured bacterium
GTCACGCGCTCGCCCAGCAGAAGCCAGCTCGCGACGACGGCGGCGAACGGCGAGAGCTTGTTCAGCATGCAGGCGTCGCCGAGCGGTATGTGGCTCAGCGCGTAGAAGTTGCCGAAGATGCCGATCGTCCCGAAGACGGATCGCCACACGAGCGTCCACCAGGGCATGCGGTCGCGCGGCAGCGCGACCCTCCCCCCTTCCTCCCGGGAGGGTCGCGCTCCTGCGCGACCGTACATCCGCAGGAACACGCCCCCCGCCACGGCGACGGCGACGATGTTCCGGAAGAAGCTCTTCTGGGTGAAAGGAATCGCCCCGCCGAAATCGTCGGCGAGGCGAACGAACATCCCCATGAGGGCGAACCCTAAGGCCGAGCCCACCAGGCAGAGGATGCCTTTTACGCGAGCGGTCGTGGCGTCACTTCGCGGCAGCGGCCGCGGAAATGATTCCCGCGAAGCTGTCGGCCTTGAGCGCGGCGCCGCCGATGAGGCCGCCGTCGATGTCCTTCTGGGCGAGCAGCTCGGCCGCGTTGCCGGGCTTCATCGAGCCGCCGTACTGGATGCGGACCGTCTCCGCCGCATCGATGCCGATCATCTCGCCGAGCACCTTGCGGATGAGCGCGTGGACCTCCTGCGCCTGCTCCGGCGTGGCCGTACGGCCGGTGCCGATCGCCCACACGGGCTCGTACGCGATCACCAGCTTCTCCGCTTCGGCGGCGGAGAGGCCCTTCAGGCCCTCCTTCATCTGGCGGACGATCACTTCCTCCACCTTGCCCGCGTCGCGCTCGGCCAGCGTCTCGCCCACGCAGACGATCGCCGTGAGGCCGGCCTTGATGACCGCCGTCGCGCGCTTGTTCACGGTCTCGTCGGTCTCGCCGAAGTACTGGCGGCGCTCAGAATGGCCGATGATGACGTACTTCGCGCCGGCGTCGACAAGCATGCCCGTGGAGATCTCGCCCGTGTAGGCGCCAGACGGCTCCCAGTGGGCGTTCTCCGCGCCAGGCTGCACCGCTGTCCCCGCGCACGCCGCAACGGCGGCAGGCACGTCGATCGCGGGCGTGCAACACACGATGTCAACGTTCGTGTAGTCCTTCGTCGCTTCGGCGATGGCCTTCACGAGGGCGGCCGTCTCCGACGGCAGGACGTTCATCTTCCAGTTTCCAGCAATGATCTTCTTTCTCATTTGTGTTTCCTTCGGTTTGTCCAAAATCCTCTATCCTGCTCCAAAAGCCAAAAGCTAAAAGCTAGAAGCTAGAAGCTAAAAGCTAAAAGCTCCCAAGCAGGCCCACATTATATCATTTCCCCTTCGGCTTCGCAAACGCCTGGAACTTGACGCCCGCCTCGCGGAACATCGCCTTCACCGTGTCCAGGAACGCCGTGTAGTCGCCGCCGTACACCACGCGCGATTCACGATCAGCTTCGCGCAAGTGAGGCACGGGGAGAGCGTCACGTAGATCGTGCCGCCAGCCACGTTCAGGCCGTAGCGCGCCGCCTGACAGATGGCGTTCTGCTCGGCGTGGACGCACAGGCACTCGTCAAGTCCCTTGCCGGACGGCGTCTTGCCCGCGCAGCGCGGACAGCCACCGGCGAAGCAGTTCCTCACGCCGCGCGGCGTGCCGTTGTAGCCGGTCGCCAGCAGATGGTTGTCCTTCACGATGACCGCCGCCACCTGGCGCCGCGAGCAGTTGGACCGCTTCGCCACCACCTGCGCTATTTCCATGAAGTACTCGTCCCAACCGGGACGCGGATCGTTCGCCTTACGTTTCATTCTAGTTGGTAGTTGATAGTTGGTAGATGGTAGTGTCTTTGCCTCCCCATGCGGAGGAGGGTCACTTATCCTTTTTCTTCTCTTCAGCCTTTTCTGCATCGGCCTTCTTAACGGCCTCCTTGCGTGCCTCTTGAATCTCTTTAAGAGTATCCTTGACCTCAGCAGACTCTGGCACCAGTTCCAACGCCTTTTTCGCGTATTTTTCAGCCTCGTCAAACCGTTCGGTTTTCATCATGATTATCGCAAGGTTATTCCATACGGCAGGCTCCTTGTCCCAGAGCTTAAGATAACGGTTGAAATATTCCTCGGCACGCGCAAACTGCCCTTTCACGTAGAAACTCATCCCCATGCCGAAAAGCGCGTTCAGGTCATTTGGCTTCGCGTCCAGAATCGGGGCCGCATAGTGTTGTGCCGTCGTGAAATCAGCGCGTGCCAATGCCATCTGCAGGCTTTCTCGTGGCGTCACGGCATTGAGAGCCTTCGCGCGAGCACGCGCCATGCTCTCCTGGATACGCTTGACAGATTCGTTGACTGCATCGAGATGCTTAGCAAACTCACCGTCGCTCTTGCTGTCGGTCTTTACAGACTTCACGCCAACGAAAGGATCACCCACCCGTCCAGCACGCATGTCACGCATCAGCGCGAGACGTGCTATGCGCCATTGCATGATAAGGAAAAGATCCCTAATGCGATTTCCAGCACGAACCGGATTGCCCCCGGCGGCGTAGAACGAAAGAATACGTTCTCCTAGATCCTTTGTACGTGCCACACCTGCCGCACAGTCCTCGACACTCATTCCGATTGGACGAGACAGCACACCCGAACAGATAGGCAATTCAAGCCCATTACGCTTCCATATCTCAAAACCAAGCTGGATAGCGGCAAGCTTCATCCGCTCTGGCTTATCTTTCATCCATGTGCGGAGCGTCATTGGAGCACCCGTCTTGAGCGCCAACATGTCTTCCTTGTCCGTCTCGCCGTTCAAACGGATATACTGTTCGTATGGCGTTCCTCCTGACATCAGCGAAAGCGCCCGCAACTTCTGTCCTCGCTCGGCGGCCGCAAGTTCTAAGCCTGGGTCAAATGCGCCATCCGTAAAAATCCAATTCACGGGGCCACATTCCCTAACAACCTCTTCGACATACTCATCCAACATCTGAAGCATCTGTCGTGTTGTCCCCTGCCATCGTCCAGGGACGACGGCAGCCAGCAGGAGTATCGGTACGACGATCAAGACAACGGTTCCGTGACCCTTGTAGCTTGACGGTTCTTCCACCTGCCGCACAGGCACGTCGTCATCGTCCTCGTCCCCGTTCAGGTTCGCGAAACGCTCGTTGGCCAGCCGCTCGTGGTCGCGGCATGCCGCGTCCACACCCATCACCGCCATCGCGAATACGAGCGTCATCGACGAAAGCAACATAAGTATCTGCAAAAAATAAGGCGTCACGGAAATATCGACGTGCCATGTCCAGAACCATAGCGGTCTAAGCGCCGCCAGCTGCGCGAGCGACAACATGCCGGTCACGAAGAAGACCGCGCCCGTGTGGTACGGAAGGAACTGCTCCTCGTCCACAGCGCGTGGCAAGAGTACACCCGAAACGACGAGCGGCAACACGCAGATGCCGAGGCTCAGCACCCAGCCGAGTCCAGACGCAGCATGGATGAACTGCGTCCACCAGCGCGTCGCGTATAGTAGCGGCACGTCGCCACCGCCAAGACCGGCCGCCGCGAGTCCGTCCAGCCACACGAACGAGGCGCAGTTGGCAGCGATACCAATAATCAGACCAAGCGCCCACAGAAACGTAAGGTGCCATTTCGAGCGCTGCTCCACGATCGGATTCAGGAGCGCCATCCCCATGGAAATGGCCGCATACCGTAGCGCCATGAAGTACACGCCCCAACACACCGCAGTGAGCGCAAACCCCATAGGCGTGTCGGAGGAGAGCAGTCCGAGCAGGAACATGCTCAGGTTTACCTCGCGCAGTCGGCCATGCTGTAGGAACGAGAAGAACTGGTAGGCTGCAAATACTGATATAAGCAAAAGCAGTCCGGACGGGGAGAACGCCTGGCCGACACGCCAGATTGGATCTGCGCAAAGGAAGGCTACCGCGCCCAAGAAAGCGCAGCCGCGCACCACGACAAAACGCCTACGCGCAAAACTCAACCGGCGCCGTATCGTCAACGACAATATTGATCGGAAAAGCAGATAGGCGAAACCGACGGTAAGCCCCAACGCAATGCGGCCGATCCATAGCAGCAGGACATTGCCGAGTCCTACGCCGTTGATAGAATATAGCCCACGCGCTATGACACGCCAGAACCCTGGGAAGATGGCCGCAGTCGGGCGTAGCCCTGCACCGACAACTGCATCATCCCACACATCGGGACTCAGCCCAGGAAATGCCAAAACGGACAGCAGCGCGACTGAAATAACACCAAGGATTGCGGCAAGCAGATAGTCCAGCTTGTCCAGTTCGGAAATTGGAGCCACTTCGCGTGACTTGGATATGGCTGGCTGGTCCTCATCCTCGTAATCCTCATCGAAGTCTTCACCGTAACGTCGCTTCATGGCGCCTCCATCTGATCAACCAATTCTCATTCAAAAATTTAAGGACCTTAAGGACGCCAAGGCCCTTAAAGTCCCTAATGACCTTAGTCTCCTCAAGGTCTGTACGCTTACGCCTGACGGCGGCGACGGCGAAGTGCCAGCAACGAACCGCCGATCAAGAGCAGCATCCCGCTCGTCGGCTCAGGCGTGGGCGCGCCCATGTTCATAGAAGAGGCCGCAGCGGCTGCAGTGTCCACGCCAAAGGCATCGGTGGCGATATACCCAGCATCCGCCAGTTCCTGATAGCTGTAGGTGTAGCCGCGACGCGTTGCACCGCCATCTGCCGAGTAGTTCACCATCTCGACGAAGAAGTTGTAGGCTGGGTCACTCCCTGAGTAGGACGACACATCTGCCTGCATCAGGTCTGAATACGACCCGCCCTCGTCCGCGAACAATGTGCCGTTCGCCTCGCTCACCGTCCCGAGCGCAGTTTTCGAGTCCGAACCTGCAGCTTGAACATAGAGCGTTGCCGAATCAAACGTCGCACCATCATCGGGGGCAGACACCTGCCAGTACAACGTACTCGCCGAAGCGCAGAGGGCAGAGGCTGCAACAGCAACCATCGCCACCAGCTTTTGAGTCATCTTCATTGATTTTTTCCTTCTCGCTAAAACTACCATGTGATGGTGACGTCAGCCGCACCAGACTTGATGTACCAGAACCCCGTGCCGAGCGCGATCGGAAGATAGCCAGCATCGCCTTCCTTGACGCGCACGCCGCCGCTCACATAGCCCCACTTGCCGGATGCAAGCGTATACGTCCGAGACGCGCCACCGGTCAACGGCACGATGATCTGATCGCCCGACGCGGAGCGCGACTTCGCAGTGGCACCAGAGATTTTGCTTGTCGTAACCTGAAACGCCTCCGCCTTCGGACTCGCGACCAGGAACTTCGTCCCTGCCGCCCCGGAAAGCGTCTTCGTCGTCAGCGCAGTTCCCTCAGCACCATACACATAAAACGGCTTGGCAACCCCGCCTTCCGTCGGATTCTGGCGCTCAAGGTAGAGGGCCTGTCCACGAGCAAGCCTGGCCGTTTCTGGCGTTCCAGCCTCAACCGGTGTCACGGACGAGTTCGCCGTTGTTCCGGCAACCCACTCGCCACCGCTACTCAACTGGTAGAACAACCATGTTCCATTATCGTACACATAGAGCTTGTCGCCGGCTGTCAAGTTGTCCGTCTTGACAAGATCGGCCACCTTAACATTTGTCGCAGGATTACCGACATCCACCCACGGCACACCAACCACGGTGACTGCCAAGTCGCTATCGACGCGCATCCAGCCGCAGACCTTGCCGTCGGTGTAATCGGCAAACGCCGCCGCCGCCAGGGCCATCACGCCCACAGAAACGATTGAACGAAGTTTCATTGTCTTGTTCCCTTCCTAAATTACTTGGCCTCAAACTTGCGCACGCCGATGACCTTGAAGAAGGCACCGTTCACGGGCTTCTCGAACGTGAAGTCGCCGTTCGCGTCCGCCTTGGCATCCAGCTCAGTGGCGACCTCGCCGGGCTTCGCACCAGTAACGACCTTGTAGTCGACCACCGGCGAAAGGCCCGAAGTCGAGATCGTGATCTTCGTGCCGTTCGGCTTGATGGCCGTGATGACCGGCGCCTCGACCTCGACGAACGTCGCGACCGACGCACCGCCGACCGCCGTCGTCGTTGCCTTCGCAATCGTACCCGCTCCAGCCGCCGCCTTCGTGTCGCCGCTCACCGCGCCGTAGCTG
This sequence comes from uncultured bacterium, assembly GCA_902763655.1. Taxonomy (GTDB): domain Bacteria; phylum Verrucomicrobiota; class Kiritimatiellia; order RFP12; family UBA1067; genus RUG572. Next base: position 6,099 of record CACWSW010000170.1, read on the forward strand.
TTCACCGCCTTCAGCGCGCCGTTCTCGTCGACGCCGCCAACGGCCACCGCGCCGTCAGCCGCCGTCACGCGCGTGTCGAGCAGATACACCGCATACTGGCCATCCTTGAGCGTCTCGGCGAGTGCCGCATCCACCTGGAAGAGGAGCGGCGGGCAATAGGTGCCGTTCGCGCCCTGCTTGGCCACGCCCGACACGAGAACCACCTTGTCGGCAGGATCGACCGTCGTGCCGTCGGCCTTGATGCCGTCGAACTGTCCGTCCGCCGACCACACGAGAGCGTAGACCTCGCCGGCGAGGACGTCCGTGCCGTCCGCATACTTGTCAGGACCAGACGTGGAGAACGAGATCAGCGTATCGTCCACGGCCGCGAAGGAGGCCACCGCCATCCCTGCAACACCCAACATCGTCATCAGTCTTTTCATTTCGGAACCTCTTCTTTCAAGATTTCAATTAACAATCATCACTTGTTGATGAGGCGGACATAAATCACAGCCGGAGCCTCACCGCTAGTCGGATTGATATCGACCTGCACGGTGCCAGAAGCATCCGTCACAGCATCCGTCCAGCTCGTCTTGTCAGTCGAATACTGAATCGTGTTGTGGCCAGCCCTCGCCGTCGCCGCAGGAACCGTCAACGTCACCTTGGTGCCGCTCATCGACATGTCCGTGATGGCAAACACCTGACCATCCGTTACCGACAGTCCCGTAGCATACTTCTGGGCAACCGTCATGCCGGAATTATCAGGCGCTGTCGTGGTTGCGCGCGTGATGCCCTGCTCCTCAATCCAAGAGTTCGGGACACCGCCCGTGCTTCCATTCGCGTCAGCCAACACGGGAAGGACATCGTTGACCGTCGCACCCGCCGCCGCGTCCTGCTTGACGAGGAGATCGTCAATCGACGTGGAGCCGATCACCTGAACGGACACAAGCTTTGTCGAACTCGAGGCAAGCTTGTACCATGAACCGTTCTCTCCGGGAAGGTTCGTCGTGTCCGTCGTCAGGTAGCCGTTCGCCGTCATCATCGGCTCGCCATCCAGACGAACCTGGCAAAGGGCGTTCACATAGTCGAACGTAAAACTCACGCGGTGCCAAGACCCGACATCGTAGGCCGTAGAGCCAAGGCTGTACCATGCAGCCGCATCCGACTTATTCGCGCACCAAATCTTCAGCGTCGCATCAGTATCCACGCCCACCGCGATTTGGATGTCGCTCGTGTCGGTGCCCGAAGGAAACGCCAGCGCATCATCGGGAGTGGCAATCTGCACCATCATATCCACCGTCGTCGGCTTCGATGCGGTCATGGTCGTATTCGAACACGTGACGCGACCTTCCACCGCGAGGACTTTCGTATGCCCCAGAGCAGTCGGATAACCGACAGTGTTAGCATATCCGGGATTACCATTTGTCACCGTGCCGTAGCCAGTCCAACCCTCCTGCAAGGAAATCTGGCTGTCAGCAGCCACAGACTCGAAGTCATTGCTGACCACGTTTGACGCCTCGCCCATTGCGGACGCGGCGAACAGCGCGCACCCTGCGGCCGTCAACATACCAAAGATTCTTTTGTTTTGCATTTCGTGAATCCTCTTTTGGGGAAGTTCGGCACTACTTTATCACATCCTTCGGGGGCGTGCAAGGGGGTTTGTGAAAAAATGAAAAAAATTTTTAAGGGGCTGGAATGGGATGGTGCTTGGTGCTTAGTGCCTAGTGCCTAGTGCCTAGTGCTTGGTGCTTGGTGCTTGGTGCCTAGTGACCTCAAGGGCAGGAGAGGCGGGCGGCGCGGCCGGCGGCGAGGAGCGCGCGCATGGCGTCGGCGTCGCGCGCGGCGAGCGCGGCGCGATAGCCGTCAAGGCGCGCGACGAGGCCCTCGAGCGTCACGAGCAGCGCGTCGCGGTTTGCGAGGAATAGGTCCGTCCAGATGTCGGGGTCGAGGCGCGCGACGCGCGTCATGTCGTTGAAGCTGCCGGCGGAGAAGCCCACGTGGTCCTGCGCGAGCGGGTCCTGGATGTACGCGGAGGAGACGACGTGCGCGAGCTGGCTCGTAAGCGCGATCATGCGGTCGTGGTGCTGTGGCGTGGTGAATACGACGCGCCCGAAGCCGAGGCCCGCGAAGAACTTTTCCAGCATGTCGAGCGGCCCGCGC
>CACWSW010000171.1 GCA_902763655.1 uncultured bacterium
AGCAGCGCGAAGCACCACGCGGAGGTGCTGGCAAGGGCCATTAGCCTAAAGCTGGACGCCGTGTTGCTGGTGGGTGACGCCTTCGCTGCAGCGCTTAAAGACCTTAACGACCCTAACAACCTTAACAACCTTAAGAACCCTAACAACCTTAACAACCTTAAGAACCTTAACAACCTTAACGACCGTAAAGACTTTAACGACCTTAAGGACTTTAAAGACCTTAACGACCTTAAGTCCTTCCTGGATGGCTTTATCTCGGCGGGTGATCTGGTCCTCCTAAAGGCCTCGCACGGGATGCACCTCGAGCAACTCCTTCAGGACTGATTGGACTGGCCCTGCCCGTCAGCGTTTCCGGTGCCGCGGAAGAACATGGCTTCCGCCACTGGTCCGAAGCTCTGACGATGTTCCGGGCAGGGGCCTAGGCGTTCCAGCGCGGCGAAGTGAGCGGGCGTGGGATATCCCTTGTGGACGGCGAATCCGTAGCCGGGATAGCGGTCGTCCATCTCGAGGCAATAGGCGTCGCGGGCCGTCTTGGCGAGTATCGAAGCAGCTGCTATGAAAAGCGACTTCGCGTCGCCTTTCACTAGGTTCTTCGACGGAAAAGGCAGTGTCTTGACAGGCAACCCGTCGACGAGGATGCGGAAAGGCGAAGGGGGAACGGTGAAAGGTGAAAGGTTGGAGGACTGCTCGGGGGGAGGTTGCGGCATGCCAAGCTTTTCTGCGAGGGATAAGGCGGCGCGGCGCATGGCGAGGTGGGTGGCGCGGAGGATGTTAAATTGGTCGATCTCGAGAGCGGATGCGGAGGCGATTGCGAAGGTGCATCCAGGTGTGGACTTGATGGCAGCGGCGAGAGCGTCGCGCCTGGTGGGCGAGAGCTTCTTGGAGTCGTTGACGGCATTCCAGTCGCCGGCAAGCAGTTCGGACGCGCGATCAAGAGGCACAGAGACAGCCGCGGCGAACACCGGTCCGGCAAGCGGTCCGCGCCCCGCCTCGTCGATCCCCATCACGACTGCGCTTTCGCCAAACGCTCGCTCATGCTCAAGCGATATGCCACTCCCTTGCATCAACTCACCTCTCAACTCTTAGCCTTACCTATAAATTCATAGTGACTTCTCTTATTTGCTTTCGCTGCTGGGAGTTTTGGAGTTTAGGAGACTAGGAGGATTTATATGATCTTCTCCGAAACTCCTTGCCTATAAGTCCTTTTGGAAACAACAGAAACAACCTGTAAAAACAACATCTTCTTTCTCGCCGCGCAACTGCGCGGCGCTCTTGAAACCGGGCGCGGTTGCGCCCGGATAGCAAAAGTTGTTTTTATCAGTTGTCATGGTTGTTTCCTTTTCAAAGAAACTTATCCTCATTTACATTCCGGTGCGCAGTGCTGGCGGCGGGCTATCAACCTTTTAACCCTTTAACCTTTTAATCTACTTGAACCTGTCCATCAGGCTCTTGTTGTATTTCCAGTCAGGCTTTTCAAGCGAGCCGAATATCTTGAAGTCGAGCAGCATCTTCGAGAGGTTGGCGAACGGCCAAGTGATGGGTGTGGCTAGCGTCGCGAAGAAACCATCGTTCTTGGTAAGTGTCACGCGCGCGGAGAAGTCGAGCTTGTCGTTCGGAATGTCGTATGTGCCGGAGGAGATGATCGAAAAGAAACCGCCATCAATGTGGATGTTGTCGGTTCTGAATATGCCGTTCGTGATCGAGAAGTCCAAGTAGCCGCGCGACTGGTTGACGAATGACGCGATGCCGGGGACGTGCTTGGCCAGGTAGTCGGTTAGGCCGGCGAAAACCTTCATCTGCGCAAGGTGCCCATTGCGGCATTCGATGTGGCCTTGCCCGCTTATGCGGCTGGAGAGATTGGTCTGGAGCGGGCCCGAAAGGGTTACATTCCCGAAGATGGTGCCGTGCTTGTCGCCGACGTCGAACTTGAAGATGTCGGCGAAGTCGGTGAGAGGTACGCTGGCGCACTTCACCGAAACCGAGAAGGACGCTTTTTCCTGCTTGAATTCAGGGATGGAAATGCGGCCTTCGCCGGTTACCGTCCCGCCGTGCGGGGCCGTGGCGCGCGCGTTGGAGAAGGTGACGTCCGTGCCGCGCACGTGGAACTCGGTCGAGGCCTTGCTGAGAGGTATGGAGAAGAAAGTACCCTTGTCGAAGGCGAGCGTGCCGTCGAGGAAGTTCGTGGCGGCGTATGTTGGATCGACCGCGAGTCGCCCGTCGAGTGTGATGGTCGGAGGAGTGGATAGGGAGAGGCAGTCGAGCGTGCCGTCGTTCATCACGTCGGCGACGGCCAGGGCGTTTGACAGAGAAGTTGTGGAATGGATATCCTTGAAAGTCACGTAGCCGATGTCGTTCGTGTTGTCGTAACAGATCGTTCCTTTCATGGTCTTGCCGTCCGCAAGATAGGCGTCGATCGGCCCGACTACGATGTGGGCGTTCTGGAAGGTGTCGCGCACGAATACCGTGATGTCGACCTTGCCGTCGGCATTCCTGAGCGGCACTTGGTTGTAGCAGCCGCCGGTCGGATGGAGGTCTAGAAGAATGTTGAGGTCGTTGTTGCGGAGATTGACGTTGAAGTCGCAGCTGGCGACGACGGGCTGCTCCACCTTGGTGAAGCTTTCGATGAAGGCGTAGGAGTTGGTGATCTCGAGCGCCTTGAGGAGCGGAAGGATGTTGCTCTGGCGTGCCAGGCCGTGCACCCTGCCGCGGACAAGTTGGGCGTCGAGGTCCATGGCGCACTCGCCGTCAAGCGTCATGAGCGCTTCGGAGTCGATCCACTGGAGGTGAATCCCTCTTGCGACCATCGACTTTTCCGTGAACTCGACATGCGGGATCTCCACGAATTTCGGAGTGACGTCTAGAATGTTTGGATGGACCAGCGTGAGCTGGAAGGGATGGATGGTGGGGAGGTCGAGCGTTATGGGCTCGTTTTTTTCCTTGAAGTCAGGCTGCCCGGGGAACTCTATGGAGTCGGGGATGTAGTATCCGTCGCCGAGGCGTGGATATTTCAAGTCCGTCACCGTGACATGCTTCAGGATTGTCTCGCGGCGCCATGGCAGTTCCCAGAAGTTGATCTGCACATCGACCAAAGATGCGGCGACGACCGGATCCGAGGCCGGCTTCCTGCGGTCAAACACGCGCAAGTTGCGGATCCGGAGCCCGTAGGACAGGCGAAATGACGCCGACTCGGCGCTTACGAGCAAGTCGCCGTCGGAGACGGAGTCGGTGATTCTGCGCAGCAGCCGCTGCGGCACGGGCTGGTCGAAGAAGGTGACCGCGGCCAAGACGAGGACTACCGCGCCCAGAAGAAGCAACAAGGAAAACTTGAGAATTCGCCAGCAGGATTTCAAGACAACACTCATTTTTTCTTGGTTTTATCGTCGTGTGCCCTGCGATTGGCACCTCCTAGGAGAGTCGAACTCCTCTTCTCAGGATGAGAACCTGATGTCCTAGCCGATAGACGAAGGAGGCTACTTCTGGTGCACCCGGTGGGAGTCGAACCCACACACCTTGCGGCACTAGAACCTGAATCTAGCGTGTATGCCAATTTCACCACGGGTGCAACGGGCGTATAGTATGCCATAATCTGGCCGCGCCGTCAATGGGGTATCTGCGAAATTTTGCGTCACGGCCATGTTGGCCATTTGCATGCGCGCTGGGTTTGGGCTATAATACCGCCCAACCGAAGGAATCTGCCCGTATGTCTTCCGTAAACCATGTCACGCTTAACCATGGCCGCGAACGCGCGACCGTCCACCACCACCCATGGATATTCTCGGGCGCGATACGGGATGTGACCGGATCGCCTGGCGTAGGCGAGACGGTTGCCGTATGCGACGCGAAGGGGACCTGCCTCGGCTACGGGAGCTGGTCGCCCGCTTCGCAGATACGTGTGCGAATGCTCAGCTTCTCTCCGGACGTGGTACCGGATGCGGCGTTCGTGCGTCGGCGCGTGGCGGAGGCAGTGGAACGGCGGCGCATGTTCCTTTCGGGCGGCGAGACAGATGCCTGCCGCCTCATAAACGCGGAGTCCGACGGGCTGCCTGGCGTGGTGGCGGACTTCTACGCAGGCACGGCGGTGGTGCAGCTCGCGACTGCGGGCGCGGAGTTCTGGAAGCGCGAGATCGCAGACGCGCTGATGGAGTCCGTGCCGGGATGCGCCGGCGTGTGGAACCGGTCGGACGTCGCCGCACGCGAGAGGGAGGGACTGTCGCAAGAGACAGGCCTCCTTGCTGGCGCGGAGCCGCCTGAGCTGATAGAGATCCACGAAGGGGCCATCCGCTTCCTGGTGGACGTGCGCAAGGGGCACAAGACCGGCTTCTACCTGGACCAGCGCGAGGCTCGTGCGGCCGTTGGCGCGTACGCGCGGGGTGCGGAAGTCTTGAACTGCTTCTCGTACACCGGCGGTTTCGGACTCGCCGCGCAAGCGGCAGGGGCGCGTGCGGTGACGCACGTGGACGCCTCGGCCGAGGCGCTCTCGCTCGCCAAGCGGAACTCGGAGCTTACGCCCAACCCAGACGGGACCGCGGTCGATTTCCTCGTGGCGGACGTCTTCAAGCAGCTGCGGCTATACCGCGACCAGGGACGCTCTTTCGACCTGATCGTGCTCGACCCGCCGAAGTTCGCGGACACGAAGTCCGGCCTGATGCGCGCGACGCGCGGGTACAAGGACATCAACCTGCTCGCTATGAAGCTGCTGCGTCCGGGCGGCATCCTTGCCACATTCTCCTGCTCTGGCGCAGTGACGCCGGAGCTGTTCGCCAAGGTGTGCGCGGAGGCGGCGTTCGACGCAAAGCGCGACATGCAGGTGGTCGCCAGGACCCGCCAGGCGGCGGACCATCCCGTGGCGCTGGCCTTCCCCGAGGGCCTGTACCTCAAGGGGCTTATCCTTCGCGGCTAGAGGTCCTTCAGTCCGCTGCGGGCCTTCGTCACGTGGTCCGTGACGAAAGCGTTGGGGTTCGCGCCGCCGTATGCCTTCGCCTTCTCCTCGTTCTGCACGAACCAGAGCGAGACCCAGAGCCCGTTCTTCTGGAGATAGGCTATGTCCTCGGGTTGGGTCTGACGTTGGATCACCGGCATGTTGACGCCGAAGAGGCCGAGCTTGTCGCGATAGCGCAGAACGGCGTCAAGCACCTCTTGCTTTGTCGCGAACTTCTTCTTGGGATCGGCGTAGCATGACCACGTGCCGTTGGTGTTGGCCGTGACACCGATGTGCCCGACGCGGCGGATCTCAGGGTGTTTCCTCTGGAAGTACTCGAGCGCAGGCTTCGTGAATGTCGCTACCATAAGCCGGCCGTGATCTATGCCGACCTTGTCAATCTCGTCCAGCACCTTCTCCGCCATGTCCGGCGCGAAGTGCTTGAAGTCCAGCCAGAACTCGGGAGCGGACTTCACGATGGCGAGCGCCTCGTCGAGCCGCACTATGCGCTCGTTGCCTGGCTTGCCGTGTTCGAGGAAGCGGCCCTTTTCGTAGATTTCCGCGCAGGTAAGGTCTGCTATGGTGACAGGCCAGCCCATGACGCGCTTGAGGGTGGGGTCGTGGCCCATGACTATCTGCTTGTCCTTCGTGTACTGCAGGTCGAGCTTGACGATGTTGCAGGCGGTGGCCACGGCGTTCGAGTATGCGGGGCGCGAGGCCGGCGGCATGGTGAGGTCGCCCGCGCCGGCGTGCGCGACCATCTTCGTGCCGACTGGGACGGCGATGGTGAACGTGCCGTTTTGCGGTCCGCTCAGGAGATACCAGCGCACGGTGAAGATGCCGGGCGCGGTCCACGCGCCGGAGGCGGCCACGTCCTGCGTGCCTATGAGCGCGAAGAGCGCCTCGACGTTGGAGTCTGAGAACTTGAACGGCGTGACAGCCCAGGACCCGTCGCCGACTGCGATGCGGACTCCGTCTGGGCGTACGAGCGACCAGCCGCCTTCAGCTTTCTCGAGCGTCGCGCTCGTGAACCCAAACGGGTTCTTGGAGACGATCTGGGCGGCGCACGGCAGATCGGATGCCGCGGCGGAGCCGGTCTGAAGTGGCAGCTTGAGCGAGGCGCAGCGGTCGGCTAGCGCCTTTTGCGCGGCGGCGTCCTCGGGAAGGGGCTTGGGACCGAATGCCGGCAGGAGATGGTCCCACACGACGTTGATCTCGTGCTGCATGTCCCTGAGGCCGGCGTGGATGGAGACGACGGCGTCCTGGTCGGGCATGACGATGGTGTACTGGCCGGACGCGCCGTCTGCGCGGAAGGCGTTGTGGCGGCAGCGCCAGAACTGGAAGCCGTAGCCCTGGTGCCAGTCGCTGCCGTCCTCGCCCGTGACGGCGATAGCGCCGGACCAGGTCTGGCGAGAGGTGGCGGCCACGACCCATTCGCGCGAGATGACGCGCTTGCCGTCCCACATGCCATAGTCCAGGTAGAGCTGGCCGAAGCGGGCGAGGTCGCGCGTGGTCATGTTCATGCCCCAGCCGCCGCACGCGATGCCGGTGGGCGATACGGTGGACCATGGGCTTGTCATGCCGAGCGGATCGAAGAGGCGCGCCTTCAGGAAGTCCATAAGCTTCATCCCGCTCACGCGTTCGGCGATGGCGGCGAGCATGTGCGTGGCGCAGGAGTCGTACTTGAAGACCGTGCCAGGCTCCTTTTCGATGTCGTTTGCGAGAAAGGCCTTCACCCAGTCGCCGTTGATGTCCTTGCGCTCCGCGTCGGAGTAGCTCGCACCGACGTTCATCGTGAGGAGGTCGCGCACGCGCAGGGCGCAGAGGTTGGCGGATGGCGTCGGCGGCGCCTTGTCGGGGAAGAATGAGAGGACGCGTGCGTCAAGGTCGAGCTTGCCGTCGTCCACGAGGAATCCGATGGCGGTGGAGGTGAAGCTCTTCGAGTGGGAGTAGAGCATGTGGGGGCGGTTCAGCGTGTCGTAGGGAGCCCACGAGCCCTCGGCGAT
>CACWSW010000172.1 GCA_902763655.1 uncultured bacterium
GCACGGACACCACCACCACTGGATGACGAACTACATCATGGACGACTACGGCAAGAACGCGAAGAAGGTGCTGCAGTTCGGCCTGCCGTCGTTCGGCCTAGACAACGACGTGGGCTACGGGCTGATGCGCATCGAGGAGGACCGGGCAGAAGTGACGTGCGTCGCGCGCGACTTCTATTTCCCGCTGCCGGCCGAGTTTCGTCCGCAGGAGGGCGGGCCCGCACGACGTCCTGCGTCGTGGGACGCTTTCCGCAAGAACTGGGACGGCCGCGTCATCACGTTCGCCTTCGACAAGTGAACGGGCTGAATAGCTAGAATCACGCATACACGATAGGGCCCCCGATTTGCGAAGATTCCCGCTTGCGCTCTGCCGACGGGGTGTGGTATCATCTTTGCGTTCTAGGAATGTTTGATGATTGTATATCATGGAAGCAATGTTGAGGTGCATAATCCTCAAATTCTCACGCCGAACCGTGCACTGGATTTCGGTGCGGGGTTTTATACAACGTTGAACCGGGATCAGGCAACTGATTTCGCAAACAAGGTTTTCTTGCGTCGTGGCACCGGAAATCCAGTGCTGAACATCTATGAGATAGACGAGCAGATGGCGTTTCCACTTTGCTCCGTCTTGCGCTTTGATGCGCCCAACGACGCCTGGCTTGATTTTGTCTGTGATAATCGCGACGGCACATATTATGGACCCCAATATGACTTCAAGTTCGGCCCTGTGGCCAACGACGATGTATACAGGACGTTGGCGTTGTATCGTGGCGGCCAGCTTTCGCGCGAAGACACCTTAAAGCAATTAAAAATCAAGACGCTCTACAACCAGTTGGTTTTCGCTACTGCGAAGGCGCTCTCGTTCATTAGGTTTAAGGATTCGGAGGTCGTATTATGAACGAACGTCAGTATGGTGCGTTGTTGGCAATCCTGATTGTGCCGCCGCTGGTAGCGGAGATAGCGAAACGCAGCGGTAAGTCGGAGATAGACGCCATGGACAGTCTTTACAGCTCGCGCCTCTACGAACAGTTGTCTGACGAGCGGCTGAAGCTTTGGCATTACAGCCCCGTCATGCTTTGCGACATGCTGGAGGAAGAGTTGTCGACGGGCACGATAACTTATCCAGAGGAGGCAGGCTGATGAGCAAGGAGGGCGAATTTCTCGTCTACTGCCTGGAAATGTACCGGAGAGCCAAGGGGCTTTCCGGAAAGGCCGCGTTTGACCTTTTCCGCAAGACTGGCGTCGGCGACTATATCGTGAAGTGCTTCGGGGCATTGCATACCACAGGTGAGAACTACATCCTGTCGGACATAGACGGTTATATCGCAAGTCATGCGACTTCGTGTCCCAGATGACAAGGAATAGCGGCGAAGGAGGCACTTTTCTTCTCTTTGGTATTTTCCTAGATAGAAGAAAAGTAGTATGGCATTTTGGCGAATACACTTTTCTTCTAATCCATAAATTCCGAATTAGAAGAAAAGTTGCAATTGACGATTGGCCTAATCTAGGCAGAAATGTGCACAAACAGCAGCAACCTTTCCATAGGGATTGGTTTTTCGCGTCGCAACAAGACCAGTAACCTCCGGCGACAGGTGGATCTCTACATGGTCGGTTCCTACGGTATCGACTCTCGTGCGCGTCGTCGGAACGCGCGCATCGTCACGCCGAACCGGCGCTTGAAGAGGTGCATGAGGTGCGTCTCGCTCTCGAAGCCGCAGTCGGCGGCGATCACCGCGATCGTCTCGTGCGTCGTGAGGAGGCGGTGCCGCACCGCCTCCAGCCGCCGGTCGCGGATGGCCTCGAACGGCGTGACGCCCTTGATCTCCCTGAAGCGGAGGTAGAGCAGGCGGCGCGAGACGCCCAGATGCCGCGCCACATCGTCTACGCCGATGCCCTTGCAGGCGTTCTTGTCGATGAACTGCTGGGCCCGGCGGATGAGGAATCCGGCCTGCGAGACGGGCGCCGTCGATTCGCGGACGGCAATCGGCCGCACGGGGATGAACACGGGCGCGTCGGGAACGGAGGCCTCGCCGCGCATGAGCGCGTCGAGGATCTGCGCCGCGCGGAAACCCTCTTCCTCGAAATCCGGCGGGATGCTGGAAAGGGTGGGCGCGCTGTTCTGGCAGACGAGCTCGTCGTTGTCGGACCCCAGCACGGCGACGGACTGCGGGATGCGCAGGCGCGCGTCCGCGGCGGCTCGTGCGACGCGCGCGGCCGTGTCGTCGTTCACGGCCATCACGGCGGCGGGCTTCGGCAGCTTCCTCAGCCACCGCACGAGCGACTTTCGCTCGGGCTCGCTCTGCGACGGCTCGAACACGTGGCAGAAGATGCCGCGGTCCGCCAACATGCGCGTGAACGTCTGTTCCCGAATCCGTGCCCAAGGCGCGTCGATGCCTCCGCGCGTGAAGGCGAAGGAGTGGAACCGTTCCTGGTCGAGGAAATGCGTTGCCGCCGCGCGGGCGACGCCTTCGTCGTCGCAGCAGACCGGCCGCACGTTCCGCCGCCCCTCGCAGATCGCGTGGCCGCGCACGTCGATCGTCACCACGGGAACGCGCAAGCCCGCGAGCGCGTCGAGCACGTCGGTCCCCACGCTGATGTCGACGATGAACCCGTCCGCCCCGCGCCGGCTCTCCTCGCGCACAACCTCTCCCGTCATGTCGCCCGCTTTCACCACGAAGTGCGCGGCCCAGCCGGCATCCGTTTCAAGAAAGCGCTCGATCCCGCGCAGGCGGTCCTGGCAATCGACCGTCATGCGGTTCGTCATCACCACCACGCGCTTGGGACGCGACGATGCGGAAGTTGTCTTCTGGGCGTGCATGGCGCTAGTCTACCACAAATGGCGTTGCACGGAAAAGCAGTATTTTTTGCATGAATTGGCATTCTTCCGTCCACGTTGGTTTGTTAAACTATTGACCATGACAAAAGTCGCATTCATCGGTTATGGTTTCATGGGGCGTGTCCACGCCGCATGTTGGCAGCGCGTCAAGGGCGTGCGCGTGGCGGCGGTGTGCGTGCGAAACCCCGCCTCGCTCGCCCGTTCCGTGAAGGTCTACGGCTGCGTGGGCGAGGCGCTGCCCGCGAACCTTCCGTCCGATGTGGCGGTGTACACGGACGCCGAGAAGATGCTGGACGAGGTGAAGCCGGACGTCGTGGACGTGGTGCTGCCCACGTCCCTGCACGCGGCGGCGGTCGAACGCGCGCTCGCGCACGGCGCGCACGTGCTGTGCGAGAAGCCGCTTGCGCGCGACGCGCGGGAGGCCGACCGCATCCTGCGCGCGGCGGCCCGCGCGAAGGGGCGCTTCATGGTGGCGCAGTGCCTTCGCTTCGCGCCCGAGTACGCCTACCTGAAGAAACTCGTCGTCTCGAACCGCTACGGCGCGGTGACGGCGGCCACGTTCATGCGCCTCACGCCGCCGCCGTGCGCGCAGGACGGGAAGAGCTGGTTCCAGGACGAATCCGTCTCGGGCGGACTTGCGCTCGACCTGAACATCCACGACGCGGACATCGTCAACTGGCTTTTCGGCCTGCCCACGGCCGTCTCCTGCCGCGCGCACCGCGTCTCCTCCGGCGCGCTCGACCATCTCGTCGCGAGCTACGACTATCCGGACAAGGTCGTCGTCTCCGAGGCCAGCTGGTCCGCGACGGAATCCTTCGGCTTCACCTACGGCTTCCGCGTCCACTTCGCGCGCGCCACCGTCGTCTACGATCCGCGCCTCGCCGCGCCGTTCATGGTCTACCCCGCGCGCGGTAAGCCGTTCGCGCCAGCCTTCCGCGCCCGCGATTCCTACCAGAACGAGATCGCGTTCTTCCACCGCCTCGCCACGGGACGCGTCCGCCCGGAGGCGAACCCCGCCCCGCTTGCGGAGATCCGCACCTCTCTCGCGCTCGTGGACGCGGAACGCGCGTCCGCCCGCACGGGTCGGCACATCGCACTTCAATCAGCTAAAGGAAAATCGACATGAAAACGCTCGCTCTTCTCGCCGCGCTGACGGCGACACTGGCGCCAAACGCCGCGAATACGCTCGCCTGGTGGACGTTTGACGACGACCCGCTCGGCGTGACGGACGCCACCGGCAACTTCAACACGCTCATGAACGGCGGTATAACGATCGTCGACGGCGCGGCTTCGTTCGACGGCACAGCTAAGCTGCTCTCGACGATCTGGCCTCTGCCGGTTGAATCTTCGAAGGCCTACACCTTCGAGTGCTTCGTGCGCCCAGCGACGACGCAGAACAGCGCGGCAGGAATCCTCGAACTCTCGCCAAACGCAGGGGACAACGACGGCGGGGCGTTCATCTTCTATCCCGACGGCGCGATGGCACACCGTGGGTACGACAATAGGAATAACTGGACTGGACGTAAACTGCAGAAGAATATCCTTGATGACCAATGGCACCATCTGGCGGCCATCTTTACGCCCGGCGGCACGAGCAACGTTGCGGAGCAGGTGCTGTTCTACGTGGACGGCGAGTTGCAGGACATCTACACGCAATACCAGGATGGCAATGTATACCTCTGGCCCAACACGTTCTACATAGGCTCGCGAGGCGGCTGGCAACATTCGTTTACAGGCTTGATCGACGACGTACGCATCTCGGTCGGCGCGCTTTCGACAAACGAGTTTCTCAAGGCCCGAACCGTCGGCAAGCCGGTTGTCGCCTACTATCCGTTCGACACGCCCGAAACGGCCTTTCAGGACGCCTCCGGAAACGGTAACCATCTTACGGGCGGCGGCGTGACGTTCCAGGACGGCTACGCCTCGTTCAACGGCGGCGCCCACACGATGAACACGATCAACACGCTCGACCTCTCCGCCTACAAAGACGCGACCGTGGAGTTCTTCCTGCGCCCTCATGCGAACGCGACGGCGACCTACATGCTCCTCGAACTTTCTCCACACATCGGCGGACGCGACGGTTGCTTTTTCTTCACGTTGAACGAGACGGGGCCGGGCGTGATCAACGGCAGCTTCTATCCCGGCAATTGGCATATCGACGTCTCGCAAACCAATACGGTCTACGCCGGTTGGCATCACGTGGCGCTCGTGGTCGATTCGTCTTTGTCAGGCGCCGACCGCAGCCGACTGTTTGTCGACGGGATACAGGCGCCCCAGAACCCTCAATTCACGGCGGCGAACGACGTGAACCTCGGCAACCAGACGCTCTTTATCGGCTCGCGCAACAACACGGGCTACAAGCTCGACGCGGACATCGACGACATCCGCATCACGGCGCGTGCGCTCCAGCCCGGTTCGTTCATGTCCGCCCGCTCGCAATCTCCTGATCCGTCCGAGGTGATCGCCTACTGGCCGTTCGACACGCGCAATCCCTTGCATGACGCAACCGAAAACGGAAACGAGCTGCAGAGCGACGGCGTGACCTTCACAACGGATCGGACCGCGCTCCTTTCCGGTTCGCAGCGCAAATTCTCGACAGTCGGCACATTGCCGCTCTATGGGCGAGATGCGCTCACGGTGGAGTTTTTCATGCGCACCACGGACGCGGACACACTCGCCCTCTTGATGGAGCTCGGCCCCAACTTCAACGATGCACCAGGCTGTTTCGCGATTGTCGAAAATCAGTATGCGACAGGAGACGCAGAGGATGGCAGAATGGATGCAGGATTTCACATGTTGGTGGGCTACAACTACAACGTCAAGAAGGCGAACGCGGTGGCGGACGGCAAATGGCACCACTACGCGCTCGTCTATGATTCCAGCAAATTGGATGCGGACATTGTACGCTTCTTCAAGGATGGAGTGCCACAACCGTCCGAAGGATCACACAACTATGTTTGCAAGGCGGGGTTTCGGAGCGAACGTCTCTACATCGGCTCGCGCAGCGATTCGGGCTACTGGTTCGTCGGCGAGCTGGACGACATCAAGATCACGGGCCGCGCGCTTGATCCGTCCGAGTTCCTGAAGAAGCGCAGTTCACCGCCGGGCGTGTGCGTGATCATCAGGTAGTTTATTCCCGAAAATCCCTTAATGTGGTAGAATAATGGCCATGAAGATTGTCACATCGATTCTGGTGGCTGGCATCGCCGCATGCGCGGCCGCGTTCGAGGACTGCTCGTTCACGGCGACGGTTGACGGCACGGAGCAGAAGTATCTTTTGTCGGCGCCGAAGGCCGTTTCGGGGCCGGTTGACGTGCTCGTCAACCTTCACGGACATGGCAGCGACCGCACGCAGATCCGCGAGGAACGCGGCGAGTGCAAGGCCGTCCGGGACGTGGCGGCGGAACGCGGCATGGCGCTTGTTTCGCCCGACTACCGCGCGAAGACCTCGTGGATGGGACCGGCGGCCGAGGCCGACACGCTCCAGTTGCTCGACATCCTCGCACGGCGCTTCGGCGGGCGCATCTTCCTCTGCGGCGGCTCGATGGGCAGCACGTCCGCGCTCACCTTCGCCGCGCGCCATCCCGAGAAGATCAGCGGCGTGACGGCGTTCAACCCGCTCGCCAACCACCTGTCGTACGAAAAGTTCCAGGATGCCATCGCCGCGAGCTTCGGCGGCGACAAACAAACGAAGGAGAACGAATACCGCGCCCGTAGCGCGCTCTTCTTCCCCGAGCGGTTCACGATGCCGCTCTCGATTACGCTCGGCGGCAAGGACGCCACCGTGCCGCCCCAAAGCGCGCGCGAGCTCGCCGCCTCCGTCGCCGCGCTCCATCCCGGCAACGTGTACGTGGACGACAAGCCGGATCGCGGCCACGCGACGGATTACGACGCGTCCGTGAAGGCGTTGCGCGAGATGTTCCGTCGTGCGGACGCCTGCCGCGTGACCTTTAACGGAAAGGCCGTGCAGCCGTCCTTCGGGTCTGTTGCGGGCGTCTGGTTCTGGTCGTGCGGCGATGCGCAGCTGCTGTTGCTGGGGTTTGAGGGACGATCGGGC
>CACWSW010000173.1 GCA_902763655.1 uncultured bacterium
CCGCACCGCGAGAAGAACGGCTGGACGGGCGACGCGTCGATCGCGAGCGAGCTCGCGCAGTACTGCTTCGAGAACACGGCCGCCTACGAGAAGTGGCTGCGCGACGTCTGCGACACGCAGCTTCCGAACGGCGACATCTGCTGCATCGTGCCCACGTCGGGCTGGGGTTTCGTGTGGGGCAACGGCCCCGCGTGGGACAGCGCGCTCCCGGTGATCGCGTGGACGCTCTGGACATACCGCGACGACCGCCGCGTGCTCGACGCCATCTATCCCACGCTCAAGCGCTACCTTGCATACACGGCAACGCGCGCGAACGGCGACGGTCTCGTGAAGCACGGCCTCGGCGACTGGATTCCCGTCGACCGCAAGTACTATCCGTCCGTCGAGCTCACGAGCTCATGCTACTACTACCAGGCGCTGCGGATCGCGTCCGAGATCGCCGCAGTCAAGGGAATCTCCGAGGAGTCCGCGGCCTACGCGGCGGCGGCCGCGCGCACGCGCGCCGGGATCAACAAGAAGTACTACAAGGGTAACGGCGTGTACGACAACGGCGGGCAGACCGCGCAGGCGTTTCCGATCGCGTACGGCGTGGTCGAGGAATCCGAGCGCGCCGCCACTGCCGCAAAGCTCGTCGCGAGCGTGGAGAGCATGGACTGCCACGTGAACATGGGACTCCTCGGCACGAAGCACGTGTTCCGCGCGCTCTCCCGCATTGGCCGCACCGACCTCGCGTTCAAGATGCTCGTGAACCCCACGAAGCCCTCGATGGTGGAGTGGATCCAGAAGGGCGGCACGACGCTCTGGGAGGACTGGAACAACGGCTCGAGCCGCAACCACATCATGTTCGGCGACTTCATGGGTTGGGCGTACCAGTACCTCGCGGGCATCCAGCTGTCGGAGGCGGACGGCTCCACGAGTGCCGTGCCGGTGGTGAAGGCGCGCGGCTTCAAGGAAATCGTGATCGCGCCGCAGATCATTGACGAGCTGACGTGGGTGCGCGCGTCCGTCAACGGCCCCTACGGCGAAATCGTCAGCGCGTGGAAGCGCGACGGCAAGAACGTGACGGTTGATGTGACGGTGCCGCCGAACACGACTGCGATCGTGCGCCTCCCTGGCCAGGATGACCGCCGCGTCGGCTCCGGCACCTATACGTTTCACGTTGCCAAATAACCATCTACCAACTAAAAGGAATCTGCACAATGAATATCCGACAGTCTTTCATGCTTGCCGCAACTCTGGCGGCGGCCAGCGCGCTTTCCCTTGACGTGACGCTCGCACCGGCGGGCGACATCCGCTTCGGCGAGGGGAATGAGCACGTGTTCCGCTCGCTCGTGGCGTTGCCTGGCTGGCAGGGGCTATCTAGCAAGGGCGGCTGGGAAATCAAGACGCCCGGCGTTGCGCCGTTTTCGCTAGCGACCGGCACTAACGTGCTCATCAAGGCCGAGGCGCGTCTCGAACAGCTTCCGGATGGCAAGGTGAAGATTGCCTACTCGTTCACGCCCGTCGAGGACACGAAGCTTGTGGTCCTCGCCTGCTCGTTCACGCAGCCCGCCGCGGAGGTGACGGGCCGGCCGTGGAAGATGCCGCCGAAACGGCAAGGCACGTTCAGCCGTCCCGCGAACGACGGCATCCACGTGATGGGCGGGAAGGGGACTGAGGTCTCTGTGGCGTTCGGCGCGACCGGGCGCATGCTGACGTTCGTCGCCGACCGCGAGCAGGGAATCGCCATCCAGGACAACTGGCGCTGGGGCGAGACGTACTCGCTCCGCCTCGGCACGCTCGGGCAGAAGACGTGGAAGAAGGGCGAGACGCAGACGTACGCGTTCACCGTCTCCGCCGACGAGCCGCTCGTAGCGAAGTCCATCGAGCCGACGGTCATCGCGCGCGGCGCGGACTGGATCCCGCTCACCTACCACAAGGGGATCGAGGCCGGGAGCGCGCTCGACTTCTCGTGCATGGGCTTCACCGATGCGCCGTCCGGCAAGTACGGCTGGATGAAGAACGTGGGCAGCCACTTCGAGTTCGAGGGGCGTCCCGGCAAGCCCGTGCGCCTATACGGCGTGAACCTCTGCGGCACTGCGAACTTTCCCAGCCACGACGAGGCCGAGATGATGGTCACGCGCTTCAAGCGCCTCGGATACAACGCGATCCGCTTCCACCACCACGACAGCGGCACGGTGAAGGGCAGCGCCGACGGCCTCACGCTCAGCAAGGAGAACATGGACAAGTTCGACTACCTGCTCGCGACGGCCATCCGCGAGGGCCTCTACCTCACGACGGACCTCTTCGTCTCGCGCAACCACGTGATCAAGTGGCGGCACATCGGCGTGGACCGCGACGGCCTCGTGGACATGCAGCTCTTCAAGGCTCTCTGCGCGTTCTATGACCCCGCGTTCGAGAACTGGTGCGCGTACTCGCGGAACTTCCTCAACCACGTGAACCCGTACACTGGCCGCGCGTACAAGGACGAGCCTGCGCTCTCGCTCATCTCGCTCATCAACGAGGGCGGGCTCTTCATGGGCTGGGGACGCGAGACGGCGAAGGACGAACGCGTGCGCGAAGCCTGGCGGAAGTGGGTGCTCGCGAAGCGCGCCGCCGATCCGTCGTTCTATCCGGACGCCGATCCAGACAACGTCCCGAAGGGCACGTACAACGCCGCGTTCGCGCTCTTCATGGGCGAGATGGAGGCGAAGATGGTCGCGCGCATGAAGGCGTTCCTCCGCAGCATCGGCTGCAAGGCGCTCCTCACGAACGACAACTGCGGACCGCACTTCGCGCCGCTGCAGCGGGCGTCAGCCGAGTACGACTACATCGACGACCACTTCTACGTGGACCATCCGCAGTTCCTCGAGCAGCGCTGGCGTCTGCCCAGCCGCTGCGGCAACCGCAACCCGATCCTCACGCCCGTCCTGCCGCCGTGCCGCCTCGGCTTCACGCGCATGGTGGACAAGCCGTTCACCGTCACGGAGTGGAACTTCTCCGGTCCCGGCATGTTCCGCGGCGTGGGCGGCATCCTCACGGGCGCCATCGCGGCGCTGCAGGACTGGGACGGCATGTGGCGCTTCGCCTACGGCCACAGCCGCGAGGACTGCCTTGAGAACCCCCGGCACGCGCCTGGCTACTTCAACCTCGGCACCGATCCGCTCGGACAGGCGAGCGACCGCGCGAGCATCTGCCTCTTCCTGCGCGGCGACATCGCGCCGCTCGCGCCGGGCGGCGCCTCGCTGCTCATCACGCCGGTGAGCGAGAAGCCGGAGGGCACGAAGCCGTTCTCCGGCGCGCCGTCGTGGAGCGACGCGGCGTGGAACATGCGCGTGAGCTCCTGTCTCTCGCCGGCGGCGGCTGGCGCGGCGCGCGTGATCCCGCGCGAGCAGGCCGAGGACTCGGCCGTCACGAACTGGGCGCGTTCCGTCACGTCCAATCCCTCGCTTGGCTTCGACCGCGTGCGCGGCTCCTTCACGATCGACACGCCGCGCACGTGCGGCGGGTTCGCGCCGGACGGCGCGTTCAGCGCCGGGGCGATCTCCGTGACGCTCGGCGGCGCGGCAGCCACCGTCTGGGCCAGCTCGCTCGACGGCGCGCCTGTGTCCGCCTCGCGGCGCATCCTTGTGACGCACCTCACGGACGTGCAGGGAGAAGGGTCGAAGTTCGCCGATCCGGAGAAGACCATCATCCTCCGCTTCGGCCGTGGTTCGCTCGTGCGCAACGGCACAGCGCAGGTCAAGCTCGCGCTCGCGGAGCCCGCCGCCTACACGGTGTACGAGCTGGAGACGAGCGGCAAGCGGCTCGGAACCGTGCCCGCCGAGGTGAAGGACGGCAAGCTCTGCTTCACTGCTGCCGTGGACGGTCCGCACGGCGCGCGCATGCTCTACGAGGTAGTGCGTAAATAGGAAATGCAATGAGACGTGCCATCTGGATTCTGGGGATCGTGGCAATCGCGTTGTCGGTGAGCGGGTTCACGCTCGTCTCGCCAGGCAAGCGGGCGCGCGTTGTGGTTGGCGAAGGCGAGCCGGCTTACGTGTTCCGCGCCGCGCAGGACTTCACGAACGACGTGAAAAAGATAACAGGCGCCGACCTTGCACTCGTGCGAGGCAACGCGCCGCGCGCCGGCGACGCGTTCATCGCCACAAAGGGAGGGTCGCGCTCCTGCGCGACCGGCAAGGAATGGGAATCCTACGATGTGACCGTGAAGGACGGCGTTCTCTTCGTCGCCGGCGGCGACGCGCGCGGCACGATGTTCGGGCTCTACGACTTCATTGAGCGCTACCTCAAGGTCGATCCGCTAGCCTTCTGGAACGGAGTGCCGTACCCGAAGGCGGACACGCTGGCGTGGGACGCCGTTGAAATCCACCAACCCTCCCCCACTTTCAAGTTCCGCGGCTGGTTCATCAACGACGAGGACTTCCTTTCCCAGTGGCGCGAGCCCGCCGGACCTCGTCCCGTGCGCACGGCAAAGGGGCTGTGCAGCGTCGTGATCAACCACGGCACGATGGAGGCGATCGCCGAGGCGATGGTGCGCAGCCGTTTCAACCTAATCATCCCATGCAGCTACATCGACCCGCGCGAGGACTACGAGTCCGAGAACCTGGCCATCTGCGCCAGGCGCGGACTCTTCCTCTCCCAGCACCACCACGACCCGCTGGGGCTTGGCGGTTTCATGTTCCTCAACCACTGGGAGTCCAAGGGCAAGAACTACAAGTACTCCTACTTCAGCCACCCTCGCGAGGTGGAGGACATGTGGCGCGAGGCGGCGCGCGCGTACGCGAAATTCCCCGACGTCGTCTGGCAGATCGGCTTCCGAGGCATCAGCGATTCGCCGATGTGGTCCGCCGACCCGTCGGTGCCGACGTCAGACGAGGGACGCGCCAAGATCATCTCCGACGCGATGGCGAAGCAGGTGGAGATACTCAAGGAAATCGGCGTGAAGAATCCCTACCTCACGGCGACGCTCTGGGGCGAGGGGGCGGCGTTCAACGAGAAGGGGTTGCTGAAGGTCCCTGAGGGGGCGACGATCGTCTATTCCGACAACTCGTCGGGCTGGTGGTGGCCCAGGGACTTCTACGTGACGCCGCAGGACGCGTCGCACACCTACGGCATCTACTACCACCACCAGCTCATCACCGCCGGACCGCACTTCGTTCCGGGCGTTTCCGCCGCGCGCACGTTCGGGCAGCTCAAGGAGGCCGCCTCGCACAACGCCGCCGAATACGTCGTCTTCAACGTGGGCAACGTGCGTGAGTTCGCCTACGGCATCGCGGCGT
Organism: uncultured bacterium; assembly: GCA_902763655.1. Classification (GTDB taxonomy): domain Bacteria; phylum Verrucomicrobiota; class Kiritimatiellia; order RFP12; family UBA1067; genus RUG572. The sequence goes on from CACWSW010000173.1 coordinate 5,262, forward strand.
CGCAGGCGATGACGTGGAACCTCGGCGCGTTCGACGCCGATGCATGGGCGAAGGACTGGATCGCGCGCCGCTTCTCCACGCAACGCACGGAATGGCTGTCGCTCCACAACATGTACTTCAAGGCGTTCCAACTCCATCCCGTGCACGGACACCCGATGTTCCTCGACGGGCATCTGGCGCACAACGTGTGGCGTCGCCTTCGCCGGGACTTGCTCGGCGCACTCGCCGCGCGCAAGGCAGGGAAGACAGCAGTTCCGTTCGAGCCGGCGACGAACTCTTACGTGCGCGCGGAGATGCTCGATCCATTCAAGAGCGCGCTGTTTGAGTCGAACCACCCGGTGATGGGGACGTGGCACGACACCTACGCGCGGCTGCGCGCGCAGGAGGCGGCCTTCGCGCAGGCCGAGCGCTACGCGCGCTCGCTCATGTCCCGCGCGCCCGCGAACGAGCAGGACCTTGCCTTCGACGCGTTCGTCTATCCGGCGGCGTTCATGCACGCCTTCACGCGCGCAATGGCGGAGTTCGCCGACGCGCTCGACCTTTGTCAGCTTGGCGACGGCGCTGGAATGAAGGCGGCGGCCGAACGTGGTCTCGCCGCGCTACTGTCCGCCGAGGCATTGGACGCGCGCTACTGCCGCGGCAAGTGGGCCGACTGGCACAAGTGCCGCGTGCAGGTGCCGCTGCCGAAAATTATCGAGCACGCCCGCGACCTGATCAAGGTCGTTCAGGACTCCGTCGCCCAATTTTGAATGAGAATATGACCATGCCGCGAAAGAGCAATCTTGAGCTTTGAGGATTCTCGCGATGCTGGCCATTGTGAGCGGCCATCTCCTCAGCCAAAGTTACTTGTCAATATGACGGGGACGAACCACATCCTCGCCATGCTTCTGGGATCAGGTGTGCGCATTGGCGTCAACGTGTTCTTGATCCTAGGCGTTTGGTTCATGGTGGATGCCAAGTTCAAGGCCGAACGCATCCTCCGGCTCTATCTGGAAGTATTCTTTTACAGCGTGCCGATAACGATTTGCATGTTTCTGATGGGCGAAGCGGGCGACCTTCGTAACGTTCTCCAGGGAATGCTTCCTTTCTTCGGTCGCTCCGTCTGGTTTGCGAGCGCCTATATCTCGTTGATTGCCCTATCGCCTTTCCTAAATCATTTCTTCACCTTGCCGGCCCGTACGCAGCGCACGTTGCTGGCGGTCTTGATTATCCTTTTCTGCCTTGTTCCGACAATCCCCTGCTCCACGCCGCTTGACTACCTGGCCGATTTCACGTGGTTCTGCGTTGTTTATCTTGTTATTGGCATAATCAAGAAAGAAAAAATGCTTGGTCGGTTGCGTGGCGCGAAATGGTTTTTGTTGGCGGGGTGCGCCGTCTATTCTGCCCTTGTGGGCATGCGGCTAATTACAGTTACGCATCCGATTGCGGATTATTGGATCGTCAACATCAAGTCGTTGCCGAACTTCCTCTGCGCCTTTCTGATATTCTTTGGATTCCTTCGGCTGGATTTCGGCGTGGTGAAGGGAATAAACTTTGCGGCGCGCTCGGTGTTTGCGGTCTATATCGTCCATCAGACCCCCGCCTTCATCCATTACCAGTGGAATGTCCTGTGCCGCGCGGATTC
>CACWSW010000174.1 GCA_902763655.1 uncultured bacterium
ATTCCAGGACGACGAGGCCCTTGCCCTTGCCGTAGTGCTTGCCGTCGCGGTCGAAGAGCACCGTGACGTCGCGGCCGTGGTAGCGGACGCCGTCGACGCACCACCAGTCCCATTCCTCGGGGGCGAGCGGCTTCACGACGACCTTGCCGTCGGCCTGTGGGACGATGCCGCAGAGGCCGGCGATCACGAGGTCGCAGAACGTGGAGTGGTTGTAGTCCTTGCCGCGCTCGCGGTACGCAAGCTTGCGAATGCCCTTCGCATCCCAATCGATCATGATCTTCCGCGCCAGCCATTCGCCTGTGAACGGATCGAGGTTCTCGTCGATCCACGGGACTGTCTTGCCGTCCTCGCGCACGCGCACGTGCTGGGCGGCATACTGCTTGAGGAGGCGCGCGAAGTCGGCGCGCGTGGCCGGTATGTTCGCGCCAGACTGCAGCGTCTCGTAGAGTGCGGTGAGCGCGACGGACGTGGCGTATGGCCAGCTCGGGCCGTTCCAGAGGCACTCGTGGCGCGAAAGGTCGTATGACAGGTCGAACCCGGGCGTATTGCGCGCTGGGAACGTGAGACCCTTTGGCGCCGCGAAGCCCGTCTCCGCCAGAAGCGGCTTCCACGCGGCGGAGTACTCGGCTCCGAGCGGCATCCCGAAGTAGAAGGGGGCGTAGCCGTGCAGCTCGCACACGTCGTCCAGCTCGCCCTTGACGGACCGCGCGCAGAAGAACGACTTCTTCGCGTTCCAGAGCCGATCCTTGATGTTCTTTTCCAGCCCATGTGCGCGCGCGGCGAATTTTCCGGCAAGCGCCGCGTCGCCCGACGCGCGCGCCAGCTCGGCGATTGCCGTCGCCTCCGCCCACATCGCGGCATTCACCATCGGACGCGCACCGTCGCTCGAAAGCGCGAACTCGCTCCCCTCGCGGTCACCCGCGAAGTCGAAGAGCCCCCGGTCCTCGCGGAAGCCGGTCTGGATTGGCACGCCCTTCGCGCCCTGTTTGTTCTCCACGTCCTTCAGGCTGAGCCCCTTGATGGTCCAGCCCTTCGCCCATGTGTCCCAGTTCTGCGCGAACTCCGCGAGGTGCTTGCGCGGGAAGGCGAAGTCGCCCGTAACCTTCGCTCGCTCCCACGCGCTCCACGCCGGCCAGTTGGCGTAGGCGCGCGGCCCGCTGATGTTCCCTTTCGCGAGCATGTGCGCGATGTAGCCGTCCACATAGACGCGATTGCGCAACCAGCGTCCTTCGCGCACGTGGTGGCCGAATGGACAAGCGATCGTGTTGTCCGCCCCGGCCCATCCGACGTCGGGCAGGAATTCGGTCACCACCCAGCCGCCGTCCTTCGTGCGGCGCAGATGCTTGCGGTATGTCCACCAGCGGAAGTAGTAGGTACGCACGAGGTCTGCGTCGGGGCAGTCGAAGCGGGGGATGTTCGAGAGCGACCACCAGCATGCGGCATTGTTTCGAATGTCGTGCGGATAGAGCTCGTCGTCGTCGAACGAGAAGCGCTCCATGTGGCGGCGTACCTGGTTCTCGTCGATCACGCGGTAAGCGGATCCCTCAACGGGGCCGAGGTCGTAGCCCTTGTGGACGGCCATGCCGATGTACTCGCGCGAGCCGGTACGGCCGTTGTACCAGAGCCGCCAGCAGTCGCCTTCCTCGTCCCATACGGCGGAGGGCTTGTAGCATGCGGCGGAATCCCACTCGCCAAGAACCGGCTCCACGAGCGGGTTGCCCTTGAGTCGCTTCCATGAGCGGATGCCGTCTGGCGAGATGGCCGCGCCGATGCGGGCGGTGTGAATGTCGGAGTAGCCGATGTAGAACATCACGTAGCGGCCGTCCTTCAGCTGATAGACCTCGCACCCGCCCACGCGGTCCTTGTCCCAGGCGTTGCCGCTGCCGTGGACGAAGATCGGGTTGAGGAGCGACTTCTCCCATACGATTCCGTCCTTCGACTCGGCATAGCACAGCACGTTCGGCTCGTACGTCTCGCCGCTGGCGTACCACATGCGGAACACGCCGCGCGCGTCGTCGCGCATGACATAGGGGTTCATCACGCTGAAGCCCTCGTGCGGCCGCTCGGAGATCAGCACCGGATGCTGAACGACGCGCGTGAAGTGGACGCCGTCCTTAGACTTCGCGTAGCCGATCTTGCTGTAGCCGCGCGCCTGTCCGGTGTACCACATGTGGTACTCGCCGTTCCAGAAGATCGTGCAGCTGCGGTTGAGGTTGTCCTCCCAGCCGCTCGTCTCGTCGTGGCGGAGGCATATCTCCGGCTCCGTCCACTTGACGCCGTCGTTGGAGCGCACGAGCGCGATGGCCTTCATGGGGCGCCACGAGAAGTACATGTTGTACTTGGCGCTTCCCTTGGCGATGACGTTCACGTCGAAGCATGTCCCTAGCTCCGGGCTTCCCAGCACGGGATTCTTCTCGTATTTCGTCCATCCGCCGCCGCCATGTGCAGCGCAGACGAGCGAGGTGGCCAGCAGCGTAGGCAGGAGACGTCGCGTCATGGCTCAGGCCCTCACTTCCCATCCGGGCTCGTAGGTGCGCGTCCAGAACGCCGCGGCGGGGGCGGACGGATCGGCGAGCTTGCCAGTCGCCGGATCGAGATGGACTGCGTTGCCGGTGAGGAGCGAGACGTTGCCGAGCTCCGTGATGATGTTCGACTTGAGCGCCTCGTCGATCGGCATCGCGGTGGCCTGGCTCTTTTCGCGCACGCAGTTGACGAAGCGGCGCATGTGCGCCTGGTCGCACGTCTGGAGCGGGTTCGAGAGGCGGCTGTCGCCTTCCTGCGCGGAGGGGTCGGTGTCGCCGGCTGCCCATTCGCGGATGACCTTCTTGCCCTTGCGGTCGTAGAGGGCGGACTCGCCCATCGCGCCGAAGAAGGCGAGGCCGTCGTCGCAATAGACGAGGCAGCCGGTCCACTTGCCCATGAACGGCATGCCGCCTGCGTGCGAGCAGCCTTCCCACGTGAGGTACTTGCCGCCCTCGAACTGCGCGGTGAGCATGTGCGTGTCCTCGAACTCGAAGTCCTCGCCCTCGTAGAACAGCTTGCCGCCGCCGGCGTACACGCGCGTCGGGTATCCTGCGCCGAGCGCCCAGCGGGCGATGTCGACGAAGTGCAGCCCGTTGTTCGGCAGGTCGCCCGTGCCGTATCCGCGGAAGAAGCGCCAGTTGTAGTGGACGAGCTCTGGCTTGAAGGCGCGCCGCGGGGCGGGGCCCTGCCAGAGGTTCCAGTCGAGTCCGTCAGGTATTGCGACGCCCTTGGCGGGGCGGATGGCCGGGCGGTCGGAGAGGCACCAGGCCTTTGCCCAGTGCGGCTTGCCGATCTGTCCGGAGCGAAGGGCGGCGATGGCCTGCTGCGTGGCGAAGGAGCTGCGGCGCTGCGTGCCGAGCTGGAACACTGCGCCGGTCTTCCGCTGGACGGCGGCGAGCACCTCCGCCTCGCCGGCGGTCACGCCGATGGGCTTCTCGAGGTAGAGGGCCTTGCCGGCCTGCATGGTCCAGATGCCGGCAAGGACATGCCAGTGGTCGGGCGTCGCCACGATGACGCCGTCTATGTCCGGGGCGCGGAGCGCGTCGCGGATGTCGTTGAACTGCTTCGGCTCGTTGCCGCCTATGCGCTTCACCTCGCCTGCGGCGTATGCGCGCGCGGCGGCGTCCACGTCGCACACAGCCGCGATCTCGGCGTCCTTCATCTCGCACACGCGGCACATCACCTGGTAGCCGCGCCCGCGCGCGCCCTTCGGGTTCATGCTGAAGCGCGTGCCGTCGAAGGCGGTGCGCGAGCATCCCATGACGCAGAGGCGTATGCGGTTCGACGGCGCTCCCGCGCCAAGGACCTTGCCGGCGGACGCGACGAAGAACGCGCCGCTGCCCATCTTCACGAAGTTTCTCCTGTTCATGTCCCTATTGTACCATATCCAGCGCCGCCAGCCGCGCGAAATATGGTATAATTTCCCGATACGAAAGAAGGCTCATAAATGGCTACATTGAACGGCATCCGGCAGTTCAAGGATGAACAGGACTACCGGGAACATTTCATCGTCCAGAAAGAGATCGACAAGTATCTTCCTGGCGGCAGGCATTTCATCGACGACGCCTACATCAGCCGCACGCTCGCCGACGCCGAGGCGAAGCCCGCGGATCCCGCCCGCATCCGCGAGATCATCGCGAAGAGCGAGTCCACGTGCGAGACGCTCCTCCCGGAGGAGACCGCCGCGCTCATGCAGGTGACCGATCCCGCGCTCTTCGAGGAGATGCGGGCGGCGGCGGACCGCATCAAGCACAAGGTCTACGACAACCGCATCGTCATGTTCGCTCCGCTCTACGTGGCGAACCCCTGCGTGAACGGATGCAGGTACTGCGGCTTCCGCGAGGGCAACGCCAACCAGCGCCGCCGCATCCTCACGATGGACGAGGTCCGCGAGGAGATCGACGTGCTCGCCGGGCGCATCGGCCACAAGCGCCTCATCGCCGTCTACGGCGAGCACCCCAAGACGTCCACCGCCTACATCGCCGAGACGATCGAGACCATCTACGGCCATCAGGTCAAGGCGCCGAAGACGGGCGCGCCCGTGGGCATCCGCCGCGTGAACGTGAACGCCGCCCCGCTGCCTATCGACGACCTCAAGGTGCTGCGCCAGGTCGGCATCGGCACGTTCCAGGTGTTCCAGGAGACGTACAACCGCAAGCTCTACGAGCAGATGCACCCGTCGTGGTCCGTGAAGGGCAACTACGACTGGCGCACCACGTGCTTCCACCGCTGCCTCGAGGCGGGCGTGGACGACGTGGGGTTCGGCGTCCTCTACGGGCTCTGCGACTGGCGCTACGAGGTTCTGGCCACGATCCTCCACGCGCGCGACCTGGAGCGCTGGTTCAACATCGGCCCGCACACGATATCCTTCCCGCGGCTGGAGCCCGCGAGCGGCACGCGCGTCCCGGAGGAGAGCCCGTGGCTCATCGACGACGACACGTTCGCGCGCATCCTCGTGATCATGCGCCTCTCCGTGCCGTACACCGGCATGATCGTCACCGCACGCGAAAGCCCCGCCTCGCGCAACCGCGCGCTCGACCACGGCATGACGCAGCTCGACTGCTCGTCCAACATCGCCATCAAGGGCTACAGCGACTTCGAGAACGAGGCGCACCAGGAGAAGGAGCGCCAGCAGTTCATGCTCGCGGACAACCGCTCCATCGACGAGATGGTGCGCTACCTGGCCGGCCGCGGCATCATCACCTCCTTCTGCACGGCGGGCTATCGCTGCGGCCGCACGGGCGGGTGCATCATGGACGCGCTCAAGACCGGCCGCGAGGGCAAGTTCTGCAAGATCAACGCCGTCCTCACGTTCCGCGAGTGGCTCGACGACTTCGCCACGCCCGAGACGAAGGCGCTCGGCGACGCCCTCATAGAGAAGGAGCTCGCCGGCATCAAGGAGTGGGTGCCGAAGTTCTACCCCTCGGTGATGAAGCAGTACGAGGCCACCTGCCGCGGCGAGCGCGACCTCTTCTTCTGATGCAGCCAAGACCTTAAAACGCCAAGAAAAGGAAAACACGATGAAAAACACACTGATGCTCACGGCGGCGCTTGCCGCATGCATGGCCTTTGCGGGTGCCCGCGAGGACGGACTCTACATCTCCCACGTGCACCGCGGCGGCGGAAAGTTCGAGGCTCCGGACAACACCCTCGAGACGTTCCTCTGGTGCTGGGGGAACGGCAGCGCCCTAGAGTGCGACTGCCGCGTCACCAAGGACGGCGTGGGCATCATGTTCCACGACAACAACCTGAAGCGTACGCCGCGCGGCATCCCGGCGGAATGGAAGAAGCGCAAGGTTAGCGACATGACGTGGGAGGAGCTCCGCGACATCGACGTCGGCAGCTATCTCGACATGTCGTACTCCTCCCAGCGCATCCCGCGCATCGAGGCCGTGATGGCCGCGATGGTGGGCCACCCCACATATCTGCTCTTCGTCGACGAGAAGGGCATCGGCCCCAAGCGCATCGCGGAGGAGGCGCGCAGGTTCGGGGTCCTCGACCAGATCTACTACACCGGCTGCGTCTACACGAACATCGTAACGTGGAACGAGGCCGTGCCCGGCGGCAAGTCGCTCCTCTGGATCGGCGCGTTCCCGAAGAGCCGCTCCGCAGGCGAGCGTGCGCGCGTCAAGACGCACTTCGAGAAGATCATGAAGGAGGTGCGAGAGGCGAAGTTCAAGTACATCACCGCAGTCTCCATCCACACGTACTACGATCCGAAGGATCCCGTCGACCAGTTCGTCCTCGGCACGGACTACCTTAAGTCGCTCATCGACGAGTTCCACGCGAACGGCGTGAAGGTGTGCTCCATCCCGTTCGCCGGCGGCGACAAGGAAGAGGTGTACTACAAGCTGTGGGACCTTGGCTGCGACGGCTTCTCCACGGACTATCCGAGCATCATGTTCAAGGTCATCCGCGACCTCAAGAAGAAGGCCGCGAAGTGACAGGCGCGATCCATGCCGATCTCTTCAGGCGCGCGCGGAAGGCGATCCCGGGCGGCGTGAATTCGCCCGTGCGGGCTTTCAACGGCGTTGGCGGCACGCCCGTCTTCGTCGAGAGCGGCAAGGGCGCCCGGATCCGCACGGCGGACGGGCGGCTCCTCACGGACTATTGCTGCAGCTGGGGGGCGATGATCCTGGGCCACGCGCATTCCGCCGTCTCGCGCGCGGTGGCGGCGCGCGCGAAGCTGGGCACGACGTTCGGCATAGCGACGCCCGACGAGGTGAGGTTCGCGGAACGGCTGTGCGCGCTCGTGCCAGGCCTCGACCGCGTGCGCGCCGTCAACTCCGGCACTGAGGCCGTGATGACGGCCATCCGCGATGCTGGTGAAGTCCGGCTCCGGCGTGCTCACCATGGGCGCATCCTCCTCTGCCGGCGTCACGCCCGGCGCGGTGGCGGACACTCTCGTCGCGCCGTACAACGACCTTGAAGCCGTGGCGGCGGCGTTCCGCAGGCACGGGAAGTCGATCGCCGCAGTGATCGTGGAGCCGGTGGCCGGCAACATGGGCCTCGTGCCTCCTGCGCGCGGGTTCCTGAAGGGGTTGCGCGCGCTCACGGCAAGACACGGCGCGCTTCTGATCTGCGACGAGGTCATCAACGGTTTCCGCTTCGGCTTCTCGTCGTACTCGGCGCTCTACGGCGGCGTGACGCCCGACCTGATAACGCTCGGCAAGGTGATCGGCGGCGGACTGCCGCTCGCGGCCATTGGCGGCAAGGCGAAGTGGATGCGACAGCTCGCGCCTGACGGGCCGGTGTACCAGGCCGGCACTCTTAGCGGGAACCCGCTCGCCGTTGCGGCAGGCCTCGCGACGCTCGACGTGCTGGAACGCGAGCAGCCGTACGCGCGCATGGCCGACCTAGGCAGCGCGCTCGCCGTAGGCGTGTCCACCATCGCCGCCGAGCACGGCCTGCCCATTACCTGCCAGAGCTTCAACGGCGTCTTTACGCCGTTCTGCACGGATCGTCCGGTGACGAACCTGGCGGACGCGAAGTCGTGCGACACTGCGCTCTACGCGAAGGTGTTCCATGGCCTGCTCGACCGCGGCATCTACATTGCGCCGTCGCAGTTCGAGTGCAACTTCGTCTCGGCCGCGCATGCGGAACGCGACGTCGACGCGTTCCTTTCCGCCTTCGAGGCGGTCTGCCGCACGTTGCCCGCGTAAGCGAAACAGGAAAAAGGAAAACCGCGAAACGTCCTTGCGGACGCTTCGCGGTTCTTGTCCTGGATCGGACTTCGGCTTAGAGCTTGTTGTTCGAGCCGAGCACCTTGACGATCTTGTGGATGTAGAGCTTCTTCATCTCCTCGCGCGCCGGACCGAGGTACTGGCGCGGGTCGAAGTGGTCGGGATGTTCCGCGAAGTGCAGGCGCACGGCCGCAGTCATGGCGAGGCGGGAGTCGGAGTCGATGTTGATCTTGCACACCGCGCTCTTCGCGGCCTTGCGGAGCTGGGCCTCGGGGATGCCCACCGCGTCAGGCAGCTTGCCGCCGTGCTCGTTGATGATCTTCACGTACTCCTGCGGCACGGAGGACGAGCCGTGGAGGACGATCGGGAAGCCGGGGAGCTTCTTCTCGACGGCCTTCAGCACGTCGAACGCCAGCGGCGGCGGAATGAGGAGGCCCGTCTTGGGATCGCGCGTGCACTGTTCGGGCTTGAACTTGTATGCGCCGTGCGAGGTGCCGATGGAGATGGCGAGCGAGTCGCAGCCCGTCTTGGTGGCGAACTCGATCACCTCTTCGGGCTTCGTGTAGTGGCTCTCTTCGGCAGCCACCTCGTCCTCGACGCCGGCCAGCACACCCAGCTCGGCCTCGACCGTGACGTCGTACTTGTGCGCGTATGCGACGACCTTCTTCGTGAGCTTGATGTTCTCCGCGAAGGGGAGGGACGAGCCGTCGATCATCACGCTGGAGAAGCCCATGTCGATGCAGCTCTTGCACGTCTCGAAGCTGTCGCCGTGGTCGAGGTGAAGCACGATCTGCGGGTTCTTGCAGCCGAGCTCCTTGGCGTATTCCACCGCGCCCTGCGCCATGTAGCGGAGGATGGTGGGGTTCGCGTACTTGCGCGCGCCCTTGGAGACCTGCATGATGACGGGAGACTTCGTCTCCACCGCCGCCTGCACGATGGCCTGCATCTGCTCCATCGTGTTGAAGTTGAACGCCGGGATGGCGTAACCGCCCTTGACGGCCTTCGCGAACATCTTCTTCGTGTTGACGAGGCCGAGCTCCCCCGCGAAACCGCAAGCGCCTAGCGCATAAGGCGCATCGAACCATCGAACGTCGACCGAAAGGGCGGCGGCGACACAGTCTCGGCGTCCTGTCCTTTGATCGCGCTCGCGACAAACGCCGCATACTGTTGGACGGTCATTTTCAGGCGCGATTGGATATTGTGATTAGTTGATGAAAAATCATAAGATTATGTTTTGGCGTCGGGGAGAGGATTGTGGTTAAATGGTTTCGTCCCATGAGTGAAGAAGGAGCTAGTCGGATGGAAGATGTCATAGTTATAGGCGCGGGCGTGGTCGGCTGCTCGGTCGCGCGCAGCCTCTCGCGCTACGACCTGAAGGTGCGCGTGCTTGAGGCCGGGAGCGACGTGGCGGAGGGCGCCACAAAGGCGAACAGCGCCATCGTGCACGCGGGGTTCGACGCGAAGCCCGGCACGAACAAGGCGAAGTTCAACCTCCTCGGCAACAAGATGTTCGCGCAGGTCTGCGCGGAGCTGAAGGTGCCGTTCAAGCCGAACGGGTCGCTCGTGTTGGCGTTCTCGGAAGAGGACAAGGCGGAGCTCCAGAAGCTGCTCGAGCGCGGGCGGACGAACGGCGTGGAAGGGCTGGAGATCCTCGACCAGGCGACGCTCCGCGCCCGCGAGCCGAACGTGAGCGAAGAGGCGGTGGCGGCGTTGTGGGCGCCGACGGGCGGCATCTGCTGTCCGTACGACCTCACCTTCCGCACGGCGGAGAACGCGGCGGCGAACGGCGTATCCTTCACCTTCGACGCGCGCGTGGCGAAGATCGAGAAGGGCGCGGACGGCTGGAGGCTGACGACGGACGACGGGCGGACCTTCGAGGCGAAGGCGGTGGTGAACGCGGCGGGCGTCCATTCCGACGAGCTGAACAACCAGGTGAACCCGGTCAAGTACAACATCCAGCCGCGGCGCGGCGAGTACTACATGCTGGACCGCTCGGAAGGGAACGCGTTCAAGGCGACGATCTTCCAGGTGCCGGGTCCGATGGGCAAGGGCATCCTCGTCTCGCCCACGGTGGACGGCACGGTGATCGTGGGGCCGTCGAGCGAGGACATCGCGGACAAGGAGGACAAGGCGACGACGGCGGAGATCATGGCGAAGGTTACGCGCCTCGCGAAGCGCTCATTCCCCGCGCTCCCCGTGCGCGCGGCCATCAAGAACTTCAGCGGCATCCGCGCGCACGAGACGACGGTGAGCGACTTCGTGCTCGGCGAGCCGGAAGGGGTGCCAGGGTTCTTCAACGCGCTCGGCGTGGAGTCGCCGGGCCTCACGTCCGCCCCCGCGATCGGCGAGTTCCTCGCGGAGCAGGTGGCGGCGCGCCTCGGGGCGGCGAAGAAGCCGGCCGAGGCGATTTCGGACGACGTCTCGTACTGGCCAAAGACGCGCGAGATGACGCCGGAGGAGCTCGCCGAGCAGGTGAAGAAGGATCCGACGTACGGGCGGATCATCTGCCGGTGCGAGACGGTGACCGAAGGCGAGATCAGGGCGGCCATTCGCGCACGCGTGGGCGCGCGCACCCTAGATGGCATCAAGCGGCGCACGCGCAGCGGCATGGGCCGCTGCCAGGGCGGGTTCTGCACGCCGCGCCTT
>CACWSW010000175.1 GCA_902763655.1 uncultured bacterium
GAGTTTCACGGAGCTTTCCGGCGGCGCGCCGGTGTCGTTGGCCGACGCGGCTAACCCCGGCCGCACGGGAGCGGAAGAGGTGACGGTGGCGGGCAACTACTTCGGGACGCTGACGGTTCCGGCGGGCAAGACGCTCGTCGTCTCCGACCGTCCCGCGCCGCTGTCGGCCTACGACATGCCGCAGCAGGAGAACCTCGTCGCGTGGTTCGACCCGAGCCTCGACGGCGCGATCGACTTCCACCAGAGCGCAAGTGGCGGTGTCGGACGGCTCTACTCACGCACGGCGTCCGGCGTGGACAAGACGGACGGCGCATACTGGATGGGCATGCAGGCGAATGGGGGCATTACCGCTTCCAGCGGTCGTTACCCGTTCCTCGCCGAAACGAACTACCTAGGCGCGGTTGGCTTCAGCGCGTCGATGAAGTGGCTGGACTTCACGAAGAACGCGAGCGGAGAAGGCTTGGGCAACACGCTGCGGTCGCATGTCCTGCCGGAGCTGGATGTCACGCAGACGAGTTCCTCCGTGATGACGTTCCGGTCGCTCTTCATGGCGCTCGACACGTCGGCGGGCGGCGGCAATCCGATCGGCGACGAAGTCGGTTTCGGCGGCGCGATCAAGCCGCGTTCGGGTACGGGCGCGGACTGCACGCAGCCCATCTGGAGCGCAAACAACACCGTGACGATGGCGCACACGTGGCTCGATACGAACGAGGTGAACGGCACGACGGCGGGCTACAGCGGACGCGCCGAGGTGCTGGGCTTCGAGACGGCGACGGACTTCACGACGCATCGCGGCCTGTTCTTCGGCTACTACAATCCGAACAACGGTAACAAGAACTACGAGCACATCGGCGAGACGCTCATCTACTCGACGACGCTCACGGACGCGGAGCGGCTCGCGGTGCAGGAGTACCTGATGGCGAAATGGACGGGCGACATGAACGGCAAGTACACCGACCTCTCTCGGGCGACGGTGACGGGCGCGGGCACGCCTCGGCGGCGGTGGACGCGATCACGATCGACCGCGCGCTGACGCTGGACGCCGGCCAGGTGACGGCGACACTGAAGGGCGAGGCGAAGGTGGGCACATACACGCTCTTGACGGTGCCTTCGGGCACGTTGGCGGGCAAGAAGTTTGGGCTAACGCTCGTAAACGAGACCGGGAAGAACGCGTCGGCGAAGCTCGTGGCGTCGGACACGACTCTCTCCCTCGAAATCCTCTCGCAGGGCATAGTGCTCATCGTGCGGTAGTTGCAATGGAGGTTTCATGAAAATATCATGTCTGAGGGTCGCATGTGTTGCGCTTTTTGCCTGCGCGGCGGGCGTGGCTCGCGCGGATTCCGCTGACGACGCGCTCGCGCTCGCGCGGCGCACGTACGCCTACGTGGCGAAGTCGGTTGACGCGAAGACGCTCAAGCCGTACGCGCGCGAGCTGGAGAGCGACGCCGCCTGGCTCGCATCCGCCTCGAACGCTCCGTCCGCATACCGCGACGGGATCGGGCGCGCGATACGCGACCTCCGCCGCCGCATCCTCTTTCTTCATCCAGATCTCCAGTTCGACAAGCTCATCGCAGTGCAGCGCGGCCTTCCGTACACGTGGGACCTCCACATGGTGGACCAGTACGTCGGCCGCTTCTCGCGTCCCGGCCCTGGGCTTGTCGTCATCGAGAACTGGAAGGGCGTTCCGCGCAAGCGGCGCCTGCTCGCGGGCAAGCTGCCCGAGGGCACGGTGCTCAACCCCGACCTCCACTGGGACGCCGACCGCATACTCTTCGCGTTCTGCGACCATACGGCGAAGCCGCCAGAGGGGTTCGATCCGGCGAAGTACGGCTTCCATGCCGACGCCACGCCCAACCCCTGGATCTCGCAGGCCGACCCCACGCATCCCATCTACGCCGGAAAGGACGGGAAGTTCGACAAGACGGCGGAGGTCAAGCTCGCGCATCGGCGCTACTTCATCTGGGAATGCGCGGCGGACGGTTCGTGGGTGCGTCAGGTGACAGGCACCGCGCGCGACCCGATGGAGACGCGCGACGGGCGGCAGACCGTGCTGATCGAGGACATCGACCCTTGCTACCTGCCCGACGGCGGTTTCGCGTTCTCGTCCACCCGCTGCCAGAACTTCGGCCGCTGCCACTGGGGGCGCTATACGCCGTCCTTCCTGCTGTATCGCGGCGACCTCGGTCCGGACGGCGTGCGGAACATCCGTCCGCTCTCATTCGGCGAGGCGAACGAGTGGGAGCCGGCCGTTCTCAACGACGGGCGCATCGCCTACACGCGCTGGGACTACGTGAACCGCAACGCCGTGTGGCACCAGTCGCTCTGGACGATCCGTCCGGACGGCACCGGCGTGGCGCACCTGTACGGCAACTACTCGGAGCGCGTGTGCGTGGGCACGGAGATCAAGCCGATCGCTGGCACGCCGGTGTGCGTGGCGACGGCGTCCGCGCACCACTCGTTCACGCAGGGCTCGCTCTTCCTCCTGGACGCGCGCAATGGCGAGGACGGCGATGCGCCGGTGACGCGCCTCACGCCGGAGAGCCCGTTCCCAGAGTCGGAGGGCTGGAAGCTTCCGATGACGTACTGCAACCCGCAGCCGGTGAACGACACGCTGTTCTTCTGCGCCCGCTCGGACGAGCCGATGTCGTTCCCCAAGGGGCATCCGCGCCGCCACGGCGGCTCCTGCGGCGCCTCGTGGCCCACGCCGGCGGCGTTCGGCATCTGGCTTGTGGACACGATGGGCGGACGCGAGCTCATCTACAAGGATCCCGAGATATCCACGTTCAACCCGATCCCGCTCGTGAAGCGCCAGAAGCCGCCGGCCCTGGCCTCGCAGCTGCCGCCGCCCGACAAGGCGCCGCCGTACGGCGTATGCTACGTGCAGAACGTGTACGAGTCGCGCGCCGACCTGCCGAAGGGAAGCGTGAAGGCGCTGCGCGTGAACCGGCTCATCAACATGCCGGCCTGCCGCCGCGACACGCTCCACCAGGGACGCGACCTCGAGCTCTACAAGGAATACCTCGGCGAGGTGCCGGTGGCGGCGGACGGTTCGGCGGCGTTCAAGATTCCCGCGGGCGAGCCGATCCAGCTGCAGGCGCTCGACGCGGACGGCATGGCTATCCTCACGATGCGCAGCTTCATCCACGCGCAGAAGGGCGAGGTGCAGGGTTGCGTGGGTTGCCACGAGCAGAAGACGCAGGCTGCTCGCACCGTTGCCGCGCCGCCGGACCGTGTGCCGCTCGATCCGGTCAAGCGCGTCGAGCTGGGCTATCCTGGCGCGTTCAGCTACCTGCGGAGCGTGGCGCCGATCTTCGAGCGGAAGTGCGGAGCTTGCCACACGGGCGGCGATGGCAAGCCGCCGTCGCTCGCGGGTCTGGAGGGGCAGCGCTTCCTCGTGCAGAAGAAGCACGTCTCGTTCGCGAGCTCGTACCACGAGACGCACTACTCGAAGCCATACGACTACTTTGCGGCGGCGAGTCCGCTCACGAAGCGTCTCAAGGCTGGGCACGGCAAGGTGAGCTTCACGCCGGAGGAGTGGAGCAAGATCATACTCTGGATGGACTTCAACGTGCCTGAGTTCTCGCACGGCGGCGGCTACGGCTGGAACCGCATCGAGACGGCCGGTCCCAACCCGCCCTGCGCCGACATCGCCGGCACGTGCGGCCGGGGCACCAACTGCCTCTGCCGCAGCTGCTGGGTCCGCGAAGGCGGCTACAACAAGCACTGAAATCGCCCTCGCTTGCTTTCGGGGGCATGTTCTGCTATCATTGTTTCCGCTTGGAGACACCATGCTCCGGCAGGAACGATGTTCTTTGACATACCGGCGGGCATCCAGCCGCCGGATCGGTCGCCACATCGGTAGGGTCACGCGTCCCGCCTTCGTCAAAGGCTACGTCGGATAAACCCGCGTGACCGCCATGACGGGAGGGTCGCAGTTTACTGCGACCGCACCGGGAGGGACGCGCTCCTGCGCGTCCGCCGATGAAGTGCGACAGAACACTGCCGCGCGCACGGGTGTGCGCCAACGGCACGACGTATGCAATTTTGTAAAACATTTTCTAGAGATTCTCAATGGCCGATTCTAAAAGCTTGACATTTGTCGTGTTTCTGCTTCACATTCTCGCTGAGGCTTGGCATAAGATGCCGTCTGAAGTCTATGCCGTGCTGAAGAGTTCGGGTGTGTTGGATGGTTATATATTGCCAAGTTACGATGTCCTCCATACGCTGGGGGCCCGTTACCTTGTGCAAGATATAACAGAATGTGTGAGAGATTGGGGGTATAGTATATGATTGCCTATCATGGTGGCGTATGCGAGATTCGTCGTCCAGACATATTGCATTCCAAGAACAGTGTCGACTTTGGACCGGCGTTCTATTTGACGACGTTCCAGGTTCAGGCTGAGAAGTGGGCGCAGCGGAAGTCTCTTCGTCTGCGCAGGCCGTCATGCGTGAATGAGTATGAATTGGCGGAAGATTGGAGTGGCTTTAGGGTGTTAAAATTCGATGGCACTGATGAACCTTGGTTTGATTTTGTATGTTCTTGCCGCATGGATGGGACGGACTGGCAGAAATACGATATCATCATGGGTCGGGTCGCAAACGATGATGTGTATCTGACTATAAACAGATACCTTGACGGAGAATTGACGAAAGCGGCAGCTTTGGCCGAACTGCGATACGCGAAGCCCAACGATCAGATCGCAATCAATAGCCAACAGGCACTTGACTCGTTACTTGTTTTCAGGCGGTCCTACGAGCTGGAGGAGCGAAATGCCGAATCCAGCATTTGACTATTATGCTCAAGAGCTTGAGCGAAAGATCATCCTTCGTCTGGCAGAAGTCAAGGGCGTTGACATTTCGACGGCGATGGACTGGTATTATCGCAGCCAGCTCGCCGTCCAGATATCGCGAAACCTCAATGACATTGCATATCTTGACAGCAAGTATTTGACTCGCGACCTCATAGAGAATGAACCTGAACTTTTTCGGTAAGAATCGCACACTTGCCCCACGGCAAGTGATTTGATAAACTTTTGCCGTCCAGCAGCAAATAGCTGAACACTTATGGTTCTTTGACATACCGGCGGGCATCCAGCCGCCGGACCGGTCGCCACATCGGTAGGGTCACGCGTCTCGCGTGACCGCCATGACGGGAGGGTCGCAGTTTACTGCGACCGCTCGCCGCCACCGATGGAGTGCGACAGAACACTGCCGCGCGCACGGGTGTGTGCCAACGGCAGGACGTTACGCAACCAGCGTAAAGTAGCTTCAGGATAAAGACCGCTAATCTCAAGTCTAAGCGAACTACGGTGGTGCGTCGCGTGATATCACGCGGCGCGCTTTCCGGTTCATGTTTAGACGAAGGCTCTTAGCGGCGCCTATCCTGAGACAAGAATCTGGAGAGTGCGCCGTTCTATTTTTGCCGCCGGCACATCTCTCATCAACCAACAAGCGGCAGAAACAGAAAGGATACAAAATGAACAGAAAATGTCTTGGATTCATTATTGCTGGATGCCTTGCTTTATCTGGTTGCGATCGCATGAATCGTAGATCCAGAAATGTTGATGGTCCAGATTCTACGGCTAGCTCAGAAGCGCAAAGGCTGAATATGGCAAAAAGCGAGCGCGCCTCATTGCATCACTACCTAGGACAGCAATCGCAAATGTTGCAGACGGCAAAGAAACGTCATTCGGCAGAACTTGAAGAGCTCGAGGCCGCCGCGAAGACGATACAAGAAAGAGTTCGCGAATTGGCGGAAAAATCCCTGAACGACAAAAACAGCCAGCCAGGCGTTGCCCTGAATATACTCTTGCAAGATGTCAAGATACGTGAACTTGCCACTAAACATGCAGGTTTGGATTTCGCTTCGATGCGACTTCAGTTCGTCGAGAAAATGCGGGCCGTACTTAAGGACGAGTCGGCAATTGCAGCTGATTTGAATAGGAACAAGAAAGAGTACGAAGCAGAGGTAATGGCAGCCAAGAAGCGTGCCGATGCAAAAGTGGGCATGGTTTCTGGCGATGTACAATCTAGAAGGCGAGAGATTGCTGCACTTGAAAAACAACTGGAGACATTACGAAAGAGAGGGTCTGTATTTGGCGGAAGAGCATCAGAAAGGAGGGAGGTTGAACGCCGTCGCGAATTAGAATCTCGCTTGGCGTATTTGAGGTCGCGTCAGGCTTCTGGTGAACATTCTAAAAGTATCAATGACGAAAGAGATTCGGCCGAAGCCAGCCTAAGAAGCGAGTTGAACGCTGCCGAAAACCGTAGGAAGCAGAGGGATGAAGCGGTCCGGCGGCGTACTAAGTCTAAGGTTTCTCCGGAAGAACTAGCTAATGAGTTCCACGAGAAAACAGTTGGAAAGTTGAGTGCCGTTATTCAGGAAAAGGCTGACATCCTACGCGAGAAGATTGTCAGAATTGATGATAGGTTGGCGTATGTTTCGAGTGCAGATACGGGAATTGACGAACTTGATGCTATGTCATTGAAACGTATACGTCAGGAAACAGAGAAATGGCTTGCAGAAGCCGACCGACGTGATGCTAAAGCAGATGCCGAGCGCGAACGTAAACGAACTCGCTGAAGACTTCATTATGCGAAACGGCGGATAGACCTCGAAAAGAGTGGCGGGTTCTTCACGGTGAAGGTCGAGATGCCGTAGGCGGCGGTCGCGTGGCGACCGCCCTACCGTATGAAGGTCAAGATGCCCTAGGAACGCCCTGATAATGGACATTGGATGATTGCGAGGTCTGCGGGCGATAAATGCCTGTGCAGAAGATCACAACATGCTGTGTATGTGGCACAAGGCAAAAGTGTCATGAGGGGCCAATTCCTGTACTCGCAATCATTTTGCCGCCAAATCTACTATTATTTTCCGCCAAATACATTGTATCTTGGCGGCGGATATTTAGGAAATGGCGGCAAAACAAGTGCTTACACTTGTGATAACGTCAGCGTGCACGCATGGGAAATACCACATGCACCTATTGAGGCACAGGCTTACACCCATAAAGAACATGGCGTGGACATACGTTGCATGGACAGACCCCACGAATACGATGGATTCCCTACGAGCCGTAATCTTATTCTCGACCGGTATGCCGCAGGTCGCCTGGTCACCTAACCTAAACTCCAACGGCGAGATGCGGGTGTACACCGACCTCGGCAAGACGAACCTGACGGACGCGGCGTGGACGTGCCCCACAAACTCCGGCCACCGGTTCTTCAAAGTGAAGGTGGAGTTGCCGTAGGGGGACGGAATGTGGGTGCGGACGCAATAAATTGCGTCCCTCCC
The DNA here is from genome assembly GCA_902763655.1 of uncultured bacterium. Taxonomy (GTDB): domain Bacteria; phylum Verrucomicrobiota; class Kiritimatiellia; order RFP12; family UBA1067; genus RUG572. The sequence continues at coordinate 7,295 of CACWSW010000175.1, forward strand.
GTAATACGGTCGCGCAGGAGCGCGACCCTCCCGTTTTATGTCGCCGCCAAGATGGTGGCTGTCCCAGTCAAATACTGTCGCGCGGGAGCGCGACCCTCCCGCTTTAGGTCGCCGCCAAGATGGCGGCTGTCCCAGTCAAATGCGGTCGCGCGGGATCGCGACCCTCCCGCGCCGCGGGAAGAATTTTTTTATTTTTTGCGTAAGATTCCGCTTGGTGGCCCGAGTAAGGGGTAGAAGACAACAGACACCAAGCGGAGAATGCGACAATGACAATCAACCGTAAGACCTTGATATCGATCCTGGCCGCGAACGCGGTCGTGGCCATAGGATGCATAGCCGGCATGGGCTGGATGTACCATGCCGTCCGCGCGTACGAGCGCGCGAACAACGTATCTATCCTGTCGCCGGGCTGCGATAAGACAGCCAGGAACAGTTCGCGGGGAAAGGGCGGCGAAAGGGCTGTCCGGAAAACTTCCGGGAAACATCC
>CACWSW010000176.1 GCA_902763655.1 uncultured bacterium
AGCTTCGCGTACTGCTCCGTCTGCTGTCCGGCCGCGTCGAGCACGTTGTTCGTCCACCAGCCCTTACACCAGCACGCCCACGTGATCGCCTCCGCGCCGAAGCTGAGCGACGCGTTCGCCTGGAAGCGAAGACGGTTCTCGCTCGTGGGGGACATGCCGTCGCGGGAGTTGACCTGCGGGATGTACCAGAAGGACTTCTTCGTGCGGTGGCAGGCGTCCGCCACCACGAGGAAGTTGTCGTACATCTTCGAGAGAAAGCGGTCGGTGGCGGCTTGCGCCTTCATGTAGGGATAGAAGTCGTAGGAGATGTAGTCGAGCGGCACTTCGCGGCAGTAGACCTCCACGTGTTCGGCGTACGTCTCTGTGCCGAGCTGGTTGACCGTCTGCTTGCCGGTGTTCTGCGCCACGCTCGCGTAATTGGGGTAGAGGTTCAGGTAGAGCGGCATGCCCGGAAGCGCCTTCCCGAGCTGACGCACGATCTCGCCGTAGTAAGGGAAGTCGAGCGCGGACGGCTCGTCGCCGATGTCGACGGCCCAGATGGCGGGATGGTCCTTGAACGCCGCCGCGCCGGCCGCGTACTTCGCGGGCGGGTTCTTCTCGCGCATCTTGCCGGCATTCTCGCCGTTGCCACCCCACCAGCCCGGCACCACGCCGTTCACGATCGCACCCACGCCGTGCTTCGCGAACAGGTCAAGGGTGGAGCGGTCCTTCGCCGGGAGACCGATGATGAAGTCCACGCCGCAATCGTGGATGGCCTTCACATGCGCCTCGGTTCTGGCGTTACCCTGCAGGCAGTAGGCGCCGATCAAGAGTTTCGAGCGGTCCATCCGCGCCGCAGGCGCGGGTTCAGCCCCACATGCCGCTGCGCACACGGCAGAAAGAAGGGTCAAGGCAGTATTTTTCATGCCAGAATTCTACCAAACCCCCATCCCTCCCCGCAAACACAAACTGGACTATCCCCAATCGACAAAACGCCTGCGAGGCGGTTTTCCATTCTTCGTTAGGTTTGCAAATTCTGTTCCATGCGCGCCCAGCGGTCGGGGCGGCGATATATGCCTTCGCGGGGCTCATCTTCAGGCGGAATGGTCAGCGGCGCGAGTGGCGCGTCGTCAGCCGGAAGCGAACGCCATGCAGCCGCATGTATAGGCAGGCCTTGCTCGCGGAACATCGTCTCGAACTCCGTCCACTCCTCCGGACCGCGCGGGCGCGGCTCCACGCGCTCGAACCGCGCGTCTGCGGCGAAGCAATCCTCCACCACGTGGAAGTACTCCTCGTGGTCGGTGGCGAACTCGAGCCGTCCGCCCACCTCGAGCCGCTTCCAGAGCGCCGAAAGGAACAGCGGCCCGAAGAGGCGATGGGAATGGTGCTTGCGCTTTGGCCAAGGATCTGGAAAGAACACGTACACGGTCCGCGCGTGGTGCGCCGGAAGAAGGTACCAGAACGTGTACAGCGCCTCGAGTCGCACGACGTGGGCGTTGCCGAGCCCCATCCGTTGCGTCTTCCTGTCGAAGGTGCGCACGCGCTCGAGCATCCGCTCTATGCCCAGAAACACGCACTCGGGGTTTGCCGCCGCGCGACCCGTCAGGAAGCGGCCACGACCGCACCCCACCTCCACCTCAAGCGGACGCGAGAGGTCGTACAGCGAGGGACACTCCAGCGGCTTCGTGGGGTCTCTGACGGGGACGATCATGTCACTCCGTGTCAAGCACCTGCAGAAGTCGTTCCGGAGGCGGAATGGGACGGAACGTCTTTGTGGACACGAAGCAGTGCCGCGTGAAGCCGGAGACAAGCAGCTCGCCGCCCACCTTGACCTCGCACGCGATCTCTAGGCGCACGCCTTTGTGCGCGCGGCACCATGCCGTCACCTCCAGGAGGTCGTCGTAGCGCGCTGGCCGCTTGTAGTCCACCTCCGCGTGCGTGACGGGGAGCATCCAGCCCTCCGCCTCGCATTCGCGGTAGGTGTAGCCGCACGCGCGCATCAGCTCGTTGCGCGCGCGCTCGAATATGGTGAGGTAGTTGCCATAGTAGACCACGCCCATCTGGTCGGTGTCCGCATATGGCACCCGGTACTGCATCGTGATCTTCCGCACGGCGGAACCCTCCTGTCGGTCAGGCCTGGCCGGCGAACTTCTTCATGACGGCAAGCGCCTTGACGCGCGCCGCGTAGAACGCGTCCTTGTCCTTGCGGTTCGGCCAGCCGCACTCGCACGAGATGCCGCCGGAGTAGCCGATCTTCTTGAGCGCGTTGAAGTACGGGGAGAAGTCGAAGTCGTCCTTGCCGGGATACTGGCGCGTCTCCTTCTCGGCGATGTGGACGTGCTTCAGGCGGCATCCCGCCTGCACGATCGACTCGGGAGACTCGCGACCCATGATCATGTGGAAGAGGTCTGCCAGCTGCTGTATGCGCGGCGACCCAACGTCCTCCACGATCTGAAGTCCCTGCCACACGTAGTTGATGATGTTCGACTCGTTCGGGCGCAGCGGCTCGATCACCACGCACACCTTGAGGTCGGAGATGCGCGCCGCCAGCTGCCTGCAGAAGTCCGTGTACTGCTGCACGCCCTTCTCCGGCAAAGGCTTCTGCTCCTTCGGACCGCAGATGTCGCCGGGCACGTTGCGCGCACCGCCAGAACCGAACACGATCGTCTTCAGGCCGACTTCATCAGCGCGGCGGCACAGCGTCTCAGCGTACTTCAGCGGCTCGTCGAACGAGGCGTTCGGCCCCGTGAGGCGGAAGGTCCCTGGAAGGAACCCGTTCACGGAACGGATCGGCAGCGCCGCGCTGAGAATCTTCTCGTCGCGGTGCTTCTTCCACTCCTCGTCGCTCTTCGTGGGGATGAAGGCCGAAGCGCCGTTCCATTCCCAGAAGTCGTAGCCGATCTCCTTCAGCATCGGAACCTGGTCAGGTCCGCAGCAGCAGCCGAACAGCATCTTGCCCTTCTTCGCGCAGCAGTCAGCCGCAGCGCCAACCGCGACACCCGCCGCCATCAATCCAACAAACTCTCTTCTCTTCATGACAACACCTCTTTAATCTTTTAATCTCTATAACCTTTTAACCCTTTAACCATCACCGCGCCCACGCCGGGTTCATCCAGTTGCCCTGGTTGCGGAAGATCTGCACCGGCTTGTCGCCCTCGGGATCGGTATCGATGATGAACAGCGCCTTGTCGCGAGACGCGATCAGGTGCCGCCCGTCGGCCGCCCAGCTCGGGTGTTCCCAGTTGCCGCCATCCGTGACGAGGCGCGCTGTCGACTCGCCCTTGGACGGGTCCATAACCGCCACGTAGTTCAAGCCGCCGCGCTTCGTCGCCCACGCGAGACGACCATCTGGGCTCCAGTCCGGGTTCGTGTTCTCGCCGCCGGCGTTCGTAATCCGACGCGACTGCTTTGTCGCCACGTCGAGCAGGTATATCTGCGGATGGCGCGTCGTGTCGCTCACGTACGCGATCTGACGCCCGTCCGGGCTCCAGCAGGGCGACGCCTCGGAGGCATTCTGCGTCTTCGTCATGCGCTTCACGCGCTTTGTCGCGAAGTTGAGGACGTACAGCTCCGGGTTGCCCTGGTGCGAGAGGATGAGCGCGCAGTCCGCACCGTTGGGAGACACCGCCGCGCCAGTCGCCAACCCCTTGAAAGGCGCCAGCAGGGTGCGGCGTCCGGACATGTCGATGCGGTACACGAGCGGCGTCTTCTGGAGGAATCCCGTGTAGTATATCTCTTCCTTGCTAGGCGCCCACCGCGGGCCGACGGCCGCGCGGCGATCGCTCGTCAGCTGGCGGATGTCGTAGCCGTCCGGATAGCACGTGTAGAGCTCTGCGTTGTCCGCGCCCATGCGGTTTATGAAGGCGATGCGGTCGCACGCGAAACCCTTCTTGCCGGTGTACGCCTGCACGATGGCGTCGGTGAACTGGCGCGCGGCCATGCGCGCGGCCTTGGCGTCGGCGAACGTCGCCTGCGAGGTGATCTGCTTGCCGACACCCGTCGCGACCACACCCGCGCCAGGCGTGCCCGTCACGCGGATCTGCCCGTTCGGTCCCACCTGGAAGTATCCGGTGAGCGAGAGGTTGCGCTTCAGCGACGTGTTGAAGGCCTGCGCCGCCGCGTTGCCGCCCGATGTCTCAACCGACACCACCGTGCGCTCTGCGCCGGCCTTCTTCACCACCACGGTGGGCGGGGCAGCCATGACTGAAATCGCGGTCGAGGCCGCCAACGCCAGAAATACCTGTCTTGTCATCATTGTTCCTTTATTTGTTGTTGAACTGGTTTGGAAATCGACATCACAAGTATACCGAACCCAGCCCTTGCGCGCAATGCGAAAGTGTGGAAAATGAACGTGCCAGTTTACCCGTTTTGCTCACCCCGCAACACGTGCCAGTTTACCCGTTGTGCCGGACAGTCGGTTATGGTATACTGTTTTCGTTTCTTGGCCGGAGTGGCGTAATGGCAGCCGCAGCAGACTCAAAATCTGCCGTACGCAAGTACGTGAGGGTTCGAGTCCCTCCTCCGGCACCACTAGCCGCCATTCCTTGACGGAGCGGCGCGCAGGAGAAGCAGAAGCCCCCACACCGCCATCTGGAGCGCCGTCAGCATCACCACGAATTCCAGGAGGCGAAGGTCCCATATCGACGACAGCAGCTTATTAGCCGTCTCAACAGGCCGCGTGACGAGATGCGCCGTGTGAAGGCGGGGAAATCGGCCGAGGTAGATGCCCACGGACGCGGCCGTCGTGACGGCCAGGACGAGCGCCGCCTGCCAGCACATGGTCCTCCTGCCAAAGCGCCTAAGCAGCACTGAAACGACCCGATGCATGGAAAGGATGCCGACGAACGTGCAGAACAGAGCGAGAGCCGACATGTTCGCGAACATCGCCCACATCCGCATGTCAGGCCGCAGCAGACCCGTCCGTGCACCGTCTGGACGGAGAATGTACGGATCGCACAGCGCAAGGTGGAAGAAGTCCGTCAGCATGTACGGCGCGTTCGGGTAGAAGAAGAACCAGACCGCGAACACTGCCCAAAACACGACGCGCGGGGTCTTCTCCTCAAGGTGGAAAGACAGTTCCACCGGGATGTACGCCAGGAAGAGGTTCTCGAGAAGGAACCTGTACGGCGCAAAGGCTGGCTGGCGGAATATGGCCAGATACGTGTAGAGCAGACCCGTCCAGAAGACGCCTCGGACAATCCACCTGAATGTTCGCTCTCTCGCCATCTGGCCAGTCAGGCCGCCAGCCAACCCGCTACAGCTCGCGGATGAAGATGTTCTTGAACTCGATCGGGTCGCCGTGGCACTGCAACTCGATCTGCTCCACCGGGAAGATCGGCATCGAACGGTCCCAGTAGTTCTCGAGCACGGTGTTGTCCACAACCTTCACGCCGTTCAGCTCCACCGTCACGCGCTCGCCGCGCATGGTGATGTGGAAAGTGTTCCAGCTGCCCACGATGCGGTCCTGGATGGAGAGCGCCTTGCTGGGGTTCTTCTTGTTGTTGTAGAGGCCGCCGGAGCCGATGTGCCACTGGTTGTGCGCGTCCCAGATCTGAACCTGCGGCGAGCCGCGCAGGTAGAGTCCTGAGTCGCCCTGCACCGACATGATGCGCCAGTCAACCCACATCTCGAAGTCCTTGTAGTCCTTGATGGTCGCGAGCGAGTAGCCGCCCTTGAACCCGTCAAAGAACAGCGCGCCGTCGCGGATGTGCCAGTGGTCGATCATCCCCTGGTCGGCAATCTTCTGCATCTCCGCACGCTTCTCGGGCGTCGCGGCCTGGCGGACCTTCGGATTGTCGAACTTCTCGGCGATGGTCACACCCTTCCAGTTCTCGAGGTTCTTGCCATTGAAGAGCTGCGTGAACCCGGCCGGGCACTTCTTGACAGTATCGGAGCCGACCACGTACTTGGACGATACCTCCTTGATGCGGATGTTGCGCCACTGCACGTGATGGCCGTGCCCGAGCCAGCCGATGTGGCCCTTGGTGCGGTGCAGGCCGGGATGCTTCTTCCCGTCAGGCGTGTCGGTGCCGTCGCCCTTGATCTTCGCCACGTCGGCGTCGACGATCATGATGCCGTTCAGGATCACCTGGATGCGGCTGCCGATCACGCGCACCTCCTCGAAGTTCCACATGCCAGGCTTGCGCAGGTACGAGCCGTTGCCTGCAAAGTTCTTGTCCTTGCCCCAGATCTGCTTGCCGACGTTGTCGCGCAGCGAGGGCACGATGCCGTAGACCGATCCATGGTACTGGTACGGCTTCAGCGCCTTGTATTTGTCGCCGCCGTCGTCGAGGATCTGCAGCTCGCACATGCCGTGGTAGGCGGCGTCGACGTTGGGCGACGGCGTGCGGATGCCGAGCCCGTTGTTCGCGTTCGTCGGCATGCAGAACTCGAAGCGGAGGATGAAGTTGTCGTACTCCTTGGCGGTGAGGAGGTTGCCGCCGCCGCCCTGCTTGCCGTCGATGGGCGGACGGCATGCCAGCACGCCACCCTCTTCCACGACGTACGTGTTCGTGGCGCCGATCCATCCGGCGAGGTCCTTTCCGTTGAAGATCGAGACGAATCCCTCGGCGTCGGACTTCGCGCCGAACGCGACGACTGTGGCCGCCAGGGCCAACGAAGATATCAGCAACTTTCTCATGTCTGTTCCTTTTATGGTTGGTGGAAACGATTCAAGTATAGCATATTTGCCTCAGGTCGCGCTACAGCCCCATCCAGCTTGGAGGTTCCCCAATTTTTTCGTGGCCGGCGAGGCGACCCCGAGCCGAGCGCGACTTTCGCCACTCAGCTTCTAGGCAACGGGGCAAAAAAGTGTCGC
>CACWSW010000177.1 GCA_902763655.1 uncultured bacterium
CACCTCGCGCCTCCTTAGTGGAAATCAGTACTCGGACTTCATCGCGCCGAGGGCGAGATAGCCGTTCACCACCTTGCGGTAGGCGTCCCACGAAAGCTCCGTCTTGGCCTTGCGGCAGACGGCGTAGCTCTTCTGCAGGTACTTGATGAACACGCCCAGGCCGCGCGTCTTGACGAGTTGCTTGATGCCAGCCAGCACCTCGCCCGCCGGAAGCGGCAGGTCGAACGAGCGCGCGATCGTGTTGATGTCGCGCACCGGCGGGACGTCCGGCAGCACGACCCGCACCACGCCGCGACGCCGCAGCTGGTCGAAAAGGAGCTGGTTCTTCCCGCCCTCCAGCCCGGCTAGGCCGACCTTGGTGGACGACATCACAAGCCCACACCCGGTCCGGTCGTACACCTCCCGCACGAACTCCATCATGGCCTTCGCGCTCGCGTCCGTGGACGTCTCCAGGGCGAGGTGGAACTCGTCGATAATGAGAAGGTTGTAGCGCGTGAGGCTTCCGAAGATCGCGTCCTCCAGCGCCCAGCACTTCGTGGCCTTCACGCCGTTGCCGAACTTCAGCGCCAGCTCGCGGACGAGGCGCGGGCGCGTCCAGCCGCTGCCCATGCGCAGATAGACGGTCTTGCCGTGGTTGTTGAGCCGCTGGAACTCCATGAGCGCGGTGGTCTTGCCGATCTGCGACACGCCGTAGATGAACGCCGGCATGCCGTCGTTGAGCGCCGCCGTGCACGCCGAGAACACGGTCTTCTTGACCTCCGTCTCGATGATGCCGATGCGCTTCTTCTTCATCTCCTCGAGCTCGACGGCCTTGAAGCTCCGGATCGCCTTGACGACGTTCGCCCAGCTCGCGGGCTTGCCGCCTGACGTCACGCCGTAGCTTCCCCGGAACAACTGGTACAGCGTGTTCTTGTCGTACGCCCCCATCTTGGCGGCCAGGTCGGCCTCCTTGAGGTGGTATTCCTGGGCGTAGGAGTACAGCCAGAACACCTCCTCGCCGTCCTCTTCCGACACCTGGCGACGGCCTGCTCGATCGCTATGCGCACCTGGTGCGCCGGCATGGATATGCCCCGCACGATCACGGCGGAGTGCTTCTCGCCGGGCGCCGGCTCCACGATCGGAATCTCGGCCTGTGTAGTTCTCTCTTCGTTCATCTTGGTTGCTCCTTGGTTGGTTTTTGACAAACTCTAAAAGCCGATATAAATGCTTCTTTAGACAGACGCCAGCTCTTCCAGCGAGTAGGCTGCGGAAGCTGGCGCGGCGACCGGGACAAATCCCGTTCCTCCAGTCTCGGCCAGCTCGTCGAACGAGTAGCCGGGCTCCGACGGCGGGCGCGGGGCGCCCGCAATACCTGCCTCCCGGATCACGCGCAGGTTGTTCGCCATGCGCGCGGCGCGCTCCTCGGCCTCCGCCTGGTGACGCCCGCGTATCGGCAGCACCTTCGACGCCAGGTCCGCCGCCTGCTCGCCCATCTTGACCTCGATCGCGTGCCGGTCGTACGCCGGCGCTCGGTTGTAGAGCGGACAGGTCCCCAGCGTGTGCCCGTCCCCGCCGTCCACCAGCCAGATCTTCTCCGGCATCATCGGGTTGTAGAGCGCCAGCGCCTTCATGCCGGGCGACATCGCCTGCTGCCACCCCGCCCGGTTCCTCACCGCCGCCCTGTACAGCATCTCGTCGCGCCCGTACAGAAGCTCGTTGCGGAACCCCACCAGGCCGTTGTCGCGCACCCGCACCTCGATCGCGTCCTTCTCCACGTCCATGAAGTGCGGCAGATACCAGTCGTCCACCTTCACGATCTCCCCGCCGCGCAGACCCTCCTGGTACGCCTCCCACCGGCTCATCGGCCGGACACGCCGGAGCGCCGGGTCGCGCCCCACCACCACGGCCACCGCACGCGCCCCGTCCGGATCCGACTTCGCCATCTCCACCAGCTCGCTCATCGGACGCCAATCGTTCGAGGTCGCAGCGAGCCGCCACTCCTGGACCACCTTCCCGTCCCATCCCTCAAGCTTGTGCTCGGGGTCGCGCATCAGCGCGTCCTCGATCCGGCGGAACGCCGCATGGTACTCGTCGAAGGTAAGCAGCCCCGCCTCCAGCTTCAGCGCGAACTCCTCCGGCAGCTTCGCCGCCGCAGCCATCAGACGCTCCTCGTACTTGACGAGCGCCGCCTGGCTCTCGTGCAGGTGCTCCGCGTCGCGCCCCCGGCTCCCGATGAGCCCCGCCGCGCGGTTGTGCAGGATGTTGTGCGCGCCCTCGCAGAGCGCCTTCATCTTGAAGTTGCCGCCGCCGTTCCCGATGAACAGCCCCGCGTGCACCTGCTCGCTGAGGATCCCGCTCCTGGATATCCCTATCAGCTCGCCCATGCCTGGAATCGCCCGTATCTGGCGTTCCACGTTCTGGCGGATGGCAGTGGTGCCGTGCTCCACCACATTCTCGATGCCGCCCTTGTGGAACCCGCGAACTATGTGGTCGTACGCGAACAAGAACCGGAACTGCTGCTCCTTCAGGTTGTCGCGCACGCCGTCCGCGCGCGTGAAGCGCGGCTTAAGGATGCTCGAGCACTTGTATCCGCTCGCAACGTCATACCCGGCGAACTCCAGCGGCTGGCACACGCGGGCGCCGAGCATGATGTCCGTATTGTGCCACACGTCATCGTATTCGACCTTGGCGAGGACCGGCAGACCGACGCGCGTGGTGAGGACCGGCAGCAGCGCGGCGGCGGCCGCCTTGCGTCCGCGCCGGTTCGAGAGGATGTTGAAACGGTAGTTCGGGTTCGACTTCGCGATTGCCTGCAGGTTCGCGTAGGTGGCCCCGCGCGGCGTCCAGTCGCGCGGACACTCCTCCGGCACCGGCTCGCCCGGACGCTCCCGCGCCCACACCTCCCGCCACGTGCCGATGGATCCAACCATCGGAACTCCGCGCCGGAAGTCCGCCATCATCCGCCTGTAGCCGCCCATGGACGTGTTCTGGTCGTTCTCCACATAGGTCATGTAGCACTCGAGCCAGGGGTTCGCAGCTGTGAGGTGGCGCGTCCGGCGACGGTCCACGAGCGCCGCCGCGCCGATTCCCTTGTGGCGCGCCCCGCCGTCGTAGGCGTAGAACTTCCGGCGGATCGTGCCGAACGACGCCACGCCCTGGGCCGCCAGCTGCTCCATCATCCTCACGCGGCAGTTCGCGGGCGCCGCCGCGATCTGGATCATGTATCCCTTCCACTCGGCCGCGTCGACCCTCGCCCTCATCGACGAGACTGCTGCTAGTTCCTCGTATGTCGTCTGCATGGTCTTTCAAGTCTCCTTTAAAGGGTGTTTGTTCAGTGCATGAGGTCGTTCGTGGCGACGGTCCGGATGGAGTGGTTCTCCATGTAAATCTTCTGCGCGAGCGCGTGCTCGGCCTTGGTGAGCTCCCCGCGCCTGGCGTAGCGCTCGGCGGGCGAGAGGGCAAGGTAGGCGCGCACGCGCGCGAGGGAGTCGCGGATTGCCGCCTCGGCATTCGCCCGCGCGGCATAAGCCTTCGCGTTCTCGCGGTTGCGCTTCGCGCCGTACCCGCACGAAGAGGAGCAGTAGACCTGCGCATACGCGCGCGGGATAAACTCCTTTCCGCACCAGGGGCAGACGCGCGGCGGGGCCTGGACTGCCGCGGCACATCCCCTCGCCGAGCAGGTGCGCGAGCAGTAGCGCGCGTGCGGATGCTTGGGCTTGGGCGTGAAGGTCTTGCCGCAGGTAGGGCACTTGCGCGGCGAGAGGTCCGCCCGCTTGCGCGTCCGCGCGCGAGGCGGGACGCCGGCACGTTTGCGCAGGCTCTGCGCGCGCGCGTTGGCACGCGTCTTGCACTTCCGCGAGCAGAACCGCTGCATCGGCCGCGACGGATTCGGCTCGAACTCCGCCCCGCAGATGGGGCACGTGCGCGTCATCGCTCGGCCTCCGGTTCGGTGTGGTAGAGCGACCTATCGTTGTGCCGCACGATGTCGATCGCGCTGTTCGCGATCCAGTGCGAGCCGTCGATCGCCTCGAGCACTGCGGCGGCGAGGCGAACGTCGTGGTGGGCCTGGCCGTGCATCGGCACGGCGATTGCCTTCAATCGCCGCACCAGCTCGGCGCACGTGGCGGGCGGCTTCATCGTGCGCCTCCCAGGAAGTCAAGTGCCAGCAGCACGAACGGCAGCGCGCAGATGGCGTAGAACATCCAGCCGGGGATGTCGCCGTTGCTCTCGCAGATGGTGTTGGTGTAGAGGGCGAACGGATTGTCAGTCATGGGATTCTCCTTCCTTCTTTGGCGAGTCGCGGTAGGTCGCGGCGAAGCGTCCCCAGTTCTGCGGCGGCTCCGCGCCGAACGTGACCTCATGCTCGAGCCTTTCGGCCTTGTACACGCGCAGCGCGGTCACGTCGTGCTTCCCCGCGTAGTCCTCCAGCTCTTCAAACCTGATGCCGGTGAGGTTGCGCGTGAAGCACTTGTTTGTCTTCACCATCTCCCACACGTCGATCCACGTGCCGGTCACGGAGGCGCTGAACACGACCCGTCCGGTGATCTTGGAGACTGGCGCCGACTCGTAGACGTAGATTTCCTTGTAGATCGGCGGCGGCGCCTTGCGGAACTCCCAGTTCTTGCGCCCCTCGTAGATTGCCTTGGCGTACTTCGGCTTGATCGCCATGACAATGACCGGCGGATGCGCCTTGCTGTACGCGGCGCGAATCTTGCGCCGGATGTCCGGGTGCGCCGCAAGGAACAGCTGGTTCATTTCGTTGACGGGTAGCATCACGCATCCTCCTTCTGCCTGGCCACGGTCTCCGCGAGCTCCTCCTCGGGCGAAAGCGGCTCGGCGGCCTTGTCATGGGGAGCCGCCATCTTGGCGGCGGCCTCCGCCGCGCGCCGCGCCTTGCGGTTCTCGCGCCAGCGAATTTGGCTGCGTTGATTGTAGAACGCGCGGGCGACGATCACGGCGCACGCGCGGCGCGCCGCCAGCTCGCAGTCGCCGCGCTTGCCGAGCGGGAACACGAGCTTCGCCACGAGCGCGCCGAAGGTGTTGAAGATGCAGGCGGTCCAGCCGCCGGCCTCGCGGCGGAAGAGCGTCATGCGGTAGAGCCGCGGCTGCGGACGAGCGCCGCCGGCAGCGGCGAGAGAGGTGTACACGATGCGCTCGCCGTCGCCCTCCTGTCGCACGAAGTCAAGCCCGCCGAGGTTGTACAGCTCGACAGCGGCCTTCCGGTACGGTATCTGCGTCGGCCCCGGCCGAAGCCTCTCCGTGCCGTCCGCGCCGGGCGGAAGGTCGCCCATCGGCGGATTTGCCATCACGAAGTCTATCGCCTCCTGGGGCGTGTGGAAGATGTCGCTCACTTGGCACCCCCTTCCGGCTGGCTTGCGCGCGAAAGTTCGGCGTCGGCGTCCTGGTTCCAGAGGAATTCCCCCTGGATGTGCTGCGGGCCTCGCGCCTTCGCCGTCTCGATGGCGTTGCGGGCCGCTACCCGTTCCGCCCATTCCTTGCTTGCTGTGTTCATTACTTTTTCCTCCTGTTGGTTGTTGGTTTGGTTGTTGGTGGCGGCCGCAAGACACTTAATCCTCGTGACAGAGATCGCCGCGCTCCTCGCGATCGCGAATCTGGGCGATCTTATTCAGCACGTGCACCCATTTGCGCCACTTTCCTTCGCATTCCTTTCGCGTGCCTATGAACTGCACCACGCAGTCCACGATTATCTCATGATGCTCGCCCCCGTCTACCGTAAGCGCTATTAGTTCGAGACGGTGCGAGCCGATGTCGCGACTCTTGACAACTATCCAGTCATCGTTCATGCCGCAACCCTCCTCATGGGCATGCAGTGCAGGTAGTAGCCGGGCGTGAAGCGGTCCGGCGAAATGCGGCGCATCGCGAGCGCGTCCATGTGCTGGACCACGGCCGCATATCCCAGGAGCGACAGCTGCACGTAGGAAATGTCGCACGCGCGCCCGTCGATGTCGCCCGCCTGAATCAGGATGTCCGCCTGGCTCACGCCGTCCGCCAGCAGCTTCTCCGCGCCCTCGATGAGCAGCACCGACGACCCGCACGACGGATCCGACAGCCGAATGACCTCGCCGGGCTTGTACTCTATTCCCTGGCATCCGACCTGCGCCATCATCCGCGAGACGCACACCGGCGTCAGAAACTGCCCGTTGCGCGTGTTCGCCGCGCCGAGTTCTTCCAGGGCGTGGCCGAGGAAATCCTCGCGGTGGCGCTCCAACGCCATCTGCACCATCGCCAGCGCGATCGGGAAGTGGACGAACTCGTCCTCGGTGTAGCGGCCCTTGATTTGGGCGTACTCCGCCTCAATCGCCTTGCGGCGATCGGCGAGCGTGAGCGGAGATTCGAGCGCAAGGGCCATGGTGCGCACCATGTCCGCGAACACCTCCACGGCGTACCGTGCGCGCGCCGCCTCGTGCACCTCTTTGATAAAGAGCTTCTTGAGTTCTTCGTTCGTCATGCCGCACCTCAGAAAGTCACGGTTGCCGTCAGCGTAGCCGCAGCCGCCCAGTAGATGCAGCGGCGGACGTCGCCGTGCGCCGCGTACACCGCAGCCGCCGCGCAGTCGAGCGCGATCAGGATGCTCGGGAACACGCGCGCCACCATCACGCCACCTCCACGCCATCTTTGCTTATGGGGTTAGTGTTGACGTTGTATTCCATGACTGGCGCTTGCCCTAGTTTCATGTTGCCAACATAGTGACGCACCTCCCGAATCATCATTTCTGCGACGTCGCAACACTTGTTGACACTCGTAGATGAGACCCCGCGAAGATCACCGATTTGATCCGGCCAGTTGAACACCGAACGAAATGCCCGCCGACGGCCGACAGTCATCTGTAGAACAATCTTCATCACTTCCCCTCCAGCTCCTTCTCGATGTAGTCGCGGATGTCCGGGAATCGGTTTGTGGTGACGAGCTCTTCAATGGTGTTGTTCCTCGGCTTAAGGCATGGACAGCTCGCGGCATGCACCACAGACACGCCACGTCCGCCATACGCCGCCACGAGGTATTCATGGCCGCGAACCTTGCGCACATGGATCGACACGAAACATACCTCGTCGATTGTCGTTCCGTCTTCCGCTGTTGGATACCCGCAGCCGGCAATGGCCGCGCAGGCCAGAATCAATAGAACCTTCTTCATCACTTTCCGCCCTCCTGCTTTTGTGCTACAATGTCGGCATGGACCTGTTGGCGATTGTCGGTATCGTGGCCGACGTCATTGGAATTGGCGCGTTTCTGGCGTTCGGATGGCGTGTCTCCGCCCGCGCGTTCCGCGCGTGGCGGCGTCATCGCCAGCGCTTCGGCGGCGCCGTCATCCCGCACGAGCGCGTTACGCGGCGCGGATGCAGCCGTCTTTAGCCACGCACGTGCGCATCCGACTAGGTAGCAGGTCCCCCATCCGATCAAGAACCCGTCCACGGCTGCCTTGATGAGATAAACCGTATCCATCTCACCTTCCTCCCTTCAGATCGCGCACCTGCTGGCGCATGGCGCGCGCAAGCACCTCCAGACGGTCCAGGCACACGGCGGCGGCCTTCTCGCCCAGGAGCGGGATGGTGTCCATCACCACCGTCTTGTCCAGCTGCAGCATGAGCTCGGCCCACACGTGCTCCGCCTCCGCGTTCGGCGAGAGCTTCGGAAGCGCAGCCTTGCGACCGGCGCCCTCGCGCTCGCCGCCCCAGTTGGCGGGCCGCTTGACGATGCCAAGCTCGATCATCGC
>CACWSW010000178.1 GCA_902763655.1 uncultured bacterium
CGAGGACTTCTACCGCGACATCACGAAGCGCACGGTGGCCATCGCGAAGAAGTACGGCAAGCTCTCCGAGCGCTGGCTCATGGGCTACTACAAGCAGCCGAAGGACTTCGCGCAGATCGACCGCTGGGTGGACATCGCCGTGGAGGAGGGCGTTGACCGCATCGCCGCCTGGACGTACCGCGGCGGCTACGGCACGGTCGTGGGCGCGCCGGACGCGCTGAAGCTGTGGGACGCCATCGGAGCGAATTATAAGCGCGTGCTGAGTGTCTGAAGGAGGTAAGCATGTTGAATGACTTTGGTTATATTGACAGGGCGATTGACAACATCAAGGCGGTCGCCGAGAAGCAGGAGGCCAACATCAAGGCCGCCGCGAAGCTGATGGCGGACGCCATCGCCGACGACAAGCTCATCAACGTCTACGCGGGCGGCGGGCACACCACGCTCGCGATGGGCGAGATGTTCTTCCGCGCGGGCGGTCTCGCCAACATCAACCCGCTCATGGAGACCGCCCTCTCCGTCTTCAACCAGGCGCTCAAGTACCTGGAGCTTGAGCGCACGGTGAACTTCGGAGCTTCGATCATCAAGTACTACGGCATCAAGGAAGGGGACGTGGTGCTCTTCTTCCACAACATCGGCATCAACCCCGCCACGATCGACGCGGCGGAGGAGTGCAAGAAGCGCGGCGCGAAGATCATCGCCGTAGCGAGCTCCTACTGGCAGAACGAGATGCCGAAGGACCACTTCATCCGCCACCCGAACGGCAAGAACCTCTTCGACTACGCGGACGTGTGCATCGACGACTACAACCCCGTGGGCGACGCCGTGGTGAACGTGCCCGGCATGACCACGCCGATCGGCCCCGTCTCGAACGTGGTGGACTTCACCATCGCGCACCTCCTCGAGATCGAGACGTGCCGCCAGTGCGTGGAACGCGGCATCGTGCCGCCCGTGTGGAACTCGGCGAACGCGCCCGGCGGCGACGAGAAGAACGCCGCATATCTCGCCAAATACAAGCCCCTCGTCAAATGCCTCTAGTAGAAAATTTCTGCTTCCACAAAAGGCGGAAATTTGATATTTTACACCTGCGTTAAGTTTTAGGCAGGTAGTGTATGCGTGCCGTCTCGACGGTACGCGCATGCGAAAGGAGCAGACATGAGGAGACAGATATTGTCGGCGGCGGGTGGAATCGCTGCCTTAATGGCGGCGGCGTCGGGCATGGCGACAACGGTGACGGTGAACCCGCCGGCAGGTACTGTGACGAACGCGGTAGCGTTCGTCTCCGGTGAGGATTCGCTCGCGGTCAACACGGGCGCGACGGGCGGCACGGTACGTCTCAACCCCAGCAACACCCACACGGGCGGCACCACGCTCGGCTCGGGCACGCTCGTGGTGACGCAGCCAGCCCGTCCTGAAGCGGGGATTGGCGAGCTGGGCGCGGGACCGTTCACGCAGACGGGCGGCACGCTCCGCTACGCCGGCCCGGCGGGCGGCGCGTGGACCGGCGCGATCACGAATCGGCCCGCCGTGGACACCGCTGCCGTCGTGTGGCAGATCGACAACGACCTCGTCATGGCGGGCGACGTCCAGCAGCCGACGGGCTGCTTCATCAAGTCCGGCAAGGGAACGCTCACCTTCACCCAGCCGTTCGTCCTTGGCGGCTGCACCACATCATACGGCAACGGCATCTACGGCGGCTACACGGACTTCTCGCCCGACCGCGCGCCCACGAAGGGCTACGCGCCGTTCACCATCGCCGACGGCACGGTGGTGATCGACACGCCCTACGACGAGTCCGTCACGAACGTCCTCTCCGGCGTGGACGTCAACCTCGCCATCGGGCAGGGAACCACCGTCAACGGCGAGGAGACGACGGGCGTCCTGATCCTCAGCAACGGCATCACGCGCTCGGCGGGTCGCATCAACGTGGGCTCGACGAACGGTAGGAAGTCCAATTCGACCTCGCGGCTCCAGCCGACCCTGCGCGTCCTGAACGGCGCGACGCTCCTCGTGGGCCCGACCGGCAACAAGGTGTGCTATCTCGGCGTGATGTGGAGCGACAACACGCTCCAGTGGAATGCACCGTTGCTTGAGGTTGCCGGTCCTGGATCCAAAATGTGGTGCAACGGACTCTCGATCTCGTACCACAAGGGCGGCAACTCAACCGTGCTCGTCCGTGACGGTGGAGACCTCTCGTCCCTCGGGGCGAACCTCACCATCTCGTCGAGCAGCGGCAGCGCGGACACGACGAACGAGGTGGTCGTGACGGGCGCGGGGTCGTACCTGCGCGTGCGCGCCGTCAACAACAGCAAGACCGCGACGACGAACGTGCGTATCCTAGACGGCGGCGTCCTCGAGATGTGGAATTTCCAGAACGGCGGCGGCGGCAAGCTGAACCTGATCGTGGACGGCGGCGTGTGGCGGCACCGCAACAAGAGCGACGATCCCATCCACTTCCCCTCCACGATGACGAGCGTCAAGGTGGGGCCGGGTGGCATGACCACCTATTTCAACAGTGGAACGGAGAATGCGCCCGTCATCTGGGAGAAGGGCATTGAGCCGCTGGACGACAGCGGGACGGACGGCGGACTGCACATCACAACCGGCAACAGTTCCGCGCTGCCGCCCCTGCGGATGAACGCGGCGAACACGTACTGCGGGCCGACGGACATCTCCTATACGCGCGTGTACCTCGGCAAGGCGGGGTGCCTGCCAACCGGTACGGTGCTTTCACTCTATGGCAACAACGGCGGCCTCATCATCACGAACGGCATCACGCAGACGGTCGGATCGTTCTCCTTCGGGCGCGACACCGCGACGGAGGGTCCGCATCTCGGCTTCGGCCCCGGCGCCAGCATTTACGTGACGGGCGAGTTCCGCGCGGGCAAGCGCCTTTCCGACCCGAAACTGCATCTCTTCGAGACGCAGGGCGGCACGGAAGGCCTCTAGACCGTCGGCACCTACACGCTCGTCAGCGTAGGGGAGGAGGACGCCAACGACCTCGCGTTTGCGGCAGGGCAGTTCACGTTCCCGAACAAGCCCGACACCGTGGACTACACGTGCTTCGTGACGAAGGAGAACGGCCGGGCGCTCCTGAAGGTGGCCGTAACCCCGGCGGGCACGCCGGCGGCAGTGGCGGGCGATCCGCTCATCGTCCGCGCGGCGGTTGACGAGACTGCGTCGCCTGCGGCGGCGGACGTGGCGGCGGCGCGGACGATCTACGCCAATCCGAGCTATCTGGACTCGGGCACGGTCGAGTTGGGCGACCTGGCGGGCTTTGCGTCGGGCGGCACGCTGATCGCGGGCAGCGGCACTACGCGCATCTCGGACCTCTCGTTCGTGCAGGACGTCACGAACCTCGCGATCCGCACGGGCACGCTGAAGTATACGGGCGCGTCGGCGACGATTCCCGGCTTCACGGTGGACACGGCCGCCAACCGCTCGTCCGTCATCAGCGTGGAGGATCCGGACACGACGCTGACCGTGACGGACCTGGGCGTGCGCGTCGGCGGCCTCACGAAGATGGGCCTGGGTACGCTGCACTTCGGCGGTACGGAAGAGATCTTCCTGCCGACCAATGCCGTCAACGCCGGCGCAAACAACGGCGTGACGGCAAGCGGCGCGGGACCCGCGAACGGCGCTCGGTGCGTGAACGTGAACGAGGGCAAGATGACCATCGGCACGCCGGGCGATCCCACGGACGCGCCGACGCTCATCGGCCCCTATGACTTCAGCGTGGGATCCCAGTCGCACCGCCTCGGACAGGGCATCCAGACGGCCGGCGAGCTGGTGATGAACAACGGCGCGCTGGATCTCGTGGGCTTCCTCTACATCGGCTACTACAGCGGCCGCTACGACGATTGCCCGGAGATCATCACGCATCCGACGTTGACCCAGAACGGCGGATGGATCGAATGCGAGGGTCTTCGCCTTGGGCAGGCGAATGCGACGTATCCGCAGAACTGCTCGCCCTGCCTGCGCGTCCACGCTGGCACGTTCAACGTGCGCAACGAAATCTACGCCTCGTACTACGCCGCGTCCGACAAGACCTGCCGCACGGAGGTGACGGTGGACGGCACCGGCGTCCTGCGTGCCGGCACGTATTTCTACGGCGGGGCCTCCAACTCGGCCGGAGTGGACCTGACGATCGCGGACAACGGACGGATGGAAGTGAGCAACGTCATCTATCTCGCCTACAACAACCAGAACGCGACGAACATCTTCCGGCTCACCGGCAACGGCGTGCTGCGCGCGCGCTACATCTCCGGCAACAACCTGAACCGCGGGCTGAAGGCGTACTTCGACGGCGGCACGTACGAGAGCCTCGTGAACGCCTCCGGGAACTCCAAGCTCATCAACATCCAGGAGGCGTACATCGGCGCGGGCGGGCTGAACGTGGACCTCTCGCACCAGACGGAACTGGACGGGCCGACGACCTACTGGTTCCTCATCCAGCAGAAGTTCATGTCCGACCCGGCGCTGGGCGGGACGCCCGACGGCGGCATCACGTTCTTCGGCGCGGGCACCGGATCTATCTGGGATGGCTTCGACGACAGCACGTTCACGGGGCCGATCCGCCTGCGCGACGGCGCGCGCTTCATCCCGGCCCGTAGACTCGCGGCGCCGTTTGCGGTCGAGGCGGCCCCCACCGCCCGCCTGCACGACTACGAGGGCACGTGCGTCGTCAAGGACCTCACGCTCGGCGCGGCGGGATCGTCCGACCCGGTGGCCCTCGAGCTGCGGCGCGACGTGAAGGGCTACGGCTTCGTCGTCACGAACGCGCTTTCCGTCCTTTCGCCCGTGGCGATTACGACGCACAACGACACGCACGACCTTTCACCCTATCCCGTGGACGGTACGTACACGGCGCTCGTGTACCGGGCGGAACTGCCGGATGTGGATCTTTCCCTCTTCACGCTGACGGCCGCGGACGCGCAGACGGCGACGATCTCGGCCCAACAGGTGACGGTTGCGGACGGCGGCGACTGGGACGGCATGAAGGCCGTGGTGGTGACGATCGCGGGCGTGGGCGGCGCGGGCGCGGCGAACGGCAACGTGTGGACGTCCGCGACGGCGGGCGGCGACTGGAGCGACACGGCGAACTGGGCGAACGCGGCGGCGGGTGTGCCGAACGGACCGATGAAGACGGCGATCTTCAACCCCGCTACGAAGGCGGGCGTGGGCGTGACGCTCGACGTGCCCGTCACGGTCGGCGGATTGACGCTTGCGGCCAACGGCAAGACATACGGCTACACGCTCTCCGGGCAGGGGCTCACGCTCGACAACGGCACGGCGGGTGCCACGCCCGCCACCGTGGCGAATGCGAGCGGCACGAACACCATCGCGTCCGTCGTGACGCTCGCCACCGACGCCGAGCTCCAGACGATGAACGGGAACGAGCTGCGCATCACGGGCGGCATCACGGGCGACGGGGACCTCGGCGTGAACAAACACGTCGTCACGAACGCCGGACAGGTGAACCTGGAGGTGTCGCCGAACTTCACGGGCAAGGTCACGACGGGCAGCGGACGCGTGGTGATGGACGACCTGTCGTTCATCCAGGCGCCCGACCAGCTCACGCTCGGAGTCGGCACGTTCCTCTACACAGGACCGAACGTGGAGATCCCCGGCTTCCAGCTCAAGGGCAGGTCCGGGCAGCCGTGCGTGTTCCAGCACGACGCGGACATCACGGTCAACTCGCTCACAAACATCGGCACAAGCGCGTTCCTGAAGATCGGCAAGGGCAAGTTCCATCTCAAGGGCACCGACACGCTGGCGGTCAACACCTACGTGAACAACAGCGGCGACGATTTGCGGACGACGGTGTTTCCGAACGGAGACGGGCCGACGCGGGCGTTTCGCGGATTCTCCGTGTCGGAAGGCACGTTCGAGATGGGCGTGGTGGACGATCCGGAAAACGCGCCGACGCTGACCATCGGCAAGACAGAGATCGGCATCGGCAACTACACGTCTCCGAAGAACGGTTCGAACACCTTCATCCTGAACAACGGCACGATCAGCCTGGCGGCGCAGCTCTACCTTTCCTACTACTCGACGGCGGGCAACACGCTCACGTTCATCCAAAACGGCGGACGGATCACCAGCACGGGCGGGTTGAATTGCGGATACTGCGGCGGCAGCACAATGAACGTCAGCACGCTTTTCGAGATGAACGGCGGCACGGCCTACTTCAACACCTATTTCCGCATGGGATCAAGCAAGGTGTCGAACCGGGACGCGCAAACCTGCCGGCTCGTGATGAACGGCGGCACGCTCGCGTTCGGCGGTGACGCCGCGTTCGCATACCTCTCGACCGGTCTTACGAACCAGGGTGCCCTCGACCTCAACGGCGGCCTCATGGCCGTGACGGGCACGGTGGACTTCGCAAGCTACAACGGCGACAAGGTGACGCTCCGCCTCAATCCGGGCGCGACGTTCCGCGCGAACGCGATCAAGCAGACGGCGACGACGGCCGAGACGGCGTTCTACGGGAACGGCGGCACGTTCCAGCCGATCTGCAAGACGGCTGCGGGGCAGACGCTGAACGCGGCGTTCAGCCTCTATTCCTCCACGAACGGACTTGTGGTCGATACCTCCGCAACGCTGAACGGCGCGGCGTACACGATCGCACAGCCCGTCCTGCACGACCCGGCGCTCGACGCGGCGGCTGACGGCGGCATCGTGAAGCGCGGCGCGGGCTTGCTTACGCTCACGGGCGCGAACACCTACACGGGCGGAACGGTCGTGGAAGGGGG
>CACWSW010000179.1 GCA_902763655.1 uncultured bacterium
CAGGCTGCAATCCGTACGACATCGGGAAGGGGACGCGCGAGATGCTGGCAAAGACCAGGGACTACTACGACAAGCTCGTCAAGTCGTACAACCTGGAGGTCGAGTACGGCGCGTTGTTGGGCCTCGAAAGCGCGGGCAAGGCGAAGCGCGAGGGCAAGTCGCCCGACGAGGTCGTGGACGAGGCGGACGGCGTGAACGACGACACGCCCGGCTCGCTCGCCCCCGGAAGCGACACGGGCGCCATCATCGACAAGGACCGGCAGGAGCATTCGGGAGGCGTGTGGAAATGGAAGTGATCCGCGATCTGGCGGGGCGAGTGCCCCGCGTCCGCCGAATGGTGGCGGCGCGCCTCGCCTCGGAGCGGGGCAGCGTGGGCGTGGTGGTGGCGCTCGTGATCTTCCTCGTGCTGGGGATGCTCACGATGACGTGGAACACGGCGCAGCTCTCGAAGGCGAAGATGCGCCTCCAGAACGCGGCGGACTCGGCGGCGCTCGCGCACGCCGTCTGGCAGGCGCGCGGCATGAACGCCGTGCAGAACATCAACGACGAGATGTACGAGGCGCTGTCGCTCGCCGTGAAGCTTCGGAACGTGGCGAAGGTGGTGGAGCCGATCGCGATCGGGTTCGACGCGGCGTCCGCCGCGCCGTTCGTGGGCATCATCTTCAAGGGGCTGGCCGTCGCGATGCACACGATCGGCGTCCTCACGGGCGGGACGGGCGGCTGGCTCGCGGCGCGCATATGCAACATCTTCCTCAAGTACATCGAGAGGGTCTATGCCTGGGGGGCGGCCCCCATCGGCTACTGGAACGCGCAGCTGCTCGCCGCGCAGAACGAGGCGGATCCGCTCGCGCGGCTCAGCTCGTCCACGTCCACGGCCGAGAGCGACGGCTGGGTATTCGGCATCTATTCGATCGGCATCTCGTGGCCGATCAAGGACGCGTTTGCGCTGCCGCTCGCGGAGTCCGGCAAGGACGAGGTGAAGAAGTCGCCGTGGAAGCAGAGCGCGATTTCGACGTTCGACAGCTCCACCTCGCCGTGGAAGCAGATCTACAGCTTCACGGGCGCGGGGAAGGCGTGGGACATCAAGCCGTACGTCTCGAAGCGCGGCGACAAGGAAGGAATCAAGGTGGAGAAGAAGCAGAAGGACGGCAAGGATACGACAAAGGTGGACGAACAGGACGTCCTGCCCGGCCCCACGATGTGGATCGCGTTCAAGCTGGGGGGAAACATCCACACGCTGCCGCTAAAGGACTTCTGGAACCCGGACGACAAGGGCCGCTGGACGCACAAGCTGCCGATGTTCGCGGTGGCGGCGGCGCAGTGCGTCACGGGCGACGTGATCCCGCACTCGAAGAAGAGCGAGGAGGACAAGACGAACCAGCGCCCGGCGGGATTCGGCGCGGGCGCGACGGCGAAGCTCGTTCCCGTCTCGCAGGTGTTCTACAAGATGGGCAAGTATGGCGGCATCGCCGTGGACGCGATCATCTACCATTGAAGGGTTGAGAAGTTGAGAAGTTGAGAAGTTGAGAAGTTGAGAGGTTGAGAAGTTGAGAGGTTGAGAGGTTGAGAGCCGGGTTGTCGGATGTCGGATGTCGAATGTCAAACGAAACAGCAACAGTGAAGAGCGAAGATGACATACTGAGGCGCCTGAAGAGGCGGCTGGCGAGCGCGCGGGCGAGCGTGATGTTCGAGTTTGCCCTCGTGGCGCCGCTCGTCGTGATGACGGCGGTGTTCGCCGCCGACTTCACCCGCATCCTCCGAACCGAGCAGCAGCTGGAGATCGCCACGCGCCTTGCGGCGGACGTCGAGGCGCACATGGCCGACTACTACGGGAATGGCAAGAGCCCCAGCACGGCCGCGAAGAAGGTGGCCAAGTACTACCTCGTGGACGTGGCGCACGTGGCGGATAAAGTGGGCGACGTCTACGTGAAGGGCCGCTGCAGCGTCATCAAGAATCCGGTCTCATACGCGATCGGATACGTGTCGGACTTCCTGAAGGGAAAGGGCTGGGGCGACAACGACAACACGTTCCTCAAGCTCATCGGCAAGATCCTCGGCGGCATCATGAACTTCGTGACGTTCCGCACCGTCAACTATCTGACGGACGTGATTCCGCACGACCGGGAGGTTAGAATCTCGACGGCCGCGTACATCCCCACGATTCTTCCGCCGGGTTCGTACGAGTGGCTCGCCCTGGCGGACCGCAGCGGCGGGAAGATTGGCGTGGGGCAGTTCGATTTCGACCTCGAGGGCGGCAACGCGGCGACGGCATGGAACCTGAAGGTCAACACGTCGAAACGCCACCGCGTGTACTGCTTCATGCCGGTCATGGATGCTGTCCCGACGGCGCCGGAGACCTATGTGCGCAAGTTCAAGAGCTGGTGCGCGAAGCAACCCTTCCTGAAAGGAATCGTGAAATGAGGAAGAAGCTCATGCGCACGGTCTTTTCGGTCCTCGTGGTCGTGGGGGCGGTCCTAGCCGTCCGCTGGACCATCCGCGCTGCGATGGCGCGCGCGTACCGGGCCGAGCGTGACGTGGGCGCGGTTGAGATGCCGGTCGTCCCGGCGCCGAGGGTCTGGTCGCTCGCGAAGATCGTGCCGGCGGAGCTGCACGTCAACATCGCCGGGCTCGCGATCCGCCGCCGCGCGGAGCGGCTGCACATGCCTTACGCCCTTGCCGTCGATCTGGCGGAGGACAAGGCGAAGAGCGCGGGATGGGAGCGCCTGGACGACGAAAACGCCCTCACGATCAAGAACCTATCCGGCATGGAGCGCGTGTACAAGACGCCGGAGGGTTCGATCGTGCTGCGCGAGGTGCGCGCGATCATGGGCGACGATGCGCTGATGGAGGACTTCGTGGTTCCGGCCGAGATGATTCCGGCGCAGGGAGACGCGATGACGCCGGACGTCCTGGCGCGCCGCTCGGCGCGGCGGGTGAAGGAGCTGCTGCCGGGCGTGGTGCGGGACGTCGTGATCGGCAGCCCGCTCATGACCGAGCTGATCGAGCGCGGCGGCGGCGCGGCGCTGATCGTGCACTGCGTGGCCGAGCAGGGGGCGAAGGAGGCCGCCGGCGCGATCAAGGCGGCCGCGCGCAAGGCGGGCTGGGCCGAGACGCCGTTCGATCCCGCCGTTGCGGGAGGGCCGCGCTCCCGCGCGGCCGAGAAAGCGGCGGACGCGCAGGAGCGCGTCCCTCCCGTGAAGTCCTCATGGACGAAGAAGAACCTGATGTTCCACTTCGAGGTAGTGTCGCGCCCGGACGGCATCGGCTGCGACGTCGACTACCGCTTTACAGACGATGAGGCCTACATCTTAACGAAAGGAAACGAAAATGAAGACTGACAACCACACGAAGCTCGCCGTGGTGGCGGCGGTGCTAGTAGGACTGTTCGCGGTAGTGGCCGTGAACAAGTACATCGCGGCCAAGACGGCGGTCGCGCCCACGCCCAAGGCATCGATCCTCGTGGCGACGATGGAGATCAAGGAGGGCTCCGAGATCGGCGAGGAGATGCTGGGTTCGGCGGAGATACCGTTCGACTCGCTCTCCAACATGCACATCGCACTGCCGGCGAAGGACGATCCCGGCTACCAGAAGGCGCTCTCCGACGTGATGGAGAAGGTCGTCAAGCGGAAGGCGAAGCGCCTCATCGCCGCGAAGACGCCGGTCTTCTGGATCGACATCGCGACTGAGCCGAAGACGCCGTTCGCGGACCTCATCGCCGACGGCCACCGTGCCGTCACGGTGCCGGTGGACTCCGTCAGCTCCGTCTGCGGCTTCATCAAGCCCGGCAGCCGCATCGACGTGGTGCTGACCGCGACGGAGGAGAAGCTGGGCCTCGTCACCGGCCAGGCGGCGAAGGACGCGGGCTCGCGCGTGGTCTCCAGCGTCATCCTCCAGAACGTGCCGGTGATCGCCACGGACCGCGTGTACGACCTCCAGAGCGAGTCGTCCGGCTACGGCACCATCACGCTCTCCCTGCCGACGAAGGCCGCGATCATGATAGTGCAGGCGCGCACGATGGGGCAGATCACGTACCTGCTCCGGAACATGCGCGACACGAAGACCGAGCAGGACCGCTCCAGCGTGACCGTCGCGCCGGGCAATTCGTTCGGCGACACGGTGAAGGCATTCCAGTGAAGGGTGAAAGGTGAAGGGTGAAGGGTGAAAGTTGAAAGATGAAGGAGCAGAATTGATGAAAATGAACAAGGTAATACTGGTGGTGTTCGTGGCGGGCGCGGTGCTTGCCGCTAACGCGGCGGTCGTGCGCAAGATGCCCGACATGACCGTTGTGGAGGGCGAGATGGTCGCGACGGATTCGATGAAGGCCACGGCGGTGCGAAGCTCGAACGCGGCCGTGTTCAGCGCGGCGCTGCGGGAGAGCGGGGAGGCGATCGTCTCCGGCACGCGACTGGGCGAGGCCGTGCTCTCCTACGTGGACGACCGCGGCGTGTTCGCGTCGCGGTCGGTGATGGTGGTGCCGGCCTACTGGGAGGTCCTGAAGGGGATGTTCTCTGAGGATCCCGAGATTTCCATCGCGATCGTCGGCGACAAGGTGGTGGTCCGCGGCGCGACCGCCAACGTCGACACGCTCCGTCGCGTCGACGACGTTAAGAAGCTGGACACTATGCGGATCGTCACGCAGGTCTCCTACTCCACGGCGCAGATCGGCGAGCTGGTGAGGGACTTCCTGCGGCGCTCCAACGTCACCAACATCGGCGTGAACGTCGTGGGGCGCGAGGTGTGCCTGTCCGGGCGCATGTACGATGCGCAGTCCAGCGAACAGCTGAAGAAGCGCGTGGAGGGATTCGTGCACGACTTCCCCGGCATCACGGTGAACGTCGACGAGCTGCGCATCTACAAGCAGAAGATCCTCATCAACATCGAGTTCGTGGCGTACAACGACAGCATGTCGCGGAACCTCGGATTCTCGGGCCCAGAGTACATTACTGCGGGAATGGACTGGAACTTCGGCTACGAGCATTCAAAGAACACGGGCGGTTCCAGTTCGTCCACGCGCACAGTCGAAAACAAAGATGCACGCTCGAGCAAGACCGGATTCGAGAACAAGCCCACGGGCGCGGACGGATCAGGCCCCAATTCGCAACAAACGACCGACAGCCAGTCCATTGAATCGGCTCTTTCCCGTGCGATCAACGGCGAGTCCAAGAAAGAGGGCGACTGGAAGCATGCCTGGAAGGGGGCGGCGAACGCCAAGGTGGAAGGCGTGCAGGCCACGGTCAACCTCCTCAAGAAGAACGGAGCCGCGAAGACGCTCTACTCCACGACGCTCTCCACGCAGAGCGGCATCGAGGCCGAGTTCCAGAACGGCGGCACGATCCACCGCTCGACGATGGCGGGCGTCGGCGCGAGCGGCGGGCTGGAGTCCATCGAGTACGGCTACATCATCAAGACGACGCCGCTCATCATCGATCCCAACACGGTCAACCTCGACTTCTCGCTCGACAACAAGCAGCCCAGCAGCTTCGACACCAGCCCCGACAAGGACATCCGGATCAGCCGCTACCAGACGAAGTCCAAGTATCTCGTGAGGCCCGGCGAATCGATCATGCTCTCCGGCTACAAGTACAACTCCGAGAGCGAGGACAAGAAGGGGACGCCCTGGCTCTCGAAGATTCCGTGGATCGGGCCTTACCTCTTCGGCAACACGGCGAACGACGTCAACATGAACGAGATGCTTCTCGTGGTTACCGTCAACTGGGCGCTGGAGAACGACAGCGAGGACGCCTCGGCCCGGCTGAACGAGATGAAGGACCGCAAGGTAGAAGTGGAAATGCCCTGATGAAACCGCTGATATTCACGCAAGGCGGCAAGCGCATCGCCACGCTCACGCCGCAGGAGGGGAAGGCCGGAGAGGTGTTCACCCTCGGCTCCGCCGCGAACTGCGACGTGGTCGTCTCCGCCGAATTCGGTCTCGCGCCGCAGCAGGTGTCGTTCGCGCCGCTCGGCAGCGTATGGTGGATCGGCGACATGGCCGCCGACGGACGGCTCGAGATCGACGGGCGCCAGACAGCCGCCGAGGCGCTCGTGGGCCATGCCCACGTCAAGGTGGGGAAGTTCGAGTTCGACGTGGAGTGCGAGGTGTCCGAAAACCGCAAGACCCGCCGCGAGGTGGCGTCCGACATCCTCTACTCGCACGCGCTAGCGAGCCTCTCGCGCAACATGGGCGACTCCACCTCCGCGGACGAGCTGGAGCTGGAGCGGCGCATCGGCGCCTCGCTCGACGACATCTTCGCGCGCGGCATTCCCGAGCTGGAGGGCCTGGGCGAGGACGTGGTGGCCGACCTGCGGCGCGAGACGATGGAGGACATGCTGCGCCTCGGCCCGCTCGAGCCGCTGATCGCCGACGACTCGATCACCGAGATCATGGTGATCGACTACCGGCACATCTACGTGGAACGCAAGGGCAAGGTGGGCCTCACCGACCGCCACTTCCGCGATCCCGGGCACCTCATCCGCGTGATCGAGCGAATCGTGAACAAGGTGGGCCGCCGCATCGACGAGTCCAGTCCGCTCGTGGACGCGCGCCTGGAGGACGGCTCGCGCGTGAACGCCGTGATCCCGCCGATCACCCCGGACGGCGCGTGCCTCACGATCCGAAAGTTCGGCAAGTCGCTCTTCACGCTCGACAAGCTCGTCTCCTTCGGCTC
>CACWSW010000180.1 GCA_902763655.1 uncultured bacterium
GTGTCGAACGCCACGTTGTTCGCCGCGTTCGTCGAGTTGAGCGTGGCGTTGATTCGGAAGGCCGTGTCCGCCGTCGCGCGAATCGTACCGCCACGCAACGTGCAGGTGTAGGGCGCATTCGGATTCACTCCGTTGCCCGTGATGATGCCGCCCGCGCCCACGTTCAGCTCGCCGCCCTCCATGACGTACGTGCCGTTGCCGGCGGTGCCCTCGCGGCAGTTGACGTCGAGCGTCGTGCAGTTGATTTCCCCGCCTGTCTGGTGGAGCGTGCCCTGGCCGTCCACGGCGACGGCGAGCTTGTATCCCCTGTCGACCGTGAGGACGCCGCCGGAGAGGTTGTAGAACGTGCGCGCCTGCGGCCAGTGCCCGAAGTGGATGCCGCAGTTGCCGCCGCTCGCGTCGACGGCCCCCACCGTCCGCAAGCGCCCGCCCGTCTGGTTGACGATGCCCGTCATCAGGCAGGCAGTCCCGTTCGGCCACTTGAGGTCGCTGCCGTTGCCGGCTTCGAGGTAGGAGAACGTCAGGTCGCTTCCGTCCTCGATGGTGAGGGTGGAGTTGACGTTCGTGACCGTCTGCCGGTCAAGGGAGGTGTAGCGCGATCCCAAGTAGACGTAGCGGGCGGACGAGTCCACCTTCGTGTTGCGGAACGTGTAGTTGCCGACCGCGCCGATGAACGCCGTGTTCGTCATGTGCACGTTGTCGAAGACGAGCGTGCCGCCGTCGAAGCTGCCGAAAATGCCGTTCGTGACGGCGCAGTTGGCGAGCGTGTAGGAGTTCGTGCGCTCGTAGATGAAGTAGGAATCCCCAGACTCGCCGTAGATCGACGAGACGTTGCCGAGCGTGCCCGTGGCGCCCTTCCGCACGCCGATCGCCACGTAGCGGTAGGCCGCGCTGCCATACTGGGCCAGCTGGCCGCTCCACGTGTTGTTTTCGGTCGAGAAGCGCAGGTGTCCTTCGGTCAAGCGGATGCGCCCGGTGCCCGTCAGCGGTCCCCCGAACTCGACCCATGCGGCTTTGCCTTCCTTTGGGTTCGCCCAGACCGTCAGGTTCGAGTTAACCGCGATCGTCCCCGTGAACTTCGCGAGGGCGCTCTCAACATTGTGCCCCTGGCTGATCGTGGACGGCTCCTCCACGAACACGGAGGTGGACATCGTCTTCGCGTCCCACACGTTCAGACGGCCGCTCCTCTTCAGCACGACCCTGCCGTTGTTCCCCGCCGCACCGAGGCCGTTGCCACCCAACACGGTGTAGACGGCGTTGCTACGCAAAGCTGGTTCGGGATGTTGGAGACGGTCACGGTGTGTCCCAGCATGTAGAGCGTGCCGACATCAATGCGCCTCGGCCCGCAGAGGAGCACGTCCGAGTCGGTGCTCATGCCGCCGAAATTCTTGTTGGTGTGGTCCTTGCCCGTATTGACGAGCGCGCCCATGCCGTTGACGCCCGTCCCGTTCGGATGCAGCCACGGCAGCGCCGTGCTGGCACCCGCGCAACAGCCGTTCAGGTCGAGCGTCGCGCCCGACTCGATAATGAAGTCCTTTGTGCCGAGGGAGCGCGCGTTGTCCGGCGTGAGACGGATAATCCCTTTCTTGTCGCCGTACTTGTAGAACTGGGCGCCGTCCGTGCGGAGCGACGCGTTGAGGGTCGCCGTCTGCCCCGCCGCAACGGTGACGTTGAGATAACCCGAGCAGCTGTTCGTGATAGAGGCACCCGTCGCAGCGTTGACGACGTAGTTGCTCGCGTTGAACGTAAGCGCACCCACGTCCACCGCACCCTCCACGGTCACGACGCCGCCCGTGCCGGCGAACACGGCCGTGTCGCCGGCCGTCCATGCGGAAGCACCGCCGTTCCAGTTCAGGGCCGTGAGGTCCCAGATGCCGGTTCCGGCATCGTACCACGTTGCGTCTGCGGCCACCGCACTCGCCGCGACCGTCGCCACACACGCCACAAAGGCAATCTTTCTCATCTCTTCTGCACTCCTTACCTAATGATCACCATGATTCCACCTGAAATGGCGTAGACGCCGTCGTCCTGCGCGGTAACGCCGTAGTAACCGCTCCCGGTACGCGTGAAGAGCACGCCCGCCGGCTTCGAACCGGATTCCCACGCCATCACCTTCTTGCCCGAGTATGCGTCACCCTTCGCCAAATCAAAAGCGATCGTGCCCGCCGTCACGGACGGCACGTCCAGCGTCCAGAGTCCGTCGCCCGCGACGAACGCCGTGAGCGTATGCCCGCCGAGATCCAACTGCCCCGCCGTTCCGGTGCCGTCGCCCATCACGAAGTTGCCGCCCACGACCAAACGCGAATCGGCGTCGAGCGCGATGTTGCGGAACATTTCCTCGGGAGCGGCATTCGTCGGCATCGCGCACGCGAGCGTACCGCCGGAAAGGAGAATCGGGTAGCGCCACCAGCCGCCCAGCCCGTTCACGTCGAACGTGCCGCCCGCACAGACGGCGACAGCAGAAGACCCGTCACTCGTGTCGTTCGGATTGCCCAGCGGGGCGGCGTCGCCCGCCAGGCCGGCGACCAGCGTGCCGTTCGAGACCACGGTGCCGCCGTGGTATGTCTGGTTCGCGCAGGCGGCCGTGAAACTGCCCGCGCCGTCCTTCACGAACCTAAGCGCGCCGTCAAGGGAGATGTATCTGTTCGTCTGCGCCGTTTCCGCAGGGACCTCCACATGCAGCTCGCCAGTTTGCCCGTGGAAGAACTCGAGCTGGTACATTTCAAGATACGTATCAAAAGTATCCGTAAGCTGCAGGCGGTAGTAGCGGTAGTCATGGGGATTGACGAAGGAACAGGTGAGCGAACAGGGCGGCTGGGTCCAATCC
Source organism: uncultured bacterium (assembly GCA_902763655.1). Taxonomy (GTDB): domain Bacteria; phylum Verrucomicrobiota; class Kiritimatiellia; order RFP12; family UBA1067; genus RUG572. The sequence continues at coordinate 2,828 of CACWSW010000180.1, forward strand.
ATCACTTTTTCGCGAATGTCAAGCGTCGTCCACGCAGAACCGTCGTTCGACCCCGCGAACGCCCATGCCCGTGGCGCGCGGTTGGTGTTGTTCGCCGCAGACTGGTAGTAGATTTTGTAGGCGGTCACGTTTGTACGGACATCGGCTCCGAAGTCGTAGACGATGTTGAACGGCAGACCCGATTTCGCAACGAGAATGCGGTGATCGTTGACGTGACTGCCGTCATACTTGTAGAAGAAGTTGTTGTCGAACAGGTGGCTCACGCTGCCGTACATGGGCGCCGATGACAAGGTCAGGTGCTCGCTTCCCGGTTCCGTGAGGTCGGTGCCCGCCACGCCCGATTTCGAGAGGATCGTTGGCTTCGAGAAATATTCAAGGTGGTACAGTTCCAGACAGGAATCCGGCCCGTGTTTCGTCACGTGCAGGCGGTAGTATCGCCACGGCGTCCCGTTTGCGAACCAGAACTCGCGTGCGCATGGCTTCGTCCAGTTCGTCACGCCTTCCCGGATGTCGAGGGCCGTCCAGTTCATGTTGTCGTTCGAGCCCTGGAACTGCCAGTCGAACGGGGCGCGTATGTTTTGCGCGCTCCCGCCGCTGCAGCTGTTGAAGTAGATCTTGTAGCCGTTCAGGACCGGTTCGTTGTCCGCGCCGAAATCATAGACGACGTCAAACGGCATCTCCGTGACGCAGACCCGGTGGTTCGCGTTCGTGTTCGTCTTGTCGTTCGCATTGAACGTATACCGGAACTGGTTGTCGAAGAGGAACGAGGCGTGTCCGGAATAGAGCGCGGACGAAGTCACGCGATCCGGGTCGGGCACGGTTACGTCGCCAGGCTCCGTCGGCACCGTGAAATACTCCAGCTGGTACAGTTCCAGGACGTTGCCGCTGACGACCGACGACACGGAGAGCCGATAGTACCTGTAGCTGGTAAGGTTGCCGAAGGAAAACGTGCGCGCGTCAGGTTGGGCCCAGTCAGTCACGTTGCTGCGCGTATCGAGGATGGTCCAGTTTTCGTTGTCGTTGGAACCGGAGAACGTCCAGCTTTTCGGCGCGCGCACGTTCGAGTGCATCAAGCTGTCATAGTAAATCTTGTAGCTCTGGATGCACGTCTCGTTCCCTTCGCCGAAATCGTAGGTGACGACGAACGGGAATGCGTTGTTGACGCAGACCCGGTGGTTCTCGTTCGTATTGCCCGTGGCGGACGTGTTCGACGTGTAAACGAGACGGTCGTCGAACAGGAATTCCGCCGCCCCGGAATAAACGGCGGTGGACGAGACCGCACCGGCGCTTGACGTGGCGTCCACAAGCTGTACCGCGGTCTGCGCGACGCCGTCCACCTTGAGCGTATGTCCGGCAAGGTCGATCGAAGCCCCTTCCGCCATCGACACGAGCCCGCACCCGCGCCAGTCGGCGTCCGCCGCCAGCACGACCTGCCCCGTAACGTTGGTTACGGCGCTGTTCGCGATCACTGGAAGGGTCGCGCTTGCCGCAACCGCCGCCATCAACCCCAGTACATGTCTGATCTCTGCCATATCATCACCTTACCTGAAGATGAGCACCGTGCCGTCGGAGACTGCCTCCAGCGTGCCCATGCCCGTCACGAACTCCGGATGGGACGAGGCGTCGATCGTGCCGATGTAGGTGACGCCGTCGTACTTGACAGGACCGCACTTCGCGGTGCCCGTGTAGTCCAAGAGCAGCTGCGCGCCCTTCGCGATCTCGAACTTGAGATTCTGCGGGAGCGTCGGCGCGGCATCGATCGTGTCGAGGCAGCGCACGAGCGACACGCTGTCGATGTGCGCGTCGATATCGGCCTTCGTCCCGCCAGCCGCCTCGCGATCGATCCTATCGGGCCGGCACAGCCCCTCGATGGCGAGCCGCCACGTGCCAGTCGTCGGAATATTCGCAAGATAGGTGATCTCCATCCAGTTGCGCGAGTAGAGCGTGGGCGTGACCGCGAGGACGTTCGTCGTGGCACCCTGCGAAAGCGACACGCGCACGGGGTTGTTGCCGTAGCCAGGATCATCCGCACGCGCGCGCACATGCATCGTGAAGCGGTACAGCCCGGCCTGAGGAACGGTCAGGTCCTGGCGGACGGCCCCTAGGTTCTGGAGGCGCAGGCGCCACGTACCCTCAAAGACGGAATACCCCCAGTGTTGAGGTCTGTCGGTATGGGAGACGGGACCGCCCACCCAGTACGTCGTGGAGGTCGGCGCGGACACCCTGTAGCCCGTCCAGTTGCTGGAACCCTCGAATCCGGGATTGGCGATCAGGTTTCCGTTGTCCATCGTCGGCTCCCTCACGAGCTCGAGGTCGTCGAGCATGCCGATCGCGTTGCCCGCGGCCTGCCGAAGCGTCAGCGTCACCTGCTCGTCCGCCGCCACGGTGAACGCGGTCGGCCACGTCATCCGCGTCATCACCTGCGTCGTGGGCTTCACCGTGCCGAGTTCGGCCGTCGTGCTGTCCCCACGCGTGAGAAAGGCCTTGAGGGACGGCGTGGCGGTATGCCAGAGATCGCTTATGTAGTTCAGGGGGTAGCGCCGCGCCAGCCCGCGCAGACGCCACGTGCCGGGCGGCACCGTGAACGTGGTGGTGGCGATTCCGCCCGTGGACACGAGCACGAGCGCGGCGGAACCCTGCACGGCGTCGGCAAGCGGGAACAGCTGCATGTAGCCGCCGTTGTCGATGGGAGTGCCGCTCGTCACCACGCCGATCACGCCGTTCGTCAGCCGGGCACCGCAATACACGTTCGGATTCATCACCGAGAACGTCCACCCCTCGACCTCGTTGAGCGTACAGAATTTCCCGTGGACATACGGATGATAGAGCGAAATGTCGGTCGTGGGGCGGACCAGCCGGTCGAAGTTTCCGTTCGGGATCTTGAACGTTTCCTCAGTCGTCGGCTCCGCCACGCGCACCATCTCGAAGTTATCCATGAAGAGGCAGGCGTCCCACCCGCTGTCGACCGTCCTGAAGCCGAGCTCCCAGTTTCCTGCCTCCGGCACATCGATGCGGTAGCGGAAGCGCTCGAAACGCGTACAACCCATCGGCATGTCACCCACGCGTGCGACGGTGCCCCACGTCCTGCCGAACAGAATCTCCGCCTGCGGCTGCTGGTCGGCGTAGAAGTACCAGGGGGTCCTCGACGTGTTGATGGATGCTGCGCTGCCGTATGAATAGCGGCTCATGGCGTCAAAGCTCAGCTCGTAGACGCCCGCCGCCGGCACGGAGACGGTCGTGGAGAACGTGCCCGCCCCCACCTGCTGGAGGATGTTCGTGCCGGGGCGCGGGATTTCGACGCCGTCGGGAACCCACTGCGCCCATGTTCTCGCGCTGCGCGGCGCCTGCGTGCACATGATGTTGAACGAACCGCCGCGGGAGGTCCAGCCGTTGAGCGTGTTGCCGGACGAGACGCCCGTACGGTCGAATTGGGCATTTGAAATCGTAAAAGGAATCTCCAAGTCAGGATTGGGGAATATGGCGCGCGCGCCGCCGGCCGTAGGTCCCGTGGCAAGCGCGCGCGTCCGCCCCTCCAGCTGGAGAATGGAGCCGAGGTTCGCCGTGCCCATACCTACCTTGATCTTCTTGACGTTGTTCGAGACGGTGTGGACACGCAGCCAGCCGTTGCCCGTCGTCTGCACCGTCCCCGCGCCCGCATCCGTCGTCTTCGTGCAGGTGACGCCGCTCGCGGCATCGCCCACCAAGGAGGCACTGCTCGTGCCATTATAGTTGTTAAATGCGTACTTCTCACCCGCGCCGACCGTCAGCGCCGGCAGGTTGCCGCCCTGGAACCGCACCTTGCCCGCGTTCCAGATGAAATCGCCCGTAAAGCCAAGGCCGTCCGTCGGCCCCAGGGCGAGCGTACCGTCGCCGTCCTTCGTCACCGTGCCCGCACCCGCGATCGCAAGCGGCTTCGACACGCTGCCGCCCGCGCCGGACACCGTTGCCGACGCCCCTTCTGCGAGTGCTAGTTCCATACAGACAGGACGAAACGCGAGGTTTTGCTTCCGCTGCGGCAGGTCCCACTTCGCGAGCAGGTAACGCTCCACCGCCGCGCGCTCCGCCTCCTTGAGCTGGTTCGTGAACACGACGACCTCGCCGACGTAGTCCATGCCCTGCCGTCCCTTGAGGATCGTTCCTTCCTGGAAACCGCAATAGCCGAAGTTATTCGCGGCCGGAAGATAGTCGTAGTAATCCATCTCCCACAGCTGCCAGGCGCGCTTGGGCACCGTAAAGCGCGCGTCGATCTTCTTGCCGTCCAGGAAGAACCCCGCGCTACCCATCGGCTTGCAGATATCGGCGCGCGGGTAGGCAATGACAGAATCGGTGCCATACGCCATCGTCTGACTCCCGATCGAGTTCAGGTAGGGGCCGGTGCGGCCGGCATCCGTTTTGCCGATGATATGTCCCACGCAGTTCGTGATGGCCTGGACGATGAAGACGTGACGAATCCGCGAGATATTGACCGCCGCGCCGTCCTTGTACCAGCGCATGTACTGGCCGGATTCCCTGCCGCCGAAGTAGACGCTGTCGCGTCCGTCGAACGTCGTCAACTCGGGGTCGATGCCATAGAGCGTGGCGGGGTAGGTTTCCGACGTGCACCATTTCGGAAGCGCGTAGTAGCGCGTCGGCGACGCGGGATTCGTCTCGCGCACGTCGAGCCACTTCGAGACGTAGGTCGGCGCGGTTTCGCCTTCCTCGACAATGCCGTTCGTGGTGGCGACGCTCGATTCGTTCACCCAGAACGCGGCGAGGTTGCACGCGTCCGGCGGCGTGGTGAAGTCCGCGTCGGCGGACGTCGTGACGCTCAGATTGCCTTCCAGCACGGTGAGACGTGCGTCCGTCACCGACTTCAGCGCGCCGCCGTTGACCGCGAGCGTGCCCGCGCCGGTCTTGTATAGCGTCGACTGGTCGCCCAGCACCACGCTGTCGACGTTACTGACGACACCATCCGGCACGTCCACGGCGCTCAGCTGCCGATACCCCACGGCAATGCCGTCGCCTCGCGCCGGAGACAGGATTCCCGGCAGCGCGAAACATCCAACGACGACCGTCGCACATGCAATCGATCTCCTCATTTCTCTGCTCGCTTCCTCTTGCTACAGTTTTATGTGGTGCTATCTTACCACAATATCGCCTCCTATGGGAAGTGTAATTTTGCGTGGTGTTGCGGGGTGAGCAAAACGGGAATACTTCGGGCGAGCAAAATGGGAAAGTTCAAAGTTCGTCCGTATTCCGGGTTTCAGTAGTTGTATTTCCCTAGG
>CACWSW010000181.1 GCA_902763655.1 uncultured bacterium
GCCTACCAGATCCGCGAGTGGATGAACTTCGGGCTGTTCCACTACGGCTACAACCAGAGCATCATGGAGGGGAAGGACGAGTTCCTGTTCGAGCGCCCGTATTCGCAGTTCCACCTGCGCTGTCCGCGCCCGGCTGGACGGCATAAATACGAAAAGGTCCTGGCCCTGCTGAAGGAGGTCGACGCATACTGCACGTCGATCGGCGCGGAGTTCGTCTTTGCCACCGTCCCCGACAAGCAGCAGCTGTACCCCGAATACCTGCCGTGGTGGCACCAGCGGCTGTGGAACTACACCAACTACGACGTGCAGGGCGAGATGGAGTCCATCTGCACGGAGGCCGGGATCAAGGTGTACAACGGCTGCCGGTACATGCTGTCCACGAAGCAGAGATGGGAGCATTGCGTGTTCCCGCCGGCGGGGGCCCACTACAACGCCTACGGCAGCGGACTCCTCTACGAGGGCTTTCTCGACGCCTTTGACAAGATCGGTAAGAACAAGCTCAGGCGCAACCGCTTCGTGGGCGTGCGGCGCATCGAGGAGATGTGGTCCGTGGACGACGACATCGGCAACCTGCTGAACATCTGGTACAATCCGCGCATGGAGCGGAACGTCCACTTCGCTCCCGTCTTCGAGCAGACGAACGAGACGATGAACGCGGGAAGCGTGATCCTCATGGGGGACTGCTACCGCGAGCAGGTAGCGAAGATCTTCCAGGACGCGCATCTCTTCGATCCCAGGAAGATCGTGATCTCCCAGCGGCATACGGGCCAGAAACCGGAGAAATTCGTGCCCGTCGTCGGCGAGCTCAAGCTGTTCATCATGGTGTTCCAGTCGTTCAACAGCGGCCGGCTCGACGAGCGCTACGAGGAGATCGACCACATCTTCAAGGCGCTCAAGAAAGCCCGCGAGACGTGGGGCAAGACTTCAAGCCGTGCGCATCGGCAGGGGGTTCTGCGGCCAGCCGCTTTGAAGGGCCATGAGGTTTTTGGTAGAATAGTGGCGTGCAACCTTTAAAGGAGACAACTATGAAGATGAAGACGATGGCGGCGCTGTGCCTTTGCATGGCGGGGGCTGCGATGGCGGCGGACGACGCGTTCCTGCTGCAGACCAAGAACACGACGCTGGCGCTGCGCCGCCAGCACGGCGCGTGGAACGTGGCGCACTACGGCGCAAAGGTCGCGTCGGAGTCCGACGCGGCGGCGCTCGCGTGGGACCGGTGGGCTGGCGGCAACCACATATCGCAGCGGCGCCCTGCCGCCTATGCTGCCTTCGGCGGTGACAAGGAAGGCGGCTACGGCTTCAACAAGTGGGGCGGCCTGCAGGTGACGCACGCCGACGGCTGCCTCACGCTCCACCTCGTGGGCGAGAAGGTGGAGACGGTGCCTGACAAGCCGGGTGCCACGCACATCGTGCTGAAGCAGAAGGACCGCGTCTACCCGTTCTGGGTGATCCAGCATTTCCGCGCGCTTGAGGCGTGCGACGTGATCGAGACCTGGGTGGAGCTCAAGAACGGCGAGACGGGCGCTGTGCGGCTCGGACGCATGGATTCGTTCGCCATGGACTTTCCGCTCCTCGCGAACGCGTTTCGCCTGCAGTACACCACCGGACAGTGGGCGGCGGAGGCGCAGCTGCGCGAGACGCCCGTGGAGCGCGGGCAGACGGTGGCGATCGGCTCGCGCAGCGGCGTGCGCGACGCGTGGGAGAACAACGCGAGCTTCATGCTGACGTGTGGCGAGAAGTCCACCGAGACCGCAGGGCGCGTGATCGGCGGCGTCCTGTGCTGGACCGGATCGTGGGGCATCAGCGTGCAGCGCGACCAGTGCGACTTCATCGAGGTGCGTGCGGGCGCCGACACGTCTGCCGGCGCGTACGTGCTCGACGCCGGCAAGTCGATCACGCTGCCGAAGTTCGCGTTCACGTTCTCGGACGCTGGCAAGGGACCGATCTCCCGCAACATCCACCGTTGGGCGCGCGACTGGCAGCTGCCTGCCGGACACAAGCCGCGCCCCGTGCTGCTCAACAGCTGGGAGGGCAGCTACTTCAGCTTCACCGAGCAGGTGCTGCACGACATGATGGACGGCGTGAAGGAGATGGGCGGCGAGCTGTTTGTTCTCGACGATGGCTGGTTCGGCACGGGCAAGTACGCGCGCGACGACGTCCATCGCGACAAGGTGGGCCTCGGCGACTGGATCATCAACCCCGAGAAGCTGCCGCACGGGCTTGTCGGCCTCAGCGACGAGGCTAAGAAGCGCGGGCTCAAGTTCGGCTTCTGGGTGGAGCCGGAGATGGTTAACACGAACAGCTGGATATACGAGGCGCATCCCGACTGGGTGATCCGCGAGAAGAACCGTCCCGTGAACGTTGGGCGCGGCGGCTCGCAGACCGTACTCGACTACTCGAACCCGGCGGTGCGCGACAACATCTACAACCAGCTCGACGCGCTCTACTCCAAGATCCCCGACCTCGCTTACATCAAGTGGGACGCGAACGCCGACTTCTACAACATGGGCTCCACCTATCTCGACGCGGCGCACCAGGCGAACCTGCCGTTCGACTACACCACCGGCCTCTACGACCTGCTCGCAAAGGTGCGCGCGAAGTACCCGCAGGTGGACATCCAGGCTTGCTCGTCCGGCGGCGGTCACGTCGACTACGGCTTCCTGCGCTACGCCGACGAGTTCTGGGGCTCGGACGACTCCGATGCGCGCGAGCGCGTATTCATCCAGTGGGGTGAGAGCCAGTTCTATCCCGCCTGCACGATCGCCGCGCACGTGACGGACGTGCCGAACCACCAGACGCACCGCACCACGCCGCTCAAGTACCGCTTCGACGTGGCGATGAGCGCGCGTCTCGGATTCGAGCTGCACCCGAAGAACATGTCCGCAGAGGACGTCGCCTTCGCGAAGAAGTGCGTGGCGGACTACAAGCGCATCCGCCCGACCGTCCAGCAGGGCGACCTCTACCGCCTCGTCTCGCCGTACGGCAGCAGCTACGCGGCGCTCATGTACGTGAACGACGACGCCTCCCACGCGGTGGTGTTCCTGTGGGGCCTCACGCGCGGCAACTGGAGCGACTTCGTGCCGCCGCTCGCGCTGCAGGGCCTCGCCGAAGGCAAGTCTTACAAGGTGAAGGAGATCAACGTCGTCAAGGACAGGCATTGCCGCGTGGACGGCAAGACGCTGAGCGGCAAGGCGCTCACGGCGATGGGCTTGCCCGTTCGGCTCCGCGGCGACTACGATTCCGCGGTCTTCGAGCTGACGGCGAAGTGACGGGAGCTGCGCCCGCATGGGGGCTACACGGCGGGAGAGATTCGTGGTATAATGAAGGCACCTGAAAGGAACAGATGATGGACGTACGCTATACGGTTGGAAAGAACGAGTACAGGCGCATGACGACGCAGGAGCTGCGCGACGCCTTCCTCAACACCAGGCTGTACCAGCCTGGCAAGGTTAACCTCATGTACTGCGAGGTGGAGCGCGGGATCGCGGGCTTCGCGGTGCCGACGTCGAAGGCCCTGTCCATGCCGGCCGGCAAGGAGATCGCGAGCGACTACTTCTGCGAGCGCCGCGAGCTGGGCGTCCTCAACGTGGGCGGCGACGGCACGGTGACAGTCGACGGCAAGAAGTACGCGCTGCGTCCGCTCGACGTGCTGTACGTCGGCAAGGGCGCGAAGAAGGTGACGTTCGCGTCGAAGTCGGCGAAGAAGCCGGCGGAGTTCTATCTCGCGAGCTATCCGGCCCACAAGGAGTTCCCCACGAAGCTGATCAAGTTCGAGGACGCGAACCACCGCCACCTCGGCACGGTAGAGGACTGCAACGTGCGGACGATCCACCAGTTCATCCTCCCCGGCAAGTGCGACAGCTGCCAGCTCGTGATGGGCTTCACGCGCCTGGAGCCGGGCAGCAACTGGAACACGATGCCTGCGCACACGCACGAGCGCCGCACGGAGATGTACATGTACTTCGACATTGCGGACGACGCAGCCGTGTTCCACTTCATGGGCGCGGGCGACGAGACGCGCCACCTCGCCATGCACAACCACGACGTGGTGGTGAGCCCGATGTGGTCGATCCACGCGGGCGTGGGCACGCGCGCGTACACCTTCTGCTGGGCGATGGGCGGCGAGAACCAGGTGTTTGACGACATGGACGGGATTGCAATCAGCGCGTTGCGCTGATTGCAAGTTAAGAGTTGAGAGTTAAGAGTTAAAAGTTGAGAGTGAATTAGAGATAGGAGCGAAGATGATACTGGATCAGTTCAAGCTGGATGGCAAGGTGGCGATCGTTACGGGCGCGGGCCGGGGCATCGGCCAGGCGTACGCGCTCGGGCTCGCGGAGGCGGGCGCGGACATCGCGATCGTCGACGTGATCGACATGTCCGAGACTGCGGACAAGGTCAAGGCGCTCGGCCGTAAGGTCCTCTGCGTCAAGGCTGACCTCTCGAAGGGCGAGAAGGAGAGCCCGAAGATCGTCGCGAAGGTGGTGAAGGCGCTGGGGCGCGTGGACATCCTCGTGAACAACGCGGGCATCATCCGCCGCGAGCCGTTCGTGGAGCATTCGGCGAAGAATTGGAACGACGTGATCTCGATCAACCTCTCCACGCCGTTCTTCCTCAGCCAGGCGGCGGCGCGCCAGATGATCGCGCAGGGCCAGGGCGGCAAGATCATCAACATCGGCTCGATGCTCTCGTTCCAGGGCGGCATCCTGATTCCCGGATACGCGGCGGCGAAGGGCGGCATCAAGTCGCTCACGATGCTGATGGCGAACGAGCTCTCGAAGCACGGCATCTGCGTGAACGCGATCGCTCCGGGGTACATCGCCACGGAGAACACGCGCCCGATCCGCGAGGACAAGAAGCGCAACAAGGCGATCCTCGACCGCATCCCCGCTGGCCGCTGGGGCACGCCCGACGACCTGAAGGGCCTCTGCGTGTTCCTCGCCTCGCCGGCGAGCGACTACGTGACGGGATTCATGTACGCCTGCGACGGCGGCTGGCTCGCGCGATAGCCCACTGCCGATATGCGCATCCTCACCCGATACGTCTTCCGCGAATTCTGCGCGCCGCTGGCATACTGCCTGACGGGCTTCATCTCCATCTACGTGCTGTTCGAGCTTTTCGGCTCGTTCAGCCGCCTGATGGCGGCGAAGCCGGGATTCCAGAAGTCGGTCGAGTACATGGCCGGCTACATTGCTCCGTACTTCGAGTGGATCGCGCCCGCGTGCCTGATGCTCGCGACGCTATACACCATGTGGAGCTTCTGCCGCCACTCCGAGCTGATAGCGATGCGCGCGAGCGGCATCGGGTTCTTCGCTATCGTGAAGCCGCTCCTTGTGGCGGCGGCGCTGATGGCGGTGTTCGTCGCGTGGGTGAACGAGTCTTACGTTCCGCGCCGCGCCCAGTGGGCGAAGCAGTTCCGCGCCGCCCGGTTCGAGGAGGACAAGATGGAGCGCTCGGAAGGTATCGTCTACCACAACTCCGAGGCGGGGCGCACGTGGACTGTCGGGATGGTGATGACGCCCGACGCGCATGCGCTCGAGGACGTGACGGTGGACGTGCGCGGCAAGGACGGCAAGCCCAGCATGGAGATCAAGGCGCGTCGCGTGGAATACATGGACGGCCAGTGGCTGTTCGTTTCGCCGAACGTCACGTTCAGGAACGAGAAGGGCGAAGAGATGCCGCCGCCCGCGTCCGACCTCGATAAGCTCACCATACGCACGTTCCCCGGCTTCAACGAGGATCCGTACGACTTCCTGCTCCAGAACAGGGAATGGGCGTTCTGCTCCGTTGCAGACAAGCTGCGCTACCTGAAGACGCATCCGGCGATCTCGCCGGAGGCGCGGCGCGACTACGAGTACGACATCTACTCCAAGATAGTCTCGCCGCTTGCATGCATCATCATAACGCTCTTCGCGATTCCAGCTGGAGTCGCGACGGGGCGGCAGAGCGTGTTCAAGGGCATCGTTGGGGCGCTTGGAATGTTCTTCGCGTTCTACGGACTTTCGATCCTGTTCATGATCTTCGCGAAGCGCGGACTGTGTCCGCCGCTGATTGCCGCCGTTCTGCCGGACATAGTGTTCTTCGGCATCGGCGGGTATCTGTTCTGGCGCCAGCGCTGACGCGGAGCGTCACTTGGCTCGCGGGCGGTTTTGCTCGTCGAGGAATATCACCTTGGGCTGGTGGCTCGCGGCCTCCTCAGGCGTGAACTGCCCGAATGCCATCACGATGAGCCGGTCGCCCACCTTGCCCTTGTGGGCCGCTGCGCCGTTCAGGCAGCAGACGCCCGAGCCGCGCGGGCCGGAAATCGCGTAGGTCTCGAAGCGCTCGCCGTTCTCGACGTTCGCGCAGAGGATCTTCTCGTTTGGGAATATACCGGCCGCCTCCATCAGGTCGAGGTCGACGGTCAGGGACCCCGTGTAGTCGAGGCAGGCCTCGGTCACGCGGATGCGGTGCAGCTTTGCTCTGAGGAGAGTGACAGTCATTTCAGGCCTTCTTCGACCATGGCCGCCGTGATGACGACCTTCTGCGTCGACTTGCCGCCGGCGACGTTGTACATGATGTCGGTCATGATCTTCTCCATCGCGGCGCGTCGCGGGCAAGCGCGCGAAGGGCGTCCGGCTCGAACTCGAGGTCGACGTTGTCCAGCGAGAGGAGCTTGCGGTACTGCTTCACGATGCAGTTCTTCGGTTCTGTGAGGACGCGCACGAGGTCGTCCTCGGAAAGGTCGCTCATCGTCGTGATGACTGGCAGGCGGCCAGTGAATTCTGGGATGAGGCCGAACTTCACGAGGTCCTCGGGCCGGACGTCGAGTGCGGGTTGAGATGTTGAGGAGTTGAGGGGTTGAGATGTTGAGGAGTTGAGGGGTTGAGATGTTGAGGAGTTGAGGGGTTGAGATGTCGTGCCGAAGCCGATTACGGACTTGCCGGTGCGCTCGGCGATGATCTTGTCGAGGCCGACGAACGCGCCGCCGCAGATGAAGAGGATGTTCGAGGTTTCCACCTCGATGTACTCCTGGTCGGGATGCTTGCGGCCGCCCTTTGGCGGGAAGCGGCAGACGGTGCCTTCGAGAATCTTGAGGAGCGCCTGCTGCACGCCCTCGCCGGAGACGTCGCGCGTGATGGAGACGTTGTCGGTCTTCGAGGCGATCTTGTCGATCTCGTCGATGTAGATGATGCCGCGCTTGGCGAGCTCGGTGTCGCCGTTCGCGTTCTGCCAGAGGTAGCGCACCACGTTCTCAACGTCCTCGCCCACGTAGCCGGCCTCGGTGAGGGTGGTGGCGTCGCCGATGGCGAAGGGGACCTTCAGCATCTTGGCGAGCGTGCGGGCGAAGAGGGTCTTGCCGCAGCCGGTGGGGCCGATGAGG
>CACWSW010000182.1 GCA_902763655.1 uncultured bacterium
GTTGTGATGGCCGTTAAAGGGGCTGTCGTATCTGTTGTTCCACATCTTGTACGTCGTCTGGGAGGAGCGACGGTCGTACCAGCCGTTGACGAACGGGAAGCCGTTCGTGTAGCAGACCGTCTGCCCCATCGCAAGGTAGGCGCCGCTCCCGTCGTAGCCCGCGTAGGAATCTTCGTAGTGCGTGACGACGTTCGAGATGGACGCGCCTGCCGAGGCGTCAAGCCAGAGGGTCGGCTCGATTCCAAGTTGGTCAAGGTTGACGACACCTCCCTCGCTCTTCACCGGCATGCGGCTTGCCCCGGTCGCCAGCGTCAGTTCCGCACCTTCCCGTACGCAGACCTGGTAGGAGGAGGTCGGCGAGCTGATTGCCATGTTCCCCGTGACGGGAACGACTTGCCCGACGGAATTCGGCAGGGGATGCGCGGCGAGGTCGAGCAGACTCGGCGCCGTCCCGTACGTGTAGTGGGTGTTGTTGGAGACGAGCGTCACGTACGCGTCGGCCTGCATCTTTCCGTTGTGCGACACAACGGCCCCCGGCGCCAGCGCATCCGCGATGCAAAAGCCGTCGCCCGTCATGCGACAGGTCCCGTCCACCGTGCCAAGACGCGCGATCACGGGGTGGTCCGTTCTCAGGATTCTGTTTGTCCCGCCGCCGTAAGGGCATTCCACGCGGTCGACGACGACCGTGCAGAACGCGGTGGACGAGGCGGCGGGCATGAGCCGGACAACGGAGGAACCGTTTGCGGCGGCGTTCCCCAGTTTCACGGTGCCGAGGTGCAGCCCCGCATCCACATTCTCAAGTTCCACCTTGGCATTTTGCGGCACGGCCGTGCCGCCGAAGCGATAGGGAGAGGCCAGGTCGATGCCTCCCGTGAACGACACGGGGCCCGTCACGCGGAACCAGGACGCATCGCCCCACTTGCTGAACGTCCAGGCGCAGAAGATGTCGCCCGTGCCCGTGATCGAGCCGGCCAGACGCGCATCCCCCGTCGTCTCGACGCCGAGCTTGCCGCCCGCGAGGACGACATTGTTGGAAATGATGCCGTTCTTGCGGTCCCACCGGAAGCTCGCGTTGATGTTGCAGGGAAAGAGAAAGAGCGTCCGCCCGGCCGGCACGGTGATCGTGGACATCTCCGGCGTCGAGAGCGGCTTCCCGGCCGTGTCCGTCGAGTCGAAGATCGCCAGGTCGTAGTTCGTCAGCGTGATCGCGTCCCCGAAGCCGAGGATGTTCTTGTGGACCGCGACGACCGCATCGTCGGCGATCTCGAACGCGAGATCCGACGGCTTCGCGTAGAGGCAGATCTGCCCGTCGAACACGATCTTGCCGTCCACGCCCTCGTCGAAGGTCACGCGGTTCGGCACGTTGAACGTGGGGTAGTAGGACGGCCAGTTCTGGTCGGATCCCATCACGAACGTGTTCGTGCCCTTGATGTGGAGCGTGGCGTCGTCCTTGAAATGCAAGTTGCCGAGGAAGCGGAACGGCGCGCCGTTGAGCCCCGAGAGGTCGAGCGTCACGACCGGCGCCGTCCCGTTGGTCGCGATGATCGAGCTGAAGAACCTGCATCCCGCGCCGGACGTCCCGTCGGCCAGCGCGACCGTCACGCCGCCGTCGCAGCAGAGGTTGAAGCCTTCGCCTCCGCCTTGGTTCGGGTTGCTGGCCGAGCTGCTCGCCGACGATCCGCAGGTGATCGTCTTCGTCGTTCCGGACGCGACCGTCTGCCACGTCACGGCACCCTGCGCGAACAACGCGCAGCAGAACGCGGCCACGCCAACGAGCTTGAATCCGATGCTTTTCATTTCAAGTCACTCCTTGTCGAGGTTCAACTTTTGGCATTATATCAAAAATCCGCCACGCTGCGCTTGTATATTCGGACAAAAAAAGTGTAGTATCAGCCAATTCGGCAAACCATAAATGCTTTCCACCAGGGGGGTCAAAAGTGTCGGATCTTCTCTCGTTTCTCAGCGAAACATGGCGAGCCGATCAGCAAATATGCGGAGGTATTCCCTTTTCGCCTCTTCCGAGAGCAGCGAACGGGCGACCATCATCTCGACTTGCGGCGCGCACTTCCGGTATTCATCAAGGATTCCATGGACAGACTTCTCGTCCAACCCATAGAATCCAGTGTTGGATTGCCAGTGCCACGTTCAAGATTGCAGAGCGCATGCTCCGAAACGCCGCAAAGTGAGGCCAATTCCCGTTGGTTGACCCTCAACGCCTTGCGCCGTTTGGCGATAAAAACTCCTAACTCGCGTGTTTTCATTAAAATGAAGTTTATCATGTATTGACGCGCCGAGCCAAGGCCGAATTTTGTCTTTCTTCATTATAATGAAACTCCTTGTCAAAGATCACGGAGTGCCCCGTTCGTACCTTTGACGCGCTTAGCGGAACATGATGCACATGCCCTTGATGCTGAACACCGCGGTGAAGCGCTTGAGGGCGGTGTCCTTGTAGGTCACGTCGTCCTCCACGATGTCGCACTTGAAGCCCTTGACGCTTGTCAGGACATCGATGTGCCCGCGAATAAGGTTCGCGGCCGCCGGCGTCACGGAGCACAGCACCACGCGGAATGCGGACGCGGGCGGCGTGTCGCCCAAGTCGATCTTCACCGGCAGATACGGATGCGCGGCGCTGGTCAGGTCCGTGAAGGGACTCTGGCTCGTGGTGTTCATCGCGACTCCGTACGTGCCGGACTCCTCGTTCGCCGGCACGAGCGGGAACCGAAGAGCGGCCTTGTTGTCCTTGTCGAACCTGAAGCGGGAATATCCCCAGAACATGTCGGGCTTGTTGACCTGCAGGCATCCGGAATTTTCCACCATGATTCCGCCGACGGAGGTCACGACGACGTTTGTGCTGTCCAGCACCGCGTCGCCGCCGCCCCGTTTGTAGAAACTTCCCTTCAGCGTCAGCGGCGCCTTCAACGTCAACGTGGTGCCAGACGAGGCGACGACGCCGCTTTGGTGCTGGAACGTGATGCCGCGCGTGGGATCGTCCACCGTCACGTCGTTCACCGCCGAACCGAACCACCCGCCGGTACACACCTCCACGACGTCAGGCGTCGGCTCGTCCGGCGCCGGGCCGAGGCACCCCTCGCCCGTGATGAGCATGTTCGCCGCGCCCGCCGACACCTCGGTGTCGTTCGTGTAATTCGTCTTCACGACGAACTTCCCGCGAAACTCGGGGTTCTCGCGCGTGAAGACGACTTTTGACGTCCCGTTGACGGTCGTCGCCGAAACGCCCGTCACGCCCGTTCCCTTGAGTTCGGCGCGCACCTCGAACGTGCGGCCGGCCGTCGTCGCGAAGAACGCCGGCCTCTCGCGCGTGGCGCTCTCCGCCACCGTCACCGTGCCCGTGACGTACTGCGTGAGCGATTGGTCCGCCGCGCCCGCGCCGCACATCCAGCCGTTGGCCCCCAGGCGGATGTCGTCCCCCGAAAGCGCCAGGCCCTTGATCAGCACGCGCGCCGTCTTCGTGTAGGAACCGACGACGGTGAGCGAGCGTCCGAGGAACAGCTCCAGGCCGTTGCCGATCGGCGTTCGCGCGGCGAAGTACTCGCTCTCTGAATTGTTGTCCTTCACCCCCGCGATCAGGAAGTCCACGTCCGTGCGCCAACTGCCGTCGTCGAGCAGCCCCACGCCGTCGCTCCAGTAGGAGGGCGTCTGCCAATTCCCCGTGCCTGTGCTGATTTGGTTCTTGACGAAGTACACGACGCTGTTCGTCCGCGAGATGTAGAGCGTGTTGACGCCATCGACCGTCTCCAGCTCCGTCTTCAGGCAGGCGGGATAGTAAGATTCGTCCACCTCGTTGCAGGATACCGCGAGCTTGTCCATCGTGAGGTGGCATACGGAATCGGGGACCACGAGCACGGGATAGCGGTTCGTGTCGCCGGCGACCGGCAGATTGACCAGGTCGACGTTGAACGTCGCGGCGTCGAACGTGCATCCCTCGTCGAGCGTCAGCATGTCGCAACGGTCGTTCGCATAGTCGTAGTCGATCCGCACGCCGCCGCCCGTCACCGTCGCGTTGCTCAGCACGAGACTGCCGGACGCCGTGCCATACGGGCTGATGAAGCCCGACGTCATGCTGATCGGAAGATTCGGCGCCGTTTCGCCGCGCATGCCGAACGTGCCGCCCGAGACGATCACGTTCGCGCCCTCGCCCGGCGTGGGAACGCCCGTTCCAAGCGCGAACGTTCCCTCGCGCACTTCCACAGTCACGTTCGACCACGTGCCGTAAAAGGCCGTCTGATCCGGACCCGTCTTCACGAGCTTCGCTCCGGCGTCGCCGGAGAGCGGCATCGTCAGGTAGCTGTTCGATCCGGCCTGGCGCAGGACGCCGCCCGAAGACTCGACGTAAATGCCGCGGTTGGCGTATCTCACGGTGGATCCCGAGAAGCGCACCGTCGCGCCGTCCTTCACGACGATTCCCTTCGGCGTGTAGGTGGAGGGATCGCCGCCAGTCGTGACGCCACCCTCGCTTGCGTGCGCGAAAGTCAACATGTTGTTTGCGCCGCCGCCGATCGTAAACGAACCAAGGTAATTCGAGTTGTCGCCGTACAGGATGCTCGTGCACGTTGAAGATGTGCCGTCGCTTGAGAAAAGAAGTCCCGTACCTTCCTCTCCGGAGATGGCCGAATAGATGTGCATCGTGCGCACGCCGGAGGCGGATTGCACCGCGAACGGGGCGCTCACCGGCGATTCGACGGTGATGTTGCCGTAGAGCGGAGCCGTCAAGTTTTGGGCAACTACGCGGAGCTGCCCCTTCACGAGAATGAGGTCGTCCACCGTCGTGCGCCCGCCCCCGCCGCCGGCGCCAAGGGCGAGACGTCCTGACGAGCTGGTCGTGCCGAGCGTAAGCGAACGCCCGCCAAACACGTAATTGGTCGCGTTCTTGTTGCTGTAAGCAGGACCGCGCAGGAGAAAGTTGTTGGTGACGATGTAGTCGGCATCGCCATGTGGCGTCCGGTTGTCCGACCAATTCGTCGTGAGAAACGCAGACTGACCGCTGGGATCGTCACCTTTCAGGCGCACGTAGTCGGCGGCCTGGGCGGACTGCACGAGCGCGACCGGCGCGCCGGCCACCATGCCGACCGCAAGGAGAGCCGCCAACCTACGCCCCCAAAAACGGGCAGGAATTTCCACTTTCATCAGCCTCATTTCGCCTTCCTTTCTGAAGAAACTTCTTCAAGCCCATATATTCTACCAAAAATCTGCGGCTCGTGCTTGCAACCCGTTAACCGACCGTCATCGGTTGCGCGGCTTCAGGCAGGCGCAGAGAGCGGGGATGAAGTAGAGCGAGACGAGCGTCGACACGAGGATGCCGCCGACGGAACCGATGCCCATCGACTGCCGCAGTTCGCTGCCGAGCCCGCCGCCGAGCGCCATCGGCAGCATGCCGACGAGCGCCGCCACGCAGCTCATCAGGACAGGGCGGAACTTCGACGTCGCCGCCTCCTTGACGTCCCCGGTCTGTCGCCAGGCGTCGATGATCAGGATCGCCGCGTTGACGACTACGCCGACGAGCATGATGCCGGCGAGAAGGCCGAAGATCGAAAGCGTCTGGTGCGTGGCGACGACGGCCGCGAAGATGCCGAGATAGCTGAACGGAATCGTGAAGAGGATGACGAACGGCATCGCCCACGACTCGAGGATCGCCGCCAGCAGCAGGTAGGTGAGCGCAATCGCGATGACGGTGACAAGCCCGAACTCCGCAAACGCCTCGTCCATGTACTCGGCCTGGCCGCCGAGCGACGCCGTGTAGCCGCGGGGAAGCTCCTCCTTCGCCCGCGCGAGCCCGCGGCCGATCACTTCGCCCATGCCGTGTCCCGGCGCGTTGTTCGCGTACACGATCGTCGAGCGGCGTTTCTCGCTGCGGACGATCTGCACCTGCTGGACGGATCGCGTCACCTCGGCGACGGCGCCCAGCGTGAACGGACGCCCTTCCGGCCCCGGGAAGTTCTGCTCGGCGAGCTGGCGCACGCCGTCGGCCTCGTCGTAGCGCACGCGGATGTCGTAGCTCCGCTCGCCCGCCGAGAACGTCGCCGGCGTGAGGCCCGCGAGCGAGGCGCGCAGGTTGAGTCCCAGATGATAGGGCGTCATGCCTAGGTCGTTGAGCACCGCGCGGTTCGGCCGGATGCGCAGCTCGGGGCGCCCCGCACGCACGTTGTTCTCCACGTCCGTCGCGATGTCGGACGTCTTGAGGTCCTGCGAGACCGCAAGGCATGCCTTGTCCAGCACGGCCAGGTCCTCGCCCAGGAGCTTGACCTGAATCGACTGGGCCGCGCCGCCGACGAGCAACGGCACAAGCACGGAAGCAAGCACGTCCGGCTCCTCGTTCAGCTGCGCGCGCATCAAGGCCGCGACGTCGGAGATCGTCTCGCGCCGCTCGGTCATCGGCCGAAGCACGAAATCGGCCTGCGCGAGATGGCTGCCGCGTCCGACCTGCCCGAGGATGCCCTGCGTCTTGCCGACGGAAACCGTGTGGCGCAGGACAAGCCGTTCGCCCGCCGCGTCCCGCACGTCCGCCAGCTTCGCGGCAATCGCTTGCGTACGTTCCGCCCCGCGGCCCGAAGAACATGAAGCCGACGACCGTCAACGCCGAAAAGACGATAATCGACGTCTTCGGGAACCGCAAAACCGCTCCCAGCGACGCGGCGTAGCCGCGCTCGACCAGGCCATACAGCCAGGTCCAGGGGGTCAGGACTCGCGCCAGCAGACGGTTGACGCCCGCGCCGCGCGTGCCGAGTTTCGCCGCCATCATCGGCGTCAGCGTGAACGAGACGAGCAGCGAGGCGAACGTCGATGCCGTGACCACGATCGCGAACGGCACGAAGAACCGTCCCGCCATCGTCCGCATCGTCGCGATCGGCAGGAACACGACGATGTTCGTGAGCGCCGAGGCGGCGACCGCGAGCGCCACCTCGCCGGCCCCGCGGGCGGCGTCCCCGTTCCGGCGGGCGATGTTCTCGAGGACGACGATTGAATTCGCGACGAGAATGCCAACCGAGATGCCGATGGCGTTCATCGTGATGATGTTCGCCGTGTAGCCGAACAGCGAGAATGCGACGAGCGAGATGACGATCGTGACGGGAATCGAGACGAACGCCGTGAGCGCCATCCGCCAGTCCGCCAGGAACAGGAGCAGCACGAATCCTGTCAGGAGCACGCCCTGCCAGATGGCGTCCACGCCGCCCTTCACCGTCGCGGCTACGTACGCGCCGTCATCGCGCACCCAGTCGAGACGCATGCCGCCCGGCAGCCCATCGACAAGCATCTTGTAGATCTCGCGCAGGCCATTCACCGTCTTCGCCGCATTCGCCTCGCCTCGTTTCGTCACCCTCATCAGGACTGCGGGACGTCCGTCGAACGAGGCGATCGACTCCTTGCGCTTCGTGCCGAACGCAAACGTCGCGACGTCGCGCAGGTAGATCCGCGTACCGCGCACAGTGCCGATCTCGATCCGCCCGAGGTCCTCGATGCCGCGCGCCTCGGCGTCGAACATGACGGAGAACTCGCGCGCATGGTCCGGGAGCTGTCCTGACGGAATCTTGAGGTTGCCCTTGCCGACCGCGTCGACGACCTGTGCGAGCGTGAGACCGCAGGCCGCGAGCTTCGCGCGGTCGACGGTCACGACGACTTCGCGCTCCTCGCCGCCGATCAGCTCGACCGATGCGACGCCCGCGACGGTCGAAAGCCGCCCCGACAGCCGGTCGTCCGCATAGTCGTAGAGCTCGTCGACGGACTGTTCGCCCGTCAGCGCGAGCGTGACGACGGGGATCGCGTTCACGTCGTACTTCTGCACCTGCGGCTTCTCGGCGCCGCTCGGCAGGTCGCCCTCGATCGCCGCGATCTTCGCGCGGATGTCGTCCGCCGCGACGTTCTGGTCCACGTTGAGGTTGAACTCGAGCAAGACCTGGCAGAAGTTGTTCGCGCACGTCGTCGTCATGTGCTTGAGGCCGTCCACCTGCACCGCCGCGTCCTCGATGGGGCGCGCGACGGACGTCTCGATCTCCTCGGGCGACGCTCCCGGATAGACGACGATGACCGACACGTATGGCACGACGAC
This sequence comes from uncultured bacterium, assembly GCA_902763655.1. Taxonomy (GTDB): domain Bacteria; phylum Verrucomicrobiota; class Kiritimatiellia; order RFP12; family UBA1067; genus RUG572. The sequence continues at coordinate 8,063 of CACWSW010000182.1, forward strand.
GTTCGGCACGATGTCGATGCCCATGTTCCGCGTCGCGAGCGTGCCGAAGAGCATCAGCACGATCAGGACGACGAGCGTCAGGACCGGGCGGCGGATTGCTGTATCAGAGAGAATCATCTTTCGTCCTCACCTCGTCGCCCTCGTTCACGAGCAGCATGCCCTCGAGAATGATCTTCTTATCTGGTTCCAAGGCCGGGCGTACGATCTCGCGCCAGCCGTCGGTCTCGAGCCCGGTCTCGACAGCAATGCGCACGGCCTTGCCGTCCACGACTGTAAAGACGGCATCCGAGCCGCCGCGGTCCGCGACGGCCGATGCCGGCACGCCCTGCCCCGTGTGCGATGCGAAGACGATCTCGCCGTCCAGCAGCATGCCGGCGGCGACGTCCTCCGTCCGCGGCAACTGCGCCCTCACCTCGAACGTCCGCGTGACGGCGTTCACCGTCGGCGACCGGTAGGTGAGAACGAGATCGCGCTTCCCCGCCAGCGGCTGGGCTAGGCGTACGGTCGTCTTGCCCGGCTTCACGCGCGCAAAGTGCGCGGCGTTGAGTGAGAAAGAGACCTCGTAGACGGACGGATTCTCCACGCTGAACACGCAGACGCCGGGGCCGACGTAATCGCCGACATTCCGATGCTTGCGCGTCACGATGGCGTCGTACGGCGCGCGCACGCACGAATCGGACAGGTTCTTCTCGGCGACGGCGAGACCTGTCTCGGCCTTCGTGACCATCGCCTGCGCGGCCTCGAGCGCGGCCGCAGCCGACTTCGCCGCGACCTGTGCCTTCTCCAGCGCGTCCTTCGTCACGGCCGAGCCCGCGAAGAGCCGCTCCATGCGTTCGGCATCCATTCTGGCCTTGCCGACCGTCACCTCGGCCTGCGCGAGCTTCGCCTTCGCCATCGCGAGATCGTCCTTCGCCGCGCGTACGGCGTTCTCGAGGTTCTGGCGGTCTACCTGAAAGAGCGCGTCCCCCTTCTTCACGCGATCCCCCTCGTCCGCGAAGACGGCGTCCAGCGTGCCGGGAATGCGCGCCGAGACACCCGCCGCGTCCTTCGCGCGCACCGTGCCTTGCACGCGCAGCGCATCGACGAACGTCACGCCCTGCCGCGCTGCGCCGACGCGCACCAATGGACGCGTCTCCGCGCGCTCCACCACCTGCTCGGAGCAACCGGCCACCGCCAGCGCGAGCGCACATCCCCAATTCATCCAGTTACTTTTCATTCTATCTCCATTTCCCTTTCTTCCTCATCGGTTTCGGCATTCTTAATCACGTCAATTCCAACAGCTTGGCGCAGGAGGATGTCGGACATCGCCTCGCCGTAGGCGGACTCCGCAAGCTTCGTCTCCGCGTCCTCGCTGACCGCCAACTTGTCCAATACGGACGAAAGCGTCTCCTGTCCGTCCTCATGGCGCCGCGCCGCCGCCTCGTAGTCGAGACGCGCGGCCTCGGCCCACGCGCGTCATGCGTTCCTCCTGCAGCTTGAACTCCGTCTCGCGCGCCGCCCGCGCGGCGCGATACTGCTGCACCGTCCGGAACCCCTCGAAGATGGCCCACGTGCCGATCAGAGAACCGGCCCATCCGCGAATCGACACGTCCTCAATCGACCCGGAAAGCCCGCCGCCACCCAACACGGCATTCGGCAGGAAACCCGCCAGCGCCTCTATGACCTGTGCCTTGCGCAGTTCCAGCGTCTGGTCGCCGGCCGCAAGGTCCTTTCGCGAGACGAGTCCATCCCACACCCATTCCTCGACGCGCTTCTCCGGCAGCGGCGGCAGCGCCAGCAGCGACTCGCCGGACACCTTGAACGTCGCGAGCGGCCAGAGATGC
>CACWSW010000183.1 GCA_902763655.1 uncultured bacterium
CTTCGCCGTCGAGAGCGCGAAGTCCTCCTGCGTCTGGTCATAGACGTCGTAGCCCGTCTCTTTCTTTCCGCCGTTCAGATACCTGCCGCGGTAGTCGTAGTCGGGCGGCGTGAAGTCGTCCCACGCGCGGCGCGGCGACTCCTGCCGGGCGTATTCCGTCTCCATCATCGGCATGAACTTCCCGAGCGCCTTCATCGACTCGTACGCCGGCATTTCGTGGCGGTGAAGCATCGTGCCGACGTACTCCGCCTCCGCAAGCTGCTCTTTCGTCTGGAGCGTCCGGCATCCCATGAAGCGATATCCATCGGGATCGACCAGTTTCTTCAGCGCGACCATCTCCTTCATGTGCGCCGGGGAAATCTGGTTGTTGCCGGCCTCCCAGAAGACGATTGACGGCGAATTGCGGAAGTAGATCATCGTGTCGCGCATCGCCTCAACGCGTTGCGCCCAGGCGCGTCCGGAAACGTCCCCTTCCTTGTCGCCCGCCGGCGCGGCGTTCACGATGCCGAACTTGTCGAACGCGCGCACCGGCGCGGGCTTGGGCGCGACGTGCATCCAGCGGACGAAGTTGGCGTTCGACCGACGGATGAGCGCCGCATCGTAGTCCTGCAGCCAGTCGGGCGCGACGCCGATCGCCGCCCACTCGTCCGTCGCGCGTTGCGCGTAGCCGGTCAACCACGTGTTCTTGCCGTTGATCTTGAGGCCGCCCGACGTCGCGTCGTACATGACCTCGCGGAAGCCCGTGCGGATTGTCTCCGTGTCGAGGACCGTGCCATCCTCCCCGACAAGCGACACCTTCACATCGTAGAGATGCGGCGTCTCGGGCGACCAGAACACGAGACCCGTCGCACGGCATGTGGCCTCGAGCGTCGCCGTCTCGGGCGAGGCGACGCGCGTGGGCTGCGGCGCGTTTTCGTAAACGTCGCTTTCGAGCGCGGTGGGAAACACCTTGCCGGCATCCTTGACTTGTTCAACCACGGAACACACGGAAGACACGGTAGACTTCAGTGTATTCCGTGTATTCCGTGGTTCAAAAATCTCGACTTTTAGTCTCGCATTTACTGCCTTGCCAGTCTCGTTGCGAACTTCCGCGCGCACCTTGATCGTCGCCGCGCCCTTCGCGAAATCGAAGTCCTTCGCACTCACGTAGGTGCCGACCGTCTTGAGGTTGTTGTAGTAGGGAAGCGTCAGATACGTCTTCGACGGCTTGAGGACGAGCGTGACGTTGCCGATAAGCCCGCCCTGCACCTCGTTGAAATCCGTCGTGTTCCACTGGTAGGCCGCGCCGCTCATGTCGCCCGGCTCGTGTCCGGGAATCGTCTCGTGCATGAAGAGCTTCGCGCCGCGTGCCGCGCAGTTGTCCGTCGCGACGCAGATGAGGTTTTCGCCCGCCTTGAGAAGCGACGTCACGTCGAACGCGCACGGCGCGATGCCGGCCTCGTAGTATCCGGCGAACGTCCCGTTCACCCACAGATAGACCGACTGCCTCACCGTCTCGAACGCGATGAACGCCTTCCCCGCCGGCGCGGCGTCAAGCGTGAAGCGCTTCCGGTAGAACGCCATGCCGCGCCAGAAGCTCGCCTCTCCCGCGTCGACGGCGCGGTCGTCGAAGCTGTCGTGCGCGTTGATCGGATGCGGCACGGAGACGGTCTCCCAGGCCGAGTCGTCGTATGCCGCCTCTTCGACCTTGACGCCCGCCGTCCCTTGGCCTGCGCGAGCGGAATCGTCTTCGGGGCCTTGATGAAGCGCCAGTCGGCGTTGAGGGAATGCGTCGCGGCCGTGGAGGGACCCGCCAGCGCCATGATGGCTATCGCCGAAACGATGGCTGGTCGAATCTTCATCGGTTCCCTCCTTCGGCTTGCGGGATCAAAGGAAGCGGATCACTAAGCCCTTCTGGCGGTACGTATAGGCCTCTACGTTGTCAATGCAGGCGTAGATCGTGCGCTGCCCGTGTATTGAAGCGCAAAGCGCGATCTTGGTCACATTGTCGAAATCCCCAAGCCGGACATTCTGCACGATTTCTTCGCGCGTGTCCTTTCTCGTCATGGAAAACCACACGCCGCTTTCCGTATCGCCGCGAACGATGCAGTGGTGCCAAATGCATTGAGTTGCGGCAGGCGAGTTGTTATTGTAGCCGGTGACGGCGATCTCGGATGCAAGCAGATCCTCCTCGCTGTCGCCTTTATACAAGACCGAGGAATTATACCCATTCAGCATCGTGGCAAGCGTACCTTTTTTCCCGACGATGGCAAATCCATTTGTATCGGCACCGCTGTACCCTGACATGACAAGTACGTCAAACTCGAGAACATACTCGGCGGCCTTCGTCACGTCCGGCGGCATTTCAACCAACAGTCCCGCGCGACCAACTTGATTATTGCGGTTCACAAGGCTAATCTGCGCGAACTTCTCTCCGCTCTTTGGCGACGCCTCGCCGGTCACGGCAGACCAGTTCACGGAGTCATTGATCATCGCCGTCGTCCCCAGAAGCGTGCTTGTAACAAAGCCGTTCGTGAGAATGGCCTGGTCGGCGTCATTCTCGAACGTGCACTCCACGCTCTTCGTATACTTTCCCTTGTAAATTGTCGTGGCCGAAAAGGCGAAATCGTCAAGGCACGCCCAGCTCTGCCTGCTGGAATAGCACCCGACGCGGAGCAAAATCTTGCTGGGCACGAGCAATTCCTGCGAAACAACTTGGGAATCCACTATTGTTTCGCCAGCATAAGTTACGCTCATCGTCACGCCATTGGCCACATCCCCGTGAAAGGTGAAATGATACCACTTCGCAGACGATTCCGGCGAACTTCTGCGATCGGTGGAATAATTTGAATGGCCCCCAGACCAAAGCCGTGAATCATCAGACGCTGAACCGCCCTTGTAAATTGCGACAACGGGATTATCGACGCTTCTGTCGCTATAGAGAGAGGCGATTGCCGTACCGTTGCCGTCATGCACCGCCAAACCAAAGCTAAAATAGGATTGCTTGTTTTCACCATACGAAGGCGCGTAGTCAAAAGAGAATGTATAGCTCTCGCATATCTTCGCATCCAGTTCGGCCGCTTCTCCAGTAATGGACACTGTGGCAAAGTTGTTTGCGTGATATTTATCGTTGCCTTCTGGAACAACCGGCATTACTTTGATGAATTCGCTACCGCTCTTTGCGGTGCCTGACTCACCCGTCACTATCGAGTATTGATTGACGTTTCCGCTACCGGAGTTGACGGAGGCGCCGATGACGCTGTTCGCATATACACTCCCGGTCGCAATATAATCCGCGTAGGGAACGGCGCTTTCGCAGTTCCACGCCCACGTGACATTTCCCGAGGGTACGGCGGACGCCGCCGCTGCGGTCAGCGCAACGAGCGACATAGCTAAGGTTTTGCGGCTAAGGGCCTGTTTCGAGTTCATCGGTATTTCTCCTTATAGTGCAAGGAACGGCGTTAGTATATAGTATTTCGTCCGATCTCGTCCTACCCAAGTGGGTAAGGGATGGATTTTTCCGCAAACACCGGCACGACGACCGGCATTTCACCGTATAACCAAGGTAAAGCCCGACCTCTCGGTTCCGTCCGCACCGTAGAGGTGCAACGTCGATTGCCGCGCATGGTCGTCGCCTTCGGTGATCGAGAAGAACGCCTTGCCCGCGTCAAGCGTCGTGTCGCCCTGCGCGCGCACGAAGACCGGCTTGCCGCCCTGCACCTTGAACTCGAAGTTGAAGAAGTCGTTTCCCGACGTCGGCGCAAGAACGCCCGTCTCCTTCTGGACGACCATCAGGTTCTCTCCTCCGTACGCCGCGCCTACGCCCGGTTCAAGCGTATAGGTTCCGGGCGGGCCTTTCACCACCACCGCGCCGCCGATGTTGACGGCACCCACCTCCGACAGCGCAAGAAGCGTCGGATCGCCTTCAACGGGACTTACCGCGTAGGCCTTGACGCCCCGGGGCAGCTCAAAGTTCGATTCGTGCAGGTTCCCTAACGTGGTCCATCTGTCCGCGCCGATCGTGAGCGTCACGGGCGGCATCTCCTCGTCTGGGACAAAGCGGGCGCCGATGAGGGTGCCTTGTCCAAGCGCAATATAGTAAACGCCCTTCCCGATGTTGGTTCCTGCTAGATGCGAAACCTCCCCAACAGCCGCTTCTGTGCTGCCAACCTCCCTGCCGTTGAGATAAAGTTTGATGGTTCCGGCCTTTCCGGCGACATAAAACACCTCGAACGACCCGGAACGTCCGACATTGACGGCAACCATGTAGCTGCCGCAGGAACTGTCGCCCGCCGTGGAAGTTGCAGTCAGTGTTCCGCTGTTGTCGGCATACGCAATGCAATACGCTCCGCCGGCGACTTCCGTCGGAGTCTTGTCGCTGCCGACAGTCCACGCTACAGTCTTCGCGACACTGTTGAAACTCACCTTACGGCTGTTGGTGTCCCGCGCATGGAAATACACGCCGCAGATGTTGGTGGTCGAAATGGCGATGTCTCCCGACATGCCGTCCCACGTCCAGGTGGTCGTGTTGTTGACGACCTGCTCGAGGCCGAAGTCGGGCGCGCGGACGCAGTCCTCGACTTCCACCTTCTCCCCTTCCATCACGCCCTCGTCGATCATGCGGTTGAAGAGGCGCTTGCCGAACGTGATGGCGCTCGCCGCGTCGAAATGCTTGCTGTCGGACAGCATCGTGAGGTCGTAGATGTCAACGACGTGCATGTTGTTGTTTGCCGTCTCCTCTATCGTCGTGAAGTTCCGGTCAAGCCCCGCCTTGAAGAGCGAGCTCCTGCGCGGGACGTTGCCGCAGAAGAACGGGAGATTGAGATAATCGCCGTTCTGCAACTTGGCCGCGACATGCTGGCGGATGTATGTGACGACGGCTGTCAGGTCGGACGCGTAGTTTCCGTTGTTGTTGTCGCTCTCTCCCTGGTGCCAGATGATGGCCTTCACTTCAGGAACCCTGCCGGCTGCGGCAATCGCGTCGAGCGCCGCGTCGATGTTCTCGATCCATGCCTTGAGCATTGACTGCCCGTCGTACATCACGCCGTCCTTGACGAACGTCCGGCCGGCGCTAACCGTCGCCGCGAGGAAGTCCGCGTTCGCCGACCAGTGGTAGCCAGCGCCGTAGCCGGAAAGCCAGGCGTTCTCATGCGCGCTCGGAGAGTTGTTCACGCCCGGGTTCACCGAAGTCCCGCCATAGCTCGTCTTGACTACGTAGAACTGCGTACCGAGCGCCTGAGAGATCTGGTAATACACCTCCGTGTCATACGCCCACTTGCCGGTCGGCACCCATGCCGCGAACGTGCCCAGCTCCGTAGAATCGGAAACCGTGCTGTGGTCGGAAACGAGCGCGTATTCGTTCGTGGCGAGATAGCCTGGCAGGTCGCCATTGGGGATGCGCCCTTCCGTGTTCGACTGCCCTCCGACCAGGAACACCGCGACCTTCGGCTGCGCGGCTTTCACGAGCGTGGCCTTGACCACCTTGTTTTCGGCGTCTACGGTGAACTCCACGCCGAGATTCGCGGCAAGCCCCGTCAGTTCGATCTGGCTCGCAAGAGATCCTGAACAGGACAGCGTTGCCCAGCTGAAGAGATTGGTGGTCGTGCCTTCTTCCCATGCCGCGTCGCCGACGAGAATGATCTTCGCGCCCTCCGCAACCGTCAGCGCCTGCGGAGCGATGCCGATCGGCATCGTCACAGACCCGCCATTGACGGTGAGGTTCTTGATCACCTTCGTGCCAAGCGTGAGGTTCGCGGTGCCTTCCTTCACAAGCGAATTGGCCCGTCCGCCAACGCCGTTGCCGATGTTGATGGTGCTCTCGCGATTCAGATGGCCAATCGTAAGAACATTTCCGTCTTGGCGATCCCAGTAAGCCCCGTCATATCCGCCAAACTTGACATTGGCTCCCATGCGCGACGCATCGGCATTGTACGTATCGTAACTATGCCCGATGTGCCAATAGGCATTGGTTCCGGCCGCGTTTTCATTGTTCCACCTCAAGCAGTTGCGATTGGAACTGCCGCCCGACGTATAGGCGTCGCCATGGAAATCGTTGTTGTTGCCGTAGAAATGGCAGTCGCGTTCCTTGACGTTCGGAAACACGACGTTGAAACGCCCCTCGCCGCTGATGTTTCCGTGAACAAACATGTGCCCCGCGCTGGAAACATTGAACGAATTGATGGTTCCGGCGGCCATCACAATGTCGTTGGAAACCGTGGTGTTGCCAGAATCGGCCCCTGAAAATCCGGCGTTCGAAAGCGTAATCGCGCCTTCACCGCCGACCGTCGAAGCGGCAAGCGTGTTCCCAACGAGCGTGACGGCGGCATTGAACCAGACGTTTGAAGCAGCTGCTGCGGTTGGGAAGTTGAGGGTGGCGGCACTGTTGAAAGTGACGACGTCGCAAGACGAATCGGAAGGACATGTCGCCGCCGCGGCCAACCCCTCGTAGAGCCAGTTGGCGGGGTCGTTCCAGTCACCTTCGGTTACGGCGGAATTCCAGACGAAGGCATGCGTGTCGACATCATCGTAATTCACGGGCTGCGCGTAGGTGATGGCGGGAATCGTGAACGTCGGGTAATAGCCACCGCCAGACCAATTGTTTGCGGACGTCCAGATGCAATATGTCGTTCCGGCGACAAGATTTGCCGAAAGCTCGAAATCCTCATTCACCTTGTTTGCCGCCACGTCAATCGTCCCTTCCGGCAATGCGTTCTTCTTGCAGTCCGAGACGGATTCGATCGCCGCCAGATACATGTGCGGCGTGCGGCTTGAATTGTAGTTGTCGATGGAGAACGTCAGCGTCAGCGTGCCATCAACGGTCGGCGTGAAAAGAATGTAATGGTCGTCCGTTTCCGAAAGCGTTTCTTCGTTGCTGTACGACTTGTGTCCAAGAGCCGGCGTGTACCACTTAAGTCCACTCTCCCCTGTCATCGAATCGTTCTTCTGCAGCGAGAACGTCATCCCGTTCACGGTGACGTTTGTGCTTCCGGACGGCACAAGCGCGAAGTCTCCCGCGTATTCCGAGAAGTCCCACGTCGTCACGCGGTCTTCGTTGTATCCGTATTGGCGGAAGACCGCCGTGTAGGCGCAGTCTTCGGAAATATCCTCGATAAAGAGCGTCGTCATCCTCGAGATGAGGCCGCCGCCGGCGTCCTCCCAGTGATCAAATACGTAGAGATTGGGATTCGCGCTGACTGCCGTCAGGGCGACATCGTTCCCCGCGAACACGGTCGCCTCGGCGGCCGACGTTCCGTTGATGGCGACGGATCCGAACGCGGCGTTGTTCACGGACGCGGAGACGGACACCTGCGGCGTGGGCGCAAGTGCGACAATTCTCACGTCGTCGACCGCGCCCGCGTGGGCCTTGCCGCCCGCGAGCGTGATGCCGAAGTACGAATACGGCGCATGCGAGGCAGACGCGATGCTGAACGTCTCGTAGTCGCTGCCGCCGACCGAGGCGCAGGCCTTGAGCGCATCGAGATCGATGATCACGTCGACGTCCATCCACTCGCCGGCGTTTACCGTCGCCTGCGGAACGGGCGTTTCGTCGGCGGAAAGCGTGACGGACGGCCCCGCCGCGCCAAAGACCTTTGCCGATCCGTCCAAGGTCAAGATCCTCTCGCCGCCCTCCATCGGCGAGGTCGTCGTGCCCTTCGTGCCGCCAAGCGCAAACACGAGTTCCCCATCCCCGAAAAGCGCCTTGAACGAGACGCGGAGGCGTCCCGAGGAAATCGCGCCGTCGAGTGCCCGCGTGAAGCCGCAGTTCTTGTTCTGCCCGCTGCCGTTCGCGCCGGAGCTGGTAAAAGAGATGCCGTTTTCTCCGTCGGATGTCCCGAACGTCGTCACGGCCTGGGTCGTCGTTTCCCATGCCGAGGCATCGTCGCAGCCCTCGTCAAGATGGATCGCCATCCAGGATTCCAGCGGATAGACCGCAGAGCAAGGCGCGTTATCGCCCACCTGCCACGTGTTGCCGCTCGCCTCCGCGAACCAGATGTAGGCCTTTCCGCCGGAGGCGATCGTCAGCGTCTGGGAGACGTGCGAGGCGATGCCCGCATCTTCCTTGTCGAGGTCGGCGTCGATGAAGCCGCCGACTTCCGGGACGACGAGGTCGCCGGACGCATTTCCGCTCGCGTCGTAGTTGTAGTACGACCAGTAGCGGTTCGTCACG
>CACWSW010000184.1 GCA_902763655.1 uncultured bacterium
GAAGTTCTCGATGCCCTCCGCGAACGCGATGCCGAGCGCGCGCGCCGTCATCTTCGCCTGGCGCTCCTCGCTGCTCGTGCCGTGGCTGCCGCGTCCGAAGAGACCGCTCACCACGATCGCGCCCTTCATGTCGCTGTTGAACTTGTACACGGCGGCGGCGACGGCCTCGATGCCGTTCGTCGGCGCGGAGAGAAGCGGGATGAACGCGTCGCCCTTCTGGAGCAGGCGCGGCGTGAGGAACCGCTGGCCGTCAAATCCCTTCGGCGGCACCTTCACGCCCTTCGCTGCGGCGGTCGGGAGCACGGGCATCGACTCGGGGTAGCGCTTGTCGACCCACCACGCCGTCTCGGCGATGCGCAGCCGCTGGCGGTCCTTCCACGTCTCCGCCTTCTTGTCCCGCTGCATGACGCCGTCCGCGTCCGCGCGGTAGGCGTTCCACATCGGCATGCCGCCGAAGTCCACGAGCACGCCGCCCGCCTTGCCTTCACGAACGCGCAGACGGCGTCCACGGAGTCGGCCGCATAGTTCTCTGAGAACGGGTAGACGACGCCGTCCACGTCGCCCTTCGCGAGGCGCTTGGCCAGGCCGACGGAACGGCAGACCTCCACGCGCGAGCCCTTCGGCAGGAAGTCGAGCAGCTGGCGGCAGACGTTTTCGTCCGCATCGCCCTCCTCGTCCGTTTGCGCGGGCACGTAGAGCATCCGCCACGTCTTCATGTCCGGCCGCGCCGCCTTCAGGCCGGCGAGCAGCAGCCCGCCCTCCGAGATGCCCCGCCCTCCGAGATGCTCACGCTGTGTGTCGGCCAGCCGACCTCCGTGATCCAGATGGGCTTCTGCGCGTCGCCATACTGCGCCATCATGAGGCGCAGCTTCTCGATCTGCGCGTCCATGACGCCCTCGGGACGGCGCGGATGCGAATACGGGTGGATGTTCATGATGTCGAACCACTTCGCGCCGCCGAGCTTGTACACCTCCTCGATGAACTTGAACGGCACGCCCGCCGTGCCGCCGAAGGCGATGCGTACGTTCGGGTCGATCTTCTTCGCCGTCTCGTACGTCCGCCGCAGCACGGCGAGGTAGTTCGTCGGATTCGGGTCCTTCCAGAAGCCGGGGATGTTCTCCTCGTTCCACACCTCGAGGACTGGCAGTCGCTTGCCGTAGTGCGTCACGACCTTGCGCACGTACTCCTCCCACGCGTCGAGATGCGCGTGGGCCGGATGCGCCCAGGGCACGGAGTAGCCGAGAATGGGCAGGAGCTGGACTCCCTCGGCCTCGCATTCGGCGACGACCTTGTCGAAGTAGGCGAAGTCCCATTCGCCCTTCTTCTTCTCGATCGACCGCCAGTCGAAGTCGCTGCGCACCCAGCCCATGCCGGCCTGGCGCATCATCGCGCACGTGCGCGCGGGCGGCTCGCCGCGCGTCACGTGCGCGCACGAGCCGTAGGGGTTGTTGACCGCCGCGAACGCAAGCGATGACGCCAGCGCGCACGCCAACAGTGACGCTCTTCTCGTATCCATGCCTCTTCTCCCGGCTTTGCCTGACGGCGCCTGCCTACGCCAGCTCGCGGGCGAGGGCCTCCTCGCCGCGCACGGTGTAGTACTTCCTGAGCTTCAGCTTGGCCGCCGCGGCAGCGTCGCAGAAGAACCAGGCGTCCGGGTGCATCTGGAGCGCGCTCGCCGTGCAGAACTGCGAGACGCCGCCCTCCACCGCGCCGGCTACCGCCGCCGCCTTGTTCGCGCCGAACGCGAGCAGCACAACGCGCTTCGCCTCCATGATGGAGCCCACGCCCATCGAGAGCGCGTAGCGCGGCACGTCCGCCGCCTTCTTGAAGAAGCGCGAGTTGTCCTTAACCGTCTGCGGCGTGAGCGAGACGAGGCGCGTGCGGCTCGCGAGGGAGCTGCCGGGCTCGTTGAACGCGATGTGGCCGTCGGAGCCGATGCCGAGCACCTGCAGGTCGATGCCGCCCGCCGCCTTGATCGCCTTCTCGTACGCCGCGCACTCCTTCGCCGCGTCCTTGGCGAGACCGTTCAGGACGTGCGTGGACTTCTTCGCGATGTCGACGTGGTCGAAGAGGTTCGTGTCCATGAAGTAGCGGTAGCTCTGGTCGTGCGTGGGCGGCAGGCCCCAGTACTCGTCGAGGTTCCAGCTGCGCACCTGCTTGAAGCTGATCTTCTTCGCCTTGTTGAGCGCGATCAGTTCCTTGTAGAGCGGGATCGGCGTGGAGCCGGTCGCGAGGCCGAGCACCGCCTTCGGGTTCTTCTTCACGAGCGCAGCCACGAGCGCAGCCGCCTTGCGGCTGGCCTCTTCCTTCGTCTTGCAGACAATGATTTCCATTTTTAGTTCTCCTTGGTTGTTGGTTGATGGTGGATACTTAAGCGATTCTCATCCCGCACAAGCTCCAAGCTCCAAGCTCTAAGCTCCAAGCTCTAAGCTCTAAGCTCTACTTCCTCACCTTTATGACGAGCTTCTTCACGTGCGTGGCGCCGTCGAGCGACTTGCAGGGCGCGTGCGCGCCGTACGGCGGAACGAACACGCCGAAGTCTCCGGGGAGGAAGGTGTATGCGCGCGTCTTGCGGTCGAAGAGCGCGTAGTCCTTGGCCTCGTCGAAGTCAAGCGCGGCGCGTTCCTTCGGATCGAGCTTCAGCAGCCCGATCGTCTCGGGGCCGTCGAGCGGGGCCTGTATGTCGATGTACTTGCCGTGCACCTCGGTGCGCTGGACGTCGCCGAAGGGAGTGAGCTTCGCCTCCTGGATCATGGCCCACATGTTGTCGCCGTCTATCTCGTAGCGGCCGGGCTTGAGCTTGGCGAGGTCGGCGCGACGCATGAACGCGAACGCCTTGGCGAAGCGCGGATGGAGGCTCTCGTACTTTGCCGAGTCGGCGATCTTGCCGGTGATGAAGACGGGCATCGTGTCCTCGGCTTCGGCCGTCTCCTTCTTGCATGTGCCGCAGCCGGCGATGGCCGCGAGCCCGCACACGGCGAGCACCTTCGTGGAAATCAGCTTGTCGCGAATTCTCATTTGATGTTTCCTTGTTGCATGCTTCTTTCGTGTCGTCGGCCTGAATTATACCACATCTGCCGCTTGCGGCAGCGCGAAAATCGTGAAAATGAGCACTTGCGCGGCGGAGGGGTAATGTGCTACAATCTCGCCGTTTCAAAAAACAGCATTAATGACAATCAACTAAAGAGAGGTGCCTTATCGCCCAGTTTACGCGTGTCAACTTCAAGATTCGCGCGCCCCAGGTGCGCGTCTTGGATGCCAATGGACAAATGATCGGCGTCATGCCGACCGGACAGGCCCAGCGCCTGGCCGACCAGCAAGGGCTGGATCTCGTGGAGATCACCCCTAACGCAACCCCGCCGGTGTGCAAGATAATGGACTACGGCAAGTTCAAGTACGACGAGTCCATCAAGGCCAAGAAGGCCCGCAAGGCCCAGAAGGTCACGCAGGTGAAGGAGATCAAGTTCCATCCCGGAACCGACACGGGCGACCTGGAGCACAAGCTGCGCCAGATCCGCCAGTTCCTCGGATCCGGCGCGAAGGTAAGGCTCACCCTCCAGTTCCGCGGACGCGAGAACGCCCACAAGGAGCTGGGCGAGGACATGATCGCGCGCGTGCTCGACATGCTCAAGGACGAATGCGTGGTGGAGCAGGCCCCGAAGACGCTCGGGCGCATCCACGGCTGCCTGATCGCCCCTCCCCGCACGAAGAAAGGCGGCGGCAAGCCGCAGATCTCCGTTGGCGGCGGCGAACAGCCCGCGCAGGAGCTGTCCCAGGATACCCAGGAGCCGCAACAGCCCCAGGACGGCGGCGGCATCCACATCTCGATCGGCTGACGGCCGACTCCGCTTTTACATTTTTTGTCGCAGCGGTGCAATGGTTGTGGCGAATCTTGTAGCATGATTCGCCGCAATCTTGTTCTTTGCTGCACATTTGGCGGTTCATGACGTCCACTCCGCGCCCTTGGCACGGCTTGTGCTTTCCCCCTCCCCAACAGCGGAGTGCATATGGAAAGAATACACGACATCTACCGTGACAAGGACGAGCGCGTGCGCGACTTCAAGGAAGTCGAGCGCCTGCTGCCCGCAGAGGCGATACGGGAACAGACCGCGCGCTGCCGCGACTGCGGCCAGCCCTTCTGCCACGCCTACGGATGCCCCCTCGGAAACCTTGTCCCCGACCAGAACCGCGCCGTGGCCGACGGCGACGACCGCCGCGCCTACGACCTGCTGAGCGTCAACAGCGACTTCCCGGAGTTCACCTCCCGCATCTGCCCTGCCCTCTGCGAGGCGAGCTGCGTCCACCAGCTGGACGAGGAGTCCGTGATGGTGCGGCAGTCCGAGAAGCACATAATCGAGACCGCCTTCCGCAACGGATGGGTCGTGCCGCGCCCGCCTGCGGCGGAGAACGGTAAGAGCGTCGCCGTCGTCGGCGCTGGTCCCTCGGGCCTGTCCGCCGCCGTCACGCTGCGCCGCAAGGGCTTCAAGGTGACCGTATACGAGAAGCGCGCCGACATCGGCGGCCTCCTCCGCTACGGCATTCCCTGCTTCAAGCTGGACAAGTCTATAATCGCCCGCCGCCGCGCGATCCTCGAGGCTGAAGGCATAGAGTTCGTCACCGGCATCGACGTGGGCACGGACGTCTCCGCCGCTTACCTGGCCAAGAGCCACGACGCTCTCGTCCTCGCCATCGGCACGCCCGCCGCGCGCGACCTGAAGATACCTGGCCGGCACCTGCCCGGCATCCACCTCGCACTCGAGCTGCTCGAAGGGCAGAACCGCTTCCTCACGGGCGAGATCCCCGAACCGCCGATCAGCGCCAAGGACAAGAACGTGCTCGTCATCGGCGGCGGCGACACAGGATCCGACTGCGTCGGCACCGCCATCCGCCAGGGAGCGAAGTCCGTCACGCAGATCGAGATCATGCCGCGCCCGCCAGACGAACGCAGCGAGTCCACGCCATGGCCGCAATGGCCATACATGCTGCGTACCAGCTCTAGCCACAAGGAAGGCTGCACGCGCCGCTGGAACCTCAACTCGCTCCGCTTCCTCGGCAACGACCGCGTCACAGGCGTGGAGGTGGAGCGCGTAGTGTGGACGCAGTCGCCCGAAGGCCGTCCGCTCAAGTTCGCCGCGGCCACAGACTCCAAGGAGATCATCCCCGCCGACCTCGTGCTCCTCGCGATGGGCTTCACGGGCGTACCGACGGACCACCCGATCGTAGCGCAGCTCGGCATAGCCCAGACGCCGCGCACCGCCCTCGTGGGCGATCCC
Source organism: uncultured bacterium (assembly GCA_902763655.1). Classification (GTDB taxonomy): domain Bacteria; phylum Verrucomicrobiota; class Kiritimatiellia; order RFP12; family UBA1067; genus RUG572. The sequence continues at coordinate 5,274 of CACWSW010000184.1, forward strand.
GCGCGCAACATCTTCTGCGTCGGCGACTGCGCCTCGGGCGCGTCGCTCGTCGTGCGCGCCCTCGCCAGCGGCAAGGACATCCCACTCGACTGAAAGGCCACGGAAATGAACCAGCAAAACGACAACGGACGACAGCAGGGCCTCTACAGGCGCGAATACGAGCACGACGCGTGCGGCGTGGGACTGGTTGCCGACATCTCGAACACGCCCAGCCACGCCATCGTCACGCACGGCCTCACAGTCCTCAAGCGGCTCATGCACCGCGGCGCAACCGGCAACGATCCCGAGACCGGCGACGGCGCCGGACTGCTCGTGCGCATCCCAGACAACTTCTTCCGCAAGGCGTTCGCGAGCATCAAGTCCGATCCCCTTCCGCCCGCCGGCGACTACGGCGTGGCAATGATCTTCGGCGCAGAGGGCGAGGAGGAGACGATAGAGAACATTGTCCGGGACAATTCTCTCCGCGTCATCGCCTGGCGCGACGTCCCCGTCAACCCCGACGCGATCGGTCCCGTCGCACGCTCCGTGATGCCGCGCATCCGGCAGCTGTTCGTCGCCCGCGCGAACGACGCCCACCTCGAGCGGACGCTCTTCGTCGTGCGGCGCGAGATCGAGAAGGCAATCAAGGACGGCTACATCTGCTCGTTCTCCTCGCGCACGATCGTGTACAAGGGGCTTCTCCTAGCCACGCAGATCGAGAAGTTCTACCCAGACCTCTCCGATCCCGAGTTCGAGTCGCCGTTCGCGCTCGTGCACCAGCGCTACTCCACGAACACCTTCCCCACCTGGCCGCTCGCACACCCCTTCCGCGCCCTCGCGCACAACGGCGAGATCAACGCGCTCAAGGGCAACCTCAACGCCCTCTCCGCACGCGAGCCCTCGCTCGCCTCGCCGGCCTTCGGCGACGACCTCAAGCGCCTGCTGCCGCTCGTGACGCCAGGCCAGTCGGACTCCGCCTCGCTCGACAACATGTTCGAGCTGCTCGTCGCCGCCGGACGCGACGCGCCGCACGCGATGATGATGCTCATCCCGCAGGCATGGGGCGTCAAGTACCACATGGGCCACGACGTCCGCGCCTTCTACGAGTACCACTCCGCGCTCATGGAGCCGTGGGACGGCCCCGCCGCCGTCGCGTTCACCGACGGCATCGGCGTAGGCGCGACGCTCGACCGCAACGGTCTCCGCCCAGCCCGCTGGACGCTCACCAAGGACGGCCTGTTCGTCCTCGCCTCCGAGGCAGGCGTGCTCGACCTCCCCGCCGCGGACATCGCCCGCCACGGACGCCTCCGCCCAGGAGCGATCGTCTGGCTCGACCTCGAGAAGCACCGCCTCCTCGAAGACACCGAGCTCAAGACCTTCTACGCGCGCCGCCGCCCGTACCGCCGCTGGGTGGAGCAGAACCGCATCTCGATCCAGGGCCTCTTCACCGAGATCGTCCCCTCGAAGCTTCCCGACGACCAGGACGGCAAGGACGCGCTCCAGCGCGACCAGGCACGCTTCGGCTACACGCTCGAGGACCTGAACCTCATCCTCAAGCCCATGGCCGAGACAGGCCACGAGCCCCTCGGAGCGATGGGCAACGACGCCGCGCTCGCCGTACTCTCCAAGAAGCCCCGCCTCCTCTTCGACTACTTCAAGCAGCTCTTCGCGCAGGTCACGAACCCGCCGATCGACCCGATCCGCGAGGAACTCGTCATGTCCCTCATGACGTACATCGGCAACGTCGGCAACATCCTCTCCGAGACGCCCGAGCACGCGCACCTCGTCAAGCTCCGCCGCCCCGTGCTTACGGACGACGACCTGCGGCGCATCAAGAAGGT
>CACWSW010000185.1 GCA_902763655.1 uncultured bacterium
CGCAGGCACCGTCACGGGCGCAGACTCCCAGTCGTACTCCAGCACGCCGCCGCCGCCGCCGCCGCCGCCGAGCGTCCATCCGCCCGCGCCGCCGCCGCCCACGAGCAGCACGCGGTCGATCTCCATGTCGATCTGCGGCGTGAACGTCACGATGCCTGCCTCGTTGAAGATGAATGCGTACCCATTCGTGCTCGCCGCCTGAAGCTTGTACGACGCGCCCGCGATGTCGGCGGACGTCTCGATCGACGCCATCGTGTAGGCCCACTCGTCGTAATGGCCGTTCTGCGACGAGAGGTTGGGCGTGTCGCTCGCGCGCCAAGACCTCACCTCCACGCTGTCGATCACGATCTCCGCATCGCCGGAGCCGGTCTCGAGGCGGACCAGGTAGTCAGGCGCAACGCACGGCGCGAATACGAACGTGTTCGTGGCGAACGCCACAATGTTCGTCTCCCAGCCGCTGTCGATCCATCCGTCCTTGTCGCCCTGCTTCTGGAACTTCAGCTTGACGGTCTGGTTTGCGGGAATCAGGGCCTTGAAACCAGAGGCCTGATAGTATGTATCGGTCGTAACATATGCTTTCCACCTCTCCGGCTGATAGTCCCAATCCGCATACGTGCGATCCTCGTAAGAGCCGCCGTGATACGAGCTTCCATGCCCATCCGAAAGATTGATACCGCTCGCAAAACGGGAAGGATCGTTGAAATCGTGCGTATAAAGATAACCGAAACCAGCCTGGCAACCAACGGAGCCGATACCGTACCTACCTCTTTTCAGACGGTCGGCAGCCGTGTCTCGATACGCAACCACACGCTTGACGTTGTTCTGGTCGCCATTAATTCCGCTCGTATTGTGCGCGGAAGAGAGAAATCCGTCCAGACACACCTCCCCAGTCGAATCGTCGGTGTACAGCGAAAAGCACATGCATGTCCAGCGTTCTTGGTTCTTGCGCACGTCATCGGGATTCGCGGGCACGAGGAGATTGTTGAAGTTGCTGATGCTGGCCCCGCTGGCCGATGACGGCGCCGAGTTGATCTTGCCGCCAACGCCGTAACCCTGTTGCCCTGATGCCAGCGTCGCAGTCCCCGACGTCTTGAGGACGTTCTTCACCAGCTCGGTCGCCTCGCCCTGCTTCCACCTATAGAGCGCCACCGTCAGCTCGGTATCTCCGCTGCGCGTGACACGGAACTCGTAACAGCCGTTCTTTTCCCCCTGGTAGTATCCGACGAGCGACACGGACGGATTGGCAGGCGAGATGTCGAGCGGATTGCGATGCGTGCTCGTGATGTTGTCGTACAGCTGGCTCATCGTCACCTTCGCGCTCACGGCGTAGTTGGGAACCGCGTCGGCAAACCAGTTGCAGCAGAATCCGTAGAAATCGGGAACCTGCGCCACGCGCGCCGCGAACTCCACCTCGCCGATGCCGTTCGGGATGTATTGGGCCGGAAGGTTGTTGAGCATCAGCGACCCCTTGCCTTCACCCTTCAGCTGGATGGAATGGCCGAACGGGGTAATGCGCTCGCGCGGCACGAACGCGGCGTTCTCGGAACTCCAGCCATTGGGCGTAGTCCAAGCGCCGTAATCGTTCACGAGATTGGTGGCGCCGTTCGGAGCCGCAGAGCTATAGTACGGATAACGAGCGTCGCCGTCCTCGACCTCGAACGCCTCGCGCCAGAGCGACGGACGCTCGTAGCTGGTAGGCGTCCACTCGTTGATGTTGGCGTCCCACCTGGTCTTCACGTCCGAGACGCCCGAGGTCTCGGAGGCGTGGCCGCGATAGCCGACGCTCGCGTCGGACCACATGTTGAAGTTCTGGTAGGTGCCGCGCGTCAGGGCGAACGTCCCCACCTCGTCGTTGAAGTCGATCTGCAGGTGCGTGGCGGAGCCGTCGAGTTCGACGATGGCGTCGTACTTGTCAGCCGCCGAGCCGGACGCCGCCATGGTGTACGGCAGGTACGGCACGTTCGTGCTGTTAGCATACCAGATGTTGGTGGTGACGTTGAACGTGAACGGCTCTTCGCCCGCCGCGTACTTCGCGCCCTCGAAGTGGAACCTGATCCGCTCGCCGACCGCGTTCGTGGGGACGTAGTAGTGGTACCGCCAGGTGTGGTCGCCGATGAGCTCCATCCTATCCCGCTCGTTCTGCTTGACGAGATTGCCCTTGATATCCCTGAGTTCTGTCATCTTCACGCCCCACGCGCCGTTCGTGGTCACTTCGCCAACGACCCTGATGTGCGCGTAGTCGCTTGCCCCCTCGCGTATGCGCGTGAACCAGTCCGTGCCGCCGGAGGGCAGGGCGTTCGGGTAGGAGGCGCGGCAGACGATGTTGGTGATCTCCTCCGTCCAACCGCTTCCATACGCCGCAGCATTTGTCGAACCAGTAGCATAATCAATCGGAACATAATGCGGTGCAGATTGTTGCGCCGTGTAGAAGAATTCAAGATCCCCAACTGACTTGGGGAAATCGAACCGAACTTCGGACATCAAGTTGCTTCCCTCAACCACAAGATTGTGCGATTGCCACCCTCCGATCGACTGATTAAGGTATCGCCATCTGTAGTTCAATCTGGCATTTGTTAACACAAAAGATTCATTAGGATCACGAACCTCTTCTCCGCGATTTATAATATATGAACAATGTGCACATGCAACAACATTTGTTTCACCAGTACTAGGCAACGGAGGTGAAAAAGTTCCAACGCACCCTATAACATCGGCTCCTGTAGATGTTTCGTCATATGACCCATTGGGTTCCACGACCACAGACATCGGTGGATAAGACGCAACAATATTATCTACTAACAAGTAGGCAGAATCAACAGCGCCTGATGCTTGCGTAATTCGAGCAATTCTAAATCGTATTGGCCCTCGATACCCGCCGAGAAAAGAAAACACATTCGAACGCACACGTGTAAATAGTTTATCCCCGCTACGCATGAGATCAAGGACCACATTGGTTACACTTGTTTCCTTGACATTAAAAGTATAAATTTCAATACCCATAAAAGAACCTTTCGCGCGAGCGATAATGTCCACAGGGCAAGGGAACCAAACGAAATCAGAAAAATTGGTTGAAGACAAAGATGCTCCGTCCACAGTATTTGTTGCAATCTCGAGCCGCAAAGTACCATGACGATTGGTATAGGCGTTCACAGCATCAAAATATATGGCGCCAATGCCGTCCTTGTAATAAGGCGAATAAACATATGAGTTTGTAGTATTACACATACAAACCGAACCGACTTCATTGACAGAAGAGAAGCCATAACTCCCAGAATGAGCTATCGATTCAGCCGTTGAAGACCATGAAATATAATTTCGAGAGGCCGCCGTACTAGAACCACTTCCCGCACGACATTCGGCCAAATGCCAAAGCGCTGTTTGATCGCTTGCATAAAGCGTATGAAAGCGTCCCACCTTAAGCGAAGTAAACATTGGTTCATCTTCGCTACTATGTACCCAATAGGTATCCTTCGTCTGGTCAGTATCGTTGTACCCCTGATACGACACCTGGTTCCAGATGTTCGTGTCGTTGTTCATCAACAGGACACGATCCGGACCAAGCTGAGTGTATCCCCACGCGCGCACGAAAGGCAGCGCGATCAGCGCGAGGCAGAAGAAGCCGAGGAACCGGCAGAGAACGCTGCGGTTTTTCATGGCCACCTCCTATCTGTTCTAAAGGTTTTCATGTCTGTCTAATCGGCAATTTTCATGCCGTATTTACCGAAATTGTCAACTTTGGGCCAAAAATCACCCACTTAGGCAATAATCAACCCAATTTACTGTCAAGTAGAATACTTCATTCTCATCGGCAAGTCAAGTCCAAAGTCAAATTATTCACTTTTTTTAGCCTCAAGAATTACCAGCTTCCAGTGGCTGGCCCGCCCGCAAGGAGTGCCACTGGAAGCTGGCGGACCGCCCGCAAGAAGTGCCGCCGGCAGGGGAAAGGCCCTGTGCGAAGCACTTCCCTTTCACGGGCCATGCCCCTGGCCGCGCGCTTTTTTTGCGGAGCGCTTGCCCATGTGCGGGGCATTGGCCTGCCAGTGGGGCGCGCACGGGGCGCGCCCTGCAAAACGGCTGCGCACCCTGCCATTGGCAAAGCCATTGCCCCGCCTTGGGCAGCAGAGCCGTGGCGCAAGCGGCGAGGCCATTGGCGAAGCGTGAAACCGCAAGCGGCGAGGCCATTGGGAAGCCAATGCTCCGCACATGGCCAGGTGCGGAGCAGTTTTGCAGTGCGCGCCCCGTGCGCGCACCACCGGAAGGCCAGTGCCCCGCCCGTGGCCAGGTGCTTCGCAAAAAAGCGCGCGGCCCTTGCGCGAAGCACCTCCTTTCGCTATACTCCCCGCCATGGGACGCTTGCCAAAGTTCAACTACCGCTCACCCTTCTTCTACATGGTCACGATCAAGAAGAGGAAGGGCCTTCCCGCATTCTCCCGCATTACGAGGAAGAGCGAAGCTGCCATCCTTTCACGGCACGACGCCGCCAGCATCCGGGAGCTCCAGCACCATCCAGAGGTATTTCTCGAGAACACCGCCGTAACGGCGGCCCTGCTCGCCGCCATTGAACGGTTCGCCAACGACACGCTGAGCGTCGAATCAATCACGCCTGTCGCGATCATGCCCGACCACATCCACATGCTTATCCGCATCCGCGACACCGGCGACCAGATGCCGCTTGGCAGCCTTGTGGTGCTGCTCATGCGAAAGCTCGCACGGGCCTACTGGGAGGCGCTAGGCAGCCCCTCCGTAGAGGGCACCGTGCAACCAGTCTTCGAGCGGGAGTGGCACGACTGGATCGTCAAGCGCAATGGCCAGCTCAAGGCCTTTACAACCTACATCCTTGAAAACCCCTTCCGGGCCTGGCGGCGACAGCAAAGCAGCGGCCTGTTCCTGACTCGCCACACCGTGCAGTTCCTCGACCGCACCTGGCTCGCCTACGGCAACGACGAGTTGCTGAAACGGCCCGTGCTCGTGCCCCTCAAGGGACACCGCCGCACGTTGCCGAATTCGCCGGAGTGGAAGTCGCTCGTCGCACAAGCCTCGCGCATCGGCCCGGGCGGCGCCGGCATCTCCACATTCATGAGTCCGCTTGAAAAGGACTGCGGCAACGCCATCGCGAAGGCGGGCGGCGGGATGGTCGTGCTGTCGCCAGACGGTTTCGGCGACCGGTGGCATCCCTCGGAAAAAAAGGAGCGTTTCTGCGCGGAGGGCCGCATGCTGTTCCTTTCGCTTTATCCGGACCAGGACCGGGAGCTGACCAACCGCGAACTCCACGAACGCTGCCATGAAATGGGCGATCTCGTGGCCACGTGGTTGGCGGGAAAAGGGATGTGAGAATCGCCAGGCCTTTCGCCGCCGAGGGCAAGGCCACCGGAAGGCCAGTGCCCCGCCCATGGCCAGGTGCGGAGCAGTTTTGCAGTGCGCGCCCCGTGCGCGCACCAATGGCAAGCCGATGCTTCGCACATCCCAGGCGCTTCGTCGCCCACTAGCCACTTGCCGACAAACAAAGGGCGCGGCATTGCTGCCGCGCCCCTCGTGCGTGCCATTGGCTTGCGCCTTTGGCTCTGTTACTCAGCCGCTTAGTTCTGGGCCGGAGCAGTCGTTGTCAGCACAACCTTCATGAACTTGCCAGCCGTGACGTTGATGCTCACCTTGCCGCCAGTGACAGCCGTCACCGTGTAGGCGACAGGCGTCGCGGTCGCGAGGCCCGCAAGGTCATTGGCGGCCTTAACCAGCAGATAGCCATTGTACGTGGTCGCGTCGTTGGCAGACAGCGCAGCTCCGCTCACCGACGTGGACACCACGATGTCCCAGCCAGCCGTCTCGTTCTCGGTGATCGACTCGATCACGAGCGCGTCATCGGCAACGGTCGTGCCAGGAGCGACGTTCAGCAGGAACTGCTTCTCGTACGCGCTTTGGCTATCGGCACCGTTCGTGGCCTTCCACGTATCGTACTGGGACTTGAGCGCAGCGTCCTCGCCGACGTAGGTCGGATAGGCCGCCGCCGCCTTCGCGACGAGCGTCGCATTCGTGCTGACCGGCGGCACAGGGAACGTCTGGGAATGCAACTGAAGCCCGCCGATGTCGAGGTAGTCGAACTCGTAGCCGGACGCGAACGTCACAACGAGCGTGGCATTCGTTCCAATGGCAGAGGCCGGAATCGAGGCAGCCGTACCGTTCGAGAGAACGTTCGTCGTTGCGGGATCCGAATCCAGCACATACGCGACAGCATCCACTTCCGCAGCCGTCCACGTGAGGGTCAGGCTGATCGCCGCAGGCGCGAAGGACGGCGACTCGGTCGTCACGACGAAGTCGTCGAGCGCGCCCGTGCCCTTGAAGCCGACGGAGGTGAGGGTGTTATCGTCAAGTGCCGCATAAGCCGAGGGAACAAGCAAATTCCCGGTCAG
>CACWSW010000186.1 GCA_902763655.1 uncultured bacterium
TCTGGGCATGGGAGAAGACCGGTATCTCCGTGCGGGCGCCGTCGTCGAGGATGAGCCGCCAGAAGTCCTTGTCCGCGGCGGTGTTCCGCGGGAAGGCAAATCGCGCGGCAGTCGCGTCGGCATTGATCTCGAACGCCATGTTCGGGACGGCAATCGAAAGGTCTGCGGCGGCCGCAGATAGCAGGCATGCGGCAACGACGATGAATATGCGGGTTTTCATGATACAGATTGTACCAAGGCGGCGGAATCGTGTAAACTATGCGTGCCATGAAGACACTGAACAGCACGTTGGCCGGGACGTGGTATCCCGGCACGGAACGCGAGATCCGCGCGATGGCGGAGACGTGGGAGAAGACGACGGCAAAGGACGAGTCTGCCGCGCCTGAGCGGACGAACGTGATCGTCCTGCCCCATGCGGGATGGGCGTACTCCGGCGAAACGGCGTGGCGCGCAGTGCGCGCGGTGCGCGGCGTGGCGTTCCGGCGCGTGGTCGTGCTGGCACCCAGCCACCGCGTGTGGATAGAGAACAGGCTCGTCGCGCCGGAGGCCGACGCCGTCTCCACGCCGCTCGGCACGATACCGATCGACCGCGACTGGCTGGACCGTCTCGCCCTGATCGCGCCTGTCGTACGCAACGACCGCGTCCACGCAGGTGAACATTCCGCGCAGATCGAGTTCCCGCTCCTGCAGCTCGCCCTCGAGAAGCCGTTCTCCATCGTGCCGCTGGTCGTCGGCTCGTTCAATCCCGACCAGCGCGGCATGTGCGTGCGCGCACTCGCGTCGCTGATGGACGCCGAGACGCTGCTTGTCATTTCGTCCGACTTCACGCACTACGGCACCGACTTCTCCTACGTCCCGTACGGCACCAAGGGCGGCGAGGATGTGCGCCGGCGCGTGGCAGAGGTCGACGGCGAGGCTTGCGCGCGGATCGCCGCCGGCGACGCGGACGGCTTCTGCGCGACCGTCAGGCGGACGGGTGCCACGATCTGCGGCCATGTCCCGATCGAGCTCGCCCTGCGCGCCTTCCCCGCGGGGTCCTCGCTCGTTCGCCTGCGCTACGCGACATCGAGCGACGCGGAGGGAGACTATACGCGGTTCGTCTGCTACGCGGTGATGGCCGGGCACATCGACTGGCCTGCACAGGCCGCCGGAACGCTGAACGCGGAGGATCGCGCGTTCCTGCTCAGGATCGCGCGCGAGGCGGTCGAGCACGCAGTCCGCACCGGCAAGCCTTTCCCAGCGAACCATTTCACGCAGTCCGCGCCGGCGGCAACGCGCACGCGCATGGGCGCGTTCGTCACGCTCAACGACCGCGCCACGCATGCGCTGCGCGGCTGCATCGGCGAGATCCTTACCGTGCGTCCGCTCGTCGAGGCGGTCACTGCGCGAGCGGCGGACTCTGCGCTCCACGACCCGCGCTTCAACCCCGTCTCGCCAAGCGAGCTTGCGGGGCTTCGCGTGGAGGTCTCGGCGCTCACGCCGCCCAGGCCCGTTGCCTCCTGGCGCGACATCGTGCTGGGACGCGACGGCATGACGCTCGAGAAGAACGGCCACTTCGCCGTGTTCCTGCCGCAGGTGGCGCCGGAGCAGGGATGGGACCTCGCCACCACGCTCACGTACCTTTCGCAAAAGGCCGGACTGCCGCCCGAGGCGTGGCGCGAGGGCGCGGCATTCGAGACGTTCCAGGCGGAAGTCTTCCATGAGTGAGGCTGTCTGCACTACGTGTCCGCGCCACTGCCGCCTGGCGGAGGGCGCGTTCGGCGCGTGCCGCGCACGGCGTGCGCAGAACGGCCGCGTGGCATGCGCGAACTACGGACGGATCACGTCGATGGCGCTCGACCCGATCGAGAAGAAGCCGATCGCGTTCTTCCATCCGGGTCGTCCCGTACTCTCCATCGGAAGCTACGGCTGCAACCTGCGATGCCCGTTCTGCCAGAACGACGCCATCTCGCAGCACGGGGAGGGAGAGGTCGCGACCGATTCCGCGACGCCGTCGGAGCTGTCCGACCTCGCGCAGAGACTGGCGCGCGAGCGCGGCAACCTCGGAATCGCCTACACCTACAACGAGCCGCTCGTCGGCTGGGAGTTCGTGCGCGACTGCGCGCGGGAGGTGCATGCCCGCGGGCTGCTCAACGTCCTCGTCTCGAACGGCGTGGCCGAGGCGTCCGTGACGGAGGAACTGGCGCCGCTAATCGACGCCGCCAACATCGACCTCAAAGGGCCTTCGCAGGATTTCTACGACTGGGTGGGCGGCGACTTCGCCGCCGCCTGCCGCACGATCAAGACGCTCCATGCCGCAGGATGCCACGTGGAGGTAACGACGCTCGTGGTGCCGGGACGCAACGACGCCGAGGCGGACATCGACGCGATCGCGTCTTTCCTCGCCTCGATCTCGCCGGACATCCCGCTTCATGTGACGCGGTTCTTTCCGCGCTTCCGCCTGCTTGACGTGCCGCCTACGCCTGTGGCGACCGTCCGGCGCCTCGCGGACGTCGCCCGCACGCGCCTCCGTCGCGTCCTCGTCGGCAACTGCTGACGGCGACAGTTCACTTCAGCTGCGTCCAGTCGAGCGACCAGTAGCGGCGGTCCGTGTCGTATGGATCGATGCGGCACTTTGCCGGATCGATTCCGGACGGCAGGATGCCGTAGCGCTTCATCTCGCGAAGGTACTCGGGGTTCGGACAGAAATTCGGCATGTCGAAGCGCGGGTCGGAATCGAGGATCGACTTCGCGTCGACGACGAGCGCGAGCAGCGTCTTGTAGCCGGGGTCGTCGGTGCTCGCGAACACGGCCTTCCCCTGCGCGTTCGTGCATAGGCCCAGCCCGCCAGCATCCTTTGCGAGCGGCGCCATCAGGTAGAGCGACTTCTCGGGACGCGTGAGGTTGAAGACGACATGACGCGAGAAGCGCCACGAACGCCGGTTGCGCGGATCGTCCTTCTTGTGGAAGCGGATCGGCGCGTTGTCGCCGATCGTTCCCGGCGTGACGTGGCACGTCGCGCACCGCTTCCCCACCACCTGCCGCGCGGGATAATTGACCGCACGTCCGCCCGTGGGGTTGTACGGCAGGTGCGATTTGCTTCCAGCCACGAACCCGCAGCCTAGCGCGGCGTACGTGCCCGCGTACGGCGCGGAGGCGTCGAGCCACTGCATGATCATCTGGCGGTCGCGCTCGCTCACCTTCACGCCGTGGTGCGAACCGTCGATCTTCTTCATTAGCGGGCTCCCCCCGCTCCCGCGCGCGTACGGCGGCCAGTCGCTTTCGGCGAGGTTGCGTCCGTCGAGGACCTGTCCCCACAGGAGCAACCCGAGATAGCCCATCGAGTACATCGGCCCGCGGTCGCCGCAGAGGTCGAGTCCCGCCTTGCGCACGTCCGGGTTGTGGCACTTCACGCACGCGCGGTCGAGGATCGGCTGGATGTCGCGCGGAAAGTCCGCCACGTCGAAGAGGCGGCCCTTCGGATCGATCTCGCTCGGCTTGCGTGCCAGCGCCTGCGACACGGCCTTCACGCGGCGCACGGTGTTCGCGGTCTTGCGCTCGTGGCAGCCCACGCACCCCTGCCTTTCGCCCGGCATCACCTGCGTGAAGCTCTGCATGCGTTTCACGGCGCGTCCTTCGGCGTCCACGGCCACGAAGAAGAGCGCCTTCAGCGCAGGCGCGGTGAAGTACGCGCTGCCGTCCGCCTCCACCGGCACCCAGCCGAGCAGGCGCGGCAGCGCGAACGACCCGCCGTACGTGAGCGGTTCCATGCCGCCGGAGAAGTTGATTGGCTTGGGCAGCACCTCGAACACCATGAGCCGCTTCACCGTGCCCGGCTTCACGCCCTGCATGCTGCGGCTCTCCAGCACGTTCTCGAGATAGAACTCGCCCGTCTTCTTCGTCAGGTCCGTGCGGTCCGCAAGGATGCGCTCGCGCGGACGCGGCATGAGCGGGCGCGGCTCGAAGAGCAGGACGGTCGGTCCCGCGCCGCCGAACATAGACGGCAGGCGGCACAGATGCTCCAGACGCCCCTCGCGATCAGAGAGGAGAACGTTCTTTCCGTCGGAAAACATGAAGAGGTCGCTCGAGAACGCCCACGGATCATAGAGCGTCCCCCTCTTCACGATGGCCTTGACGTTCGCCCGGTCATCAGGGCCTCCCTTCGCGGAAAGGACACTCAATATGCCGCCGTGGTCGCGACGGCCATGTCCGGGCGAATCGATGAGCACGACATCCTCGGAGCCAGGGATGGGCTTTGCGTCGATGTAGACGCTGCCGGGGTACGTGTTCCCCTGGTAGATCTGGTGCTGCGTGCCGTCGGGGTTCATCGTCCAGAGATGGTGGAACGTCACCTGGCGGCGGTCCACGTATTCCCATCGCATGTAGAGGATCCGCCCGTCAGGCAGCACCCACGGCGTGTTGTCGTGCTCGGTGTTCGCGGAGATCATGCGAATGCCGGAGCCGTCGGGCTTCATGCGGTAGAGGGTGGCCACCTGAGTCACCCAGCAGTTCACCCAGCGGCGGCAGCGCGTAGAGACGAAGACGATGTCGCCGTCCGGCAGCCAGGTTGGCTCGAAGTCGTCGTACTCGCCGAAGGTGAGCTGCTTCAGCCCCGTACCGTCGGAGCTGATCGTGTAGAGGTGGAAGGTGCCGGTGCCGCCCTTGCGGTACGAGAAGAGGATCGTCTTGCCGTCGTAGTGCACGCTCGGGTCGCGCACGCTGCCGGCAACATCTTCAAGAAGCACGCGGTACTTGCCGGTCTTGATGTTGTAGGCGAGGAGGCGTCCGTTCTGGCTATAGACGGGAGCGTCCGCCGAGCGGCCGAAGTAGGAGATGTTGGCGTACCAGTGCGGATCCGTGCTGCCGGAGCGCGTGGCGAACACTATCTCGTCGAAGGCGCCATGCGCCCCGGAAGCCAGCCTCTCCCGCAGCTGCACCGCCCCCGCCGCGCCAAGCGCGAGAACCGCCGCCGCGAGTGCAAGTGCCTCCCTTCCGCGCATGGGCAGAAACTTCTCCGGCTAACCGATGATCTTGAGCGCGCCCGTGGGGCAGTTCTCCGCGCAGAGGCGGCAGTCCTTGCAGACTGCCGTCGCGGCGGGGTCCTTGAACTCCGGCTTGATCACGGTCTTGAAGCCGCGGCCGACGAGGCCCAGCAGGCCCTGCTTCGCCTGTTCGGCGCAGACGCGCACGCAGAGGTTGCAGAGGATGCACTTGCGCTGGTTGCGCTCGATCGTGACGAGCTTCTGCTCCACGAAGCCGGGATGGAAGTCGCCGCGAAGACGCTGCGTATCCGCCTGCACGAGGTTCGCGTAGCGGATGAGCTTGCAGTCCTCGAAGTCGTGGCAGCCGCACTCCAGGCAGCGCTTCGCCTCCGCCTGCGCCGCCTCCACGGAGAGGCCGAGGTTGACCTCCTTGAAGTCGTGCTTGCGCTCTTCGGCGGGACGCTGCGGCATCACGGCGCGCGCGATGCGCGGACGGTCCTCGAAGTCCTTCTCGGTGAGGTTGCGCTCGGAGAGGATCGGCTTGACAGGCTTGTACTCGCCGCCGCGCAGGTAGGCGTTCACGGCGAGCGCGGCCTCGTTGGCCTGCGCGATCGCGCCGATCGCGATGCCTGCGCCCTTGTTCACCGTGTCGCCACACGCGAACACGCCGGGAAGGGTGGTCGAGAAGTTGCCCTCGTCGGCGGCGATGGTGCCCTTCTGCGTCTGCGGCAGATCCGCGAACCCCTCGGGGTCGTTGCGCTGGCCGATGGCGGCGATCACGCTGTCAAGCGCGATCTCCTCGAACTTGCCTGGCACGGGGACGGGCTTGCGGCGGCCGCGCTCGTCGGGCTCGCCGAGTTCCATCACCTGGAGGCGCATCCCGCACACCTTGCCGTCCTTGCCGAGGATCTCGTCGGGGGCGTAGAGGAACTTGAACTTGACGCCCTCCTCCTCGGCCTCCGTGATCTCGACGTCCTCCGCCGGCATCTCCTTGCGAGTGCGGCGGTACACGACGAACACCTCCCTCGCGCCCACACGCACCGCGGTGCGGCAAGCGTCCATCGCGGTGTTGCCGCCGCCGACGATCGCCACGCGCTCGCCGATGTCCGGCTTCTCGCCGGTGACAACCGCGCGGAGGAAGTCGATGCCGCCCCACACGCCCTTGAGGTCCTCGCCCTTGACGCGCATCGCCGTCGATTTCCACGCGCCGTTCGCGACGATCACCGCGTTGAACCACGAACGGAACTTCGCGAAGTCCGCGTCACGCCCGATCTTGAAGTTGTTGATGAAGTTTACGCCCAGCGCCTCGATGGCATCCGTCTCGGCCTTGAGGATCGCCTTGGGGAGACGGTACTCGGGAATGCCGTAGCGGAGCATGCCGCCCATCTCGGGCATCTGGTCGTAGACGGCCACC
>CACWSW010000187.1 GCA_902763655.1 uncultured bacterium
GGAGATCGCCGCCGCCTGCGACATCCCGATCGCCACGGGCGAGCGCCTCTTCACGCGCTACGACTTCAAGCGCCTCCTGAACGCGGGCGGCGTGGACATAATCCAGCCCGACCTCTCGCACGCCGGCGGCCTCACCGAGGTGAAGAAGATCGGCGCGATGGCCGAGGCGTACGACGTGGCGCTCGCGCCGCACTGTCCGCTCGGCCCCATCGCGCTCGCCGCCTGCCTGCAGGTCGACGCCACGAGCTACAACGCCGTCATCCAGGAGCAGTCGATCGGCATCCACTACAACGTGGGCAAGACGGTGCTCGACTACGTGACCAACAAGGACGACTTCGCGTTCACGGACGGCTGGGTCGAGCTGCCGAAGCTGCCCGGCCTCGGCGTCAAGGTGAACAAGGAGCTCGTCATCGAGGAGAACAAGACGCCCCACAACTGGAAGAATCCCGTTTGGCGGCACGCCGACGGCAGCGTGGCGGAGTGGTAACCCCCGCCCGACAGATGCGACAACTCCTAAACGGATGGTAAAACATGGACAAAGCCGTAACACGCAAAGAGTTTCTGATCGCATCGGCGGCACTGGCGGTGGGCGGCGCGTCCGGCGGCCGCGCCCTACCGGGAGGGTCGCGCTCCTGCGCGACCGCCGATGAAAATATCCGCGGCGTGCTGCTGCACATGGGCATGAACATGTGGGGCGAGTGGCTGGCGCCGGGGGAGCCTAAGATCGAAGGCAAACGCTACACGCGCGACGAGATCTACTTCTCGGAGGACATCTGGAACCGCACCATCGACCACGCGAAGAAGCGAGACTTCAACATGGTGGTGATGGACCTCGGCGAGTTCGTGAAGTACCCGAGCCACCCCGAGCTGGCCGTCAAGGGGAGCTGGTCGCCCGACCGGATGCGCGCCGAGGTGCGGCGGTTGCGGAACATGGGCCTTGAGCCGATCCCGAAGCTCAACTTCTCCGCCACGCACGACCAATGGCTCAAGCAGTACCACAGGATGGTCTCGACCGACCTGTATCTTCGAGACGCCGCGTTTCATGCACATCGGGTTCGACGAGGAACAGCTGGAATACCAATGGGAGTCGGTGCACGTGAACTGCCGCCAGCACGAGCTCTGGTGGCACGCGCTCTACAAGTTCGTCGACGCCGTGGAACGGCTCGGCATGAGGCCGTGGATGTTCAGCGGCTACGGCTGGAAGCATCCGGACTTCGTGGAGAAGTGCCCCAAGTCGGTCCTGCAGTGCACGAGCTACTACAACGAGGACGCGCAGGGCTACGTGATCGAGAAGATGAAGCCTAACTACCGGCCGCGGCTCAGGCTGTTCATCGACCTGGACAAGGCGGGGTTCGACATCGTGGCCCTGCCGACGAACTGGGTGTCGAAGAAGCTGAGGGCGTCCGGCCGCACCGAGAACTCCGACAACTCGAAGGAGATCGTGAAGTTCTGCCGCGCAAACGTCTCGCCGGAGCATTTGAAAGGATACGTGATGGCATCGTGGATGGACTGCAAGAACGAATGGGCGCTTCGGCTGAACTGCGACGGCATCGACCAGCTCGCCGACGCGATTGACCATCCTTGAACGACGGCCGATTTGGTATACTGTCGGCAAATGACGAACTTGGCGGCAAAGGCGAAATGACGAAAAAAGATTTTATAGGCGCGGGCGCGGGTGAACTGACCGTTACGGCCGTCGTGCTGGGCGTGCTGCTGGCTGTCGTGTTCGGGGCCGCGAACGCCTATCTCGGGCTCCGCGTGGGGCTGACGGTTTCGGCCTCGGTCCCAGCGGCGGTGATCTCGATGGGCGTGCTGCGCTTTGTCCTGCGCCGCGATTCCATTCTCGAGAACAACATGGTGCAGACTATCGGCAGCGCAGGCGAGTCGTTGGCGGCCGGCGCGATCTTCACCCTTCCGGCGCTGTACCTGTGGGCAGGGGAACGGCCTGCGGACTTCGCCGTGCCCGAGCTCCTTTCCGTCACGCTGATCGCCCTTGCGGGCGGAACGCTCGGCGTCCTGCTGATGGTGCCGCTGAGGCGTCCGCTGATCGTCGCGGACAAGACGTTGACGTATCCGGAAGGACTTGCCTGCGCGGACGTGCTGCGCGCGGGCGAGGCGGGCGCGAAGCATGCGAAGAACGTGTTCGCCGGACTTGGCGTGGCGGCGGCCGTCAAGTTCGTGACGGGATGGCTCCAATGGATTCCCGAGACGTTTCTCTGGCCGGTCAAGCTCGTCCGCGGCGCGGTGGGGTTTGACGTTTCGCCCGCGCTCCTGGGCGTCGGGTATATCGTAGGCCCGAAGATATCCGCATTCCTGTTCGGCGGCGCGATGCTCGGGTGGATGGTGCTGATGCCCATTCTCGTCGCGACGGTTCCGGAGGCCGCCTCCCTGTGGGACGCGGGGGGCGTGAAGGACATCTGGCGCAACTACGTGCGCTATGTCGGCGCAGGGGCCATCGCCGTCGGCGGTTTCGTATCGCTCGTCCGGTCGCTGCCGACATTTCTCCATGCGTTCAAGCCGATCAAGGGCGCGCCGGACGGAGACGGCGGCGCTGATCACGACGGTGGACGGGATCTCCCGATGAAGGCCGTCATCGGGTGCCTGGCCTGCGTGGTCGTCTTCATCTGGCTTGTGCCGGCCGTGCCCGTGTCGTTTCTTGGGGCGCTCCTGATCGCCCTCTTCGGTTTCTTCTTCGCGGCGGTGTCCGCGCGCATGGTCGGACTCGTCGGCAGCTCGAACAATCCGGTGTCCGGCATGACTATCGCCACGCTTGTGGTCTCCACCCTTGTCCTGAAGGAAACCGGTTCCGTCGGCGCGGCGGGCATGACCGCGGCGATCGCGATCGGAAGCGTCGTCTGCATCGTCGCGGCGATCGCGGGCGACACCGCACAGGATCTCAAGACGGGAAACCTGCTTGGCGCGACGCCGTGGAAACAGCAAGTCGGCGAGCTTGTCGGCGTCACCGCGTCCGCGCTGGCCATCGGCGGCGTGCTCGTGCTCCTGCACAAGGCGTGGGGATTCGGGAGCGACGCGATCTCCGCGCCGCAGGCGATGCTGATGAAGGGAATCGTCGAAGGGATCATGGAGGGCGGCCTACCCTGGAACCTCATCGGCATCGGCGCGGCCATCGCGGCGGTCCTCGCGCTTCTGCGCGTGCCGGTGATGCCCGTCGCGATCGGCATGTACCTTCCCGTCGGGCTAAGCGTGACGATGTTCGCGGGCGGGCTTCTGCGCTGGGCCGTGTCGCGGCGGCGTGGCGAAGAGGCGTCGAAGGCCGAGGACGTCGGTACGCTGCTCTCCGCGGGACTTGTCGCCGGCGAGGGTCTCTGCGGAATCATCCTCGCGATCCTGGCTCTGATTTGAACTACAACGAGACTCACGAAATGAAACCAAGCAGAAAGGACAACTGGCATGACTACACGTAAAGAGTTTCTGGCCGCTTCGGCGGCACTGGCGGCATCTGGCGCGCTCGGCGAGCACGCCACCCCGGGAGGGTCGCAACTTGTTGCGACCGCCACGAGAAAAGAAGTTGCGCCCCGCAACCGGCATCCCTATCAGGGGATCGACTGGTCCACGGCGCAGCAGATACGCGGCACGACGCACATGCACTGCAAGACGCAGGAGGACCTCGATGTGATCCTCAGGCGCATAGAGTTCCTCACGCTCTCCAACTACTACCCGAGCGCGCCGTGGTATCCGCTCGCGAAGATGACGGAGAACTACTACCGGCTCCACCACGACTTCCCCGTGACGGTGGCGAAGAAGCGCGTGCAGGGCCCGTTCGACTGGAACAAGATCGTCGGACAGTGGATCAAGGAGCTGCCGCAGGAGCTGCAGAAGGAATATCCGTTCCGCGAGGGCGGCAAGATATTCAAGCCCCTGCCGGAAGGCGTCTTGGAGGCGCCGAACGCGGAGCACCACAACTTCTACTACGAAAACGGAAAGCGCATCCCGCGCCTGCACATGAACTCGCCCGGCTCGATGTTCGCCTCCGGCACGTTCGACCAGTGGGAACGGCGCCGTTTCCAGACCGGCGTGCGCGGCGGCTACGACTTCGGCTCCGGCGAGCTGTGGAGCACGGCCATCGACCGCATGATCGAGGGACTGATCTACCCCGACGGCGGCGGCGTGACGATCAACCATCCCGTGTGGTCTGCCTACTACAGGCCGCTCATCCTGAGCATCCTCGACCACGACCCGCGCGTGCTCGGCATGGAGGTGATCGAGGGCGGCCATGGGAACGGCGAGAAATACTGGGACTGGGTGCTGGCGACGGGGCGGCAGTGCTTCGGCTTCTTCGTGCCCGACCACAGCATCCGCCGCAAGGACGATTCGTTCGGCGTGAACGTGCTCGTCACGCCGGAGCGGAGCGTCCACGCCTGCCTGAAGGCGTACCGCGACGGGAACTTCTACGGCGCGCTGCGCGGGCTGAACGAACTGAAGTTCACGCGCATCTCGTTCCACGACACGACGGTCGAGGCCGAAACCGACAAGCCCGCCCGCCTGGAGGTCATCACTGGCGTCGGCAAGGTGAAGGAGACGAAGGGGAAGTCCGTGAAATGGACGATGGAAGGCCAGTATTCCGCGAGCGGTCCGCGCAATGGCGCGCACGTCTTCGCGCGCATCAAGGCGTATGCGCTGGACGGTTCTGGCGAAGAGCTATTCTCCCAGCCGTACATGCTCGTGCCCGACAGCAATGGCCTGGTCAGATAAGCGGATATGAACCATGGCGGGAGACTGAGAAATGCTTGATCCGAAATACATACCTCTGTTCCTTGGCGGATTCATCGTATGGATGGCGTTCGTCATCGGCGTGGGGTTCTTCGGCAGCCGCGGCAAGCGCGAGGGCGAGAAGTTCCTCACGGGCGGCAGCGACATGAGCCTCTTCCTCATCTTCTGCACGCTCGGCGCGACGATCATCGGCACCGGCTCGTCCATAGGCGCCATCGGCGACGGCTTCAACCACGGCTGGGGCGGTGCGATCTTCGGCCTCGGCAGCGCGCTCGGGCTGCTCGTCCTCACCTCCTTCGTCTCGATCCGCGGCAAGGGGTTCATCACGATGAGCGAGGAGGCGCAGTTCTACTACGGCGGCGACGCCCGCGTGCGCAAGCTCATGGGCTTCATGATGTTCGTGATCGAGATCATCTGGATCGGCAACCACGTCAACGGCGGCTCCAAGTACCTTTCATACGTGCTGGGCATCGACCCTGCATGGTGCAAGCTGATCACGGTATGCGGCTTCGGCGCGTACGTGTTCATCGGCGGGTACGTGGCCGTGGTGAAGGCGGACGTGATCCAGTTCTGCGCGATCGTCGGCGGCTTCTCCTTCATCGCGATAAAGGCGCTGCCGCTCGCGGGCGGATACGAGGCGATCTCGCAGACGTTCGCCGCCGCTGGCAAGCCTGGCGCGATGGGCTTCTACGGGCTCGGTAGCTACGGCGCCCTCGCGGCGCTTGCGCTCGTATTCTCCACCGTGATGGGTGTCGTAGGTACGCCGACGTACCGCACGCGCATCTACACGTCGCGTGACGAGAAGGTGGCGCGGCGCGCGTTCCTCGGCCAGAGCGGCATGATGTTCCTCTGGAGCTTCATCACTGCCCTTATCGGCATGAGCGCCTACGCGATCATGGTGCGGAACGGCCACACGCTCGAATCCGGCGACTACGCGTTCTCATACATGGCGACGCACGTCCTCGGCCCGGCGGTCGGACTCATGTTCCTCATCTGCGGCATGTCGGCGACGATGAGCAGCGGCGGCTCCGACGCGATATCCGGCGTGACGATCCTCCTCACGGACGTCGTCCCGTCGGTCACCGGACGGCGCATCGCCGAGAAGAACTACGCGTTCGCGAGCCGCATCGCCCTTCTCGTGGCGCTGGCGATCGCGTTCGTCATCACGCTCTTCGTGGGCGACGTGATCGCGTACTTCCAGAAGGTCGTCGGCTCCCTGCTTCCAGGCGTGGGCGTCACGATGCTGCTGGGCCGCTTCTGGCGGCGGGCGACGTGGCAGGGCGCATACGCGTCCATCCTCTCGGGAACGCTCTTTGGCCTGGTCGTGCTGTTCGTGCCGTCGTTCGCGGAATGGGTGCGCCTCACGTTCGGAGGCCCGGCGATCCCCGCTACGGCGATCGCATTGGCGGCCGGCATCGCGGTCGCCCTAGCCACCCCGCGCTCGACGGCATCCGAAGCAGACCGTCTCGCGGCCGTCTTCGCCGCGCGCAATGGGAAGACGGCCTAGGCCTCTAGGTTCAAGCTACGGCTTTATGCGGTAGAGCAGTACCGTAGAGGAGCGACGGTCGGGGAGGTCGATCTCCAGATCGCCGGTCACGGCGGACTTCGCGCCGGTGTCGAGGTTCTCCACCTCCACCTTTGCGCACTTAGGCAGACCCTTCAGGGGAACGGACACGCGGCTGGACGGCGATTCCGCGCGACGGAACGCGAGCACGACGCCTTCGCCCTTCTCCGGGTCGTTGTATTGCCAGATTGCCCATGCGGTGGGGTCGAGGCCCGCGCTGCCGTGGTTGTAGAAGTCGCAGGGGAAGTACTTGCGGATGCGGCGGTATTCGTCGCAGCACTTCTTCGCCGCCGCCCAGTCCACCTTCTCCTCCTTCTGGAAGATCGCGTTCCAGTACGCGACGCCGTGGCTGGCCGAGTAGGCGCTGCGCAGGGAGTACGCGTCGCTCAGCTTCGTCGTGCAGCCGTTGTAGGGGATGAGGCGCGAGATGCCGGCGTTGTGGGCCTGGAGCACGTCGGCGTTCGCGTTGAAGCCGCACTGGTAGTCGCTGCGGAAGAACGGGATCGCCCGGCGCATGGTCTCGATGTCGATGCGCCGCCCGCCGCTCGCGCAGTTGTCGATGAGGAGGTTCGGACAGCGCGCGAGCAGCTCGTCCCACATCTGGTAGAGACCCGTGACGTGGCGGATCTGCGTGATGCCCTCGCGATCCTTGGCGTCGTGGTTCTTCATGACCAGGCCGGGGTCGAAGTTGAAGTCCTGCCTGTAGCAGGAGAAGTTGAGACGCCCCGCGAAGTCCGCGAGCAGGTCCCGCACGTAGTTCCGCCCCTTCTCGTTGCCGTAGTAGAGAAGCGGCCCGAGCAGCAGGTCGGGATGCTCCTTCGCGAAGTTGGACGACGGCACCACGCGCTCCGGCTCGAACCACAGCATGATCCCCATGCCGGCGTCCTTCGCCGCGTCGCGCACGTCCGCGAGGCCCTT
>CACWSW010000188.1 GCA_902763655.1 uncultured bacterium
CGCAGGGTGCACCGAGAGATTTATGCAGACACCCCAAAATTTCCGCTTGCATTTTCGATACGCATATACTATAATATATGCCATGAAAAACAAATCACCGAAAAAGGTCCGTTCCCGCGCAGAGATCCTTGCCGAGATCGCAGCGCTTCCCCCCTCCATCCAGGGCACCATCTCCTCCTACAAGTGTCCGCGCAAGAACGGGCCGCCAGCCGTCTACTACAACCTCCAGTACACGCTCAATGGCAAGAACCACTCGAGGACCATCCCCGTCGGCATGGTCGACGCGTTCAAGAACGCCCTCGCATCCGGCAAGAAGCTCAAGGATCTCGTCCTCGAGCTTTCGGACGCAGACGCCAGACTCCTGGTGGAGCAGTCGTCCGCTCTAGAAAAAAGCTCGCGCACCTCGTCCTGAGAGGCGCCGCGAAGATCCACGCCGTTGTCGACGCCGCGGCAACGTCGATCGAGCGCGACGGCATCGGATGCACCAGCCGCCTGGAGCAGACGCTCTTCGACGACATGAACGGGCTCTGCCGGGAGCTCCTGGCCGAGCTCCTGGCGGCAGGCGCCGCAACCGCGAAGGACTACATCCCGGAACCCGGGGAGCGCAACGCGGGCAATCACGGCAAGAGGGTCGTCACACTCTTCGGCGAGCTCCCGGAAATCAGGCGCACCTACTACTGGAACGAGGACGGCCACAAGGGGCACTATCCGTTCGATGACAGGCTCGGGCTCGTCGGGCGGTACACGCCGGCCGCCGCGAACGAGATGGTCCGGTGCGCGGTCAGCCACCCGTACAAGGACGCAGCCGACGCCTTCTCGCGCAACCACGCCTTCAGGGTCTCCGCAGACACGATACGCGAGGTCGTCGGGCTCTACCGCGACAGTTCATCCTCCTTCGCCAAGGGCAAGGGAGCCGGAGAGCCGCGCGACGAGGACTGTCTGGCGCAGACCGTCTGCGTCATGGCCGACGGGACCGGCATGCCAATGAGGAAGGAATGCCTGCAGGGCGTCAAGGGCAAGGACGGACGGGCCAAGACCCGCGAGGTAAAGGCAGGCGCCATCTTCGTCGCCTCGACAACCGAAGACAACGAACCCCATCGCAACCTCGACACGACGACGTATGTCGCCACGACGCACAGGCGCGAGAAGTTCGGCAAATACCTCAGGAGCGAGTTCGACAGGCGGTTCGCGACGCCGCCGGAAACCGTCCTGTACATAACCGACGGGAGCAAGTGGCTGCACACCGTCCACGACAGCGACTTCCCCTTCGCCGTCGAGATACTCGACGTCTGGCACGCGGTAGAACACCTCAAGCCGCTGATGCTCGGGCTCGGAATCAAGGATGGCTCGAGGGAATGGAAGTACCGCCACCACTACTGGTCCGAGCGCATCAAGTCGGGCAAAGTCCAGGGAGTGCTCGACTACATCTGGAAGAACATGCGCAACAGGCTCGGCAAGGACGCGATGCGCGAATTCAAGTACTATCGCGGCAACGCCGGAAGAATGAAATACGACGAATACCGAGCCAACGGCTGGTTCATCGGCTCGGGCGTCATCGAGAGCGGATGCAAGACCGTCATCGGGCAGCGCTTCAAGCAGTCGGGGATGCTCTGGTCGCTCAAGGGCGCCAAGGCGCTTCTTCCGCTCCGCACGCTCTACAAGTCAAACCGGCTCGACGAGTTCTTCGACTATCTCGTCAAGGATCTTCCACAGGTCGACTGCGCGGCATGAGCTTTGCGCCCTTTGCGTTCTCTGCGGCTAAAACCCCTTGACTCTGCATAAATATCTCGTTGCACCCTATTTTCGTTGTGGCAGTTGAGGCGTTTTCATTATGGCAGTTGGGCTGTTTCTGCTATGGCACTTGAGGATTTCCAAGGTGTAAGAAACCATCCTTCGCCATCCGTCCTCAGTTTTGTACTGCTAATTGGAATTGACCGTTGGCAACACTTTTACATTGGCAATATTTTCACCGCTCCGCCGCCTTGAGGCGGAAGAAGCGGGCGGGCGAGGACGCGGCGGGGTTGGCGCCCGTCCGCACGCTATTCGGCAAATCCTCGGACAGGACGCACAGGCTTACCGTAACTGCGGCCGTAGCTGCGCCAGCCGAAGTAGCCCGAACTGAAACTGAGGTACCACGCGTGGCTCGAATTGTCCGAATTCGGCGAAGAGGACCAGTAGCGGCCGTACGAGCCGGGAAAGTTGAGGTCCGAGTCGTAGCCGTAGCCGGCCGCAGGAAGGAAGATGCTCCTGTCCGCGTATGCGCCCTTGCCCGTGACAAGCCGCCCATTGACGCCGTTGCGGGTGATCCATGTGGTCGTGCAGTTGCTGAGAAGCGCGTCTATCTCGGCACTTGTCGGCATGCGCCATGGCGCGCCGAGATGCGCCGTCGCTGCGTCGTGCGCCGCCGTCAAGTTGCCGGTCGCGTCGATGTACCCTGCCGTCCGAAGCGCCGAATTGTCCTTGTCATAGGTGGGCGTGTTGCCGGAGCTGAACGAGAAATCGGACGAAGAGCCGTCCGCGGCTACCCAGGCGTTGCCTTGGCGCTCGTATCCCACCGTGTCGCCCCACCAGAAGTAGTAGCCGTATTCCTCCGGCTCCGTGGCGCCCACGTTGCACTCCGCCCAGTAGGGGCCGCCTTCCCACAGCTGCACGCCGCCAAGTTCCGGGTCCCCCTCCGTCGCCGAAAGGCGGTAGAAGCGCGAAGCGGCGCTCCCCATCGGGAACTTCGCGCGGCCCGTGGCGTTGAGCGGCTTCGTCGCCGTCACCGTCGCGCCGGCGACGTCGCTCGACTCCACCACCGCGACCGTGAAACCCGCCGTGATTGCCACGGGCGGCGTCTTCACGACGGCGTTGCCGCCCTCGATTTTGATGTCGAGCAGCGGCGGGTTCGCGAACGCGCCCGTCGGCTTGTCGAAGGCGTAGCGGAAGACGTTGTGGATGCCGCTCGCGTCGGTTTCGTTCCACGCGCCGGTGATACCGTTCGCATCGGCCCAGGCGGCGTAGGAGGGGATGTAGGGCCGCAGGGTCTTGCCCGAGAGCGAGGAGACCTGCGCGGCCTCAAGCGCACCTTCGTAAACGTTCTCGCCGTCCGTGAGCGGCCGCCCGTCCACGACGCTGACGTTCCCCGCGTTGAAGCTGCCCGCCTCAATGCGGTCGCCCGCCCTGCTCCAGCCGAGCATGATGCCGTCGCACGTCCCCTCGGTTGCACCGATGCATCCGTTCGCCTTGACGCAACCGCCCGTAATGGTGATGTTCCCCACCCTCCCGCCCGCTCCACCGGAGTTTCCGCCGCCGATGCCCGCGTCGCACAAGGCGCCTGCTGCCGCGACAACCGTGCCGCCGCTGATGACGATGTCGCCAGCGTAGCGCTGGTGCCAGGTGGCATTGCCTCCGGCTCCGATTCCCGCCGCGCAGAATCCGCCCGTCGCCGTCACGTTACCGCCCAAAATCCGAATCATTCCGCCACCGGTGCTGATCCTGCTGCCGCCGATGCCCGCGCCATAGGAGCCGCCTGTCGCGATGACCGTCCCGCCCTCGATCGTGATCGCACCGTAGGCTATGGCGCCGATCGCGGCATTGTCGCCGTCGGCGTTCGCGACAAGCGTCCCCTCGCCCCGGATGGTGAGGGACGAACCTTCCGGCACTTCAATGCCCTTCGGGAGCGTGAGCGTCGTTCCCGCGCCCAGGACGAGCGTCACGTCGCCGGAAACGAGGAGTCGGTGGACGTTCTCCACGTCGGCGTCGACGAGAAACACCGCCCCGTCCCAGGGGAACGTCTCCGTGTCCGCCGTCAGGGGAATGGCCGAGGAGGGCTCGACGGAGCGGCTGTAGAAGTCCCTTGCCACGACCTTGGAGAATGCGTTCCCGGACAGGTCGGAGACGTCGCCGTCCAGGATGAACAGCAAGGAGAGCTGCGACCCGGGTGCGGCGCCGATGGCACCGCCGAACGTGAGCACGTTGCTGCCGGAACCCGCCTCGTAGGCCAGTTCTCCCCACGAGGTCCAGAGCTTGGCCGTCTCCGGGACGGTGACGATCTCGCTGAACGGAAGGCTGATCCGGACGATGTTGCCCCGCATGTACGGTCCGGGCGAGACGGCGATGGCGGAGGACGCGGCGAGCGATACGGTGGCGCCCGAGGAATTGACGAGCTTCGGGGCGGTTTCCTCGGCGGCCTGGAGCTTCAGGTTGACTCTCCTGAGATACCAGTCGTCCTCCTCGTTTCCCGATGCGTCGAAGCGCAGCCGGACGGACTCGAGGGGCACGGGGGCGACGAGTCGGCCGTCAGGCGCCCGGCACCCCGTGTTGAAGCGCTGAATTTTGAGATCGCCGACGCGATAGGTGTACAGGGTGCCGTACCAAGGGGTGGTGGAGCCGTACCAAGGGTCGTTGGCGCCTTCGCCGTCTCCCACGGCGGTCACAGGAAAGTAGTACTTCGTCGTCATGTCCCATTTGCCCCAGTCCCCCTCCTCGTAGTGGGAGAAGCACGCCAGATAGCTGGCGTGGTTCGGGACGCCGGGATCGGTGCCCGAGGCGTCGTCGTCGAAGACGTCGCTTGCCTTGTTGAAGAGGACCTGGACGTGCTGGTAGCCGTCGTCCCATTCATACATCTCGAAGTCGAAGGTCATCCGCAGCTGCGCGCCGACGAACTGGACGTAGTCCCACGACACGTCGAGCTGGTCGCCCGTGAGAAGCGGCTCGTCGGTCCAGGGCGACTGGTCGAAGCCGTCGTCGGTGACGGCCCAGAAATCATCGCGGACACGGAAATCCTGCACGGAGAACGAGGCGGCAGGAACGGCCGTTCCGGACGTCATTTCGCGGACTGCGCCGGCGAGGAGAAAGCCCGACGTGTTCAGCACCTCGAAGCGGTAGCTGCGCGTGGAGCCGATCTGGAACTTGTAGGCGTCGACGGACGGTGTTCGCTCCGTGACGGCGACGGACTTCGCGGACTCGCCGGCGGCGAAGGCGAGCGTGCCGTTCGTGGCGGCGAAGTGCTGCCCCGCGAAGGCGCTGAGGCCCACGGTGCGGAAGAGGACGGTCTCGGCGGTCGACGAGCGGTCGCGCGTGACGGTGAACGTCGTGGTCGCGCCGCTCGTGGCGCTCGTGACGGTCCACGTCGTTTCGGCACGGACGGCGGCGGCAAGGATTGCGACGGCGGCAAGCACGAACGATTTCAGCACGGTCTTCATGGTGTTGATCTCCTTTTCAGGGGTGTTGGGACGCCCTTGCAGGGCGGTTTAGAGCGCGCCTAGAAGCGCGCGGATGCGAAGATGTGCCCCCCCGACTCATTGCGAAAACGCCGCCGGAGCGCGTTCTACGGCGCTCTGCGGGGCTTTTGCGGATGGGGGCGGGGCGGGTCGTCATGGGGTTACTTTCCGCAAATCGCCTCCATCGGGAGAGGGGCAAGTTCTCCGGCGTCGTTGTAGCCCCAGTAAACCTGTCCTTCGCGAGCGCGTTGCTTTTGCTGCTCGACAACGGCAATGAAAAGCTTATGCGGGTCGTGATCGTATGCCGCCGAAATCTCTTGTCGGATTCGGTAGATCTCGTCAATCGGCGTGTCAAGGTTTGGCCTTTCAGTTGTCATGATTGGCGTCCTCCATATAGCGTTTGGGCGGTGATAGGCATCCGTGATCTCGTTTTCAGGCAGTGCGTGTTCGCTGATCAAAGCCTTTGCGACCTCTTCGATCTTTCCATGCCCAACATCCAGCCTCGGAATGTCGCGCATCACTTCCATGCGACGTGCCACTTGCTCGGCATCGCCCTTCTCCGCCTCCATGATTACATAGCGCGATACGAACAAGTCGCACGATGGACGCACCGCCTCCCACCACTGTCGCGAGGCGGCTTGCCACGAGGCGACAGGCTCCCGTGTCGTCGCCCGCCCAGTCAGGTAGCTCACGAACGACGTCTCGCAATAGACTTTCAGTTTCTTTTTGCCCGTTTCCATCGGTAAAATCCTTTTCAGGGCGCAACACCCCCGCAGAAAACACCGCATATTCTACCACAACGCCCTGTTTCGGTCAAATCGGGGAATGTTGCCTTTCGGGGAATGTTGCCTTTTAGCCTAAAATCCTCGGTTGAATGTCTCACGCAGAGGTGCAGAGAGGCGGAGAGCGCAGAGAAAGTTCAGATATCCGATGGAAAAGAAAACCATGACAAGAAGAATCTCGGAAAGTTCTTTCACCCAATTGGTGAAAACAACTACGACACCAATTAAGCGACGTAATCTCTTAAAACTCTGCCTCTCTGCACCTCTGCGTGATATATAACGGAGTGCATGGAAAATTTGCTTTCGCTGCTGGGAGATTAGGAGACTTGGAGTTTAGGAGAAGATTATAAAAATCCCCCAAGCCTCCTAGACTCCAAAACTCCCAGTAGCGAAAGCAAATAAGATGAATCACAAGGAAGTTACAGGCAAGGGGTAGGGCGTGGCGCGGCCGAAAGCACTGAGCGGCGGCCCGTCACTTGAATATGATGGTCATCCCCAGCCCGTCGCCGACAACCGAAAGGACGCCGCCGCCGGCGAAGAGCGTGTCGTTGACATACTGCGCGCCGGACCCGGTGGCGCCGTACGTCCCGCGACGCTGATCCTCGCCGTCGATCTCAAGCGCGTACACCCGCTGCCGCACGCCGTCCGCCAGCTTGATCTTCCCGTAGGCGCCTGAGGTCTGCACGAACTGCACGACCGTCTGCGGACCGAACACCTTGGAATGCTCCAGCTCCAGCGTGCCGCCCTTCACCACCACCGCCGTCGCGTTCGTCCAGCCGCCGTCCTCGTTCGCGAGGCGCGG
>CACWSW010000189.1 GCA_902763655.1 uncultured bacterium
CTACCGCCGAGCGCACCAAGGAACGCGACTCGCTCGGCTGCGCCAAGCTCGTGGTGCTCTGCAACGCGCCCGACGACAACCCGTTCATGGCAGGAGCTTTCCACGGCGTCTCCGAGGCCGATGCCGTCATCAACGTGGGCGTTTCCGGCCCTGGCGTGGTGAAGTACGTGCTGGAGCAGATACGCGACGCCGACTTCGAGACGCTTTGCGAGACCATAAAGAAGACGGCGTTCAAGATCACGCGCGTGGGGCAGCTCGTCGCTCAGGAGGCGTCGCGCCGTCTCGGCGTCCCGTTCGGCATCATCGATCTTTCGCTCGCGCCGACGCCAGCTGTCGGCGACTCGGTGGCGGACATCCTCAAGGAGATCGGCCTCGAACATCCCGGCGCACCCGGTACCACTGCCGCGCTTGCGCTCTTGAACGACCAGGTGAAGAAGGGTGGCGTGATGGCCTCGTCCTATGTGGGCGGGCTTTCCGGCGCGTTTATCCCCGTTTCGGAAGACCAGGGCATGATCGATGCGGTGAACGCAGGCGCGCTCACGATCGAGAAGCTTGAGGCCATGACGTGCGTCTGCTCCGTCGGGCTAGACATGATCGCCATCCCCGGCGACACTCCAGCCACGTCGATCGCCGGCATCATCGCCGACGAGGCGGCGATCGGCATGGTCAACCAGAAGACAACCGCCGTGCGCATCATCCCGGTGGTCGGCAAGTCTGTTGGCGACACGGTGGAGTTCGGCGGCCTTTTGGGCCACGCGCCCGTGATGCCGGTCAACCGCTTCGCGTGCGACCGTTTCGTCAGCCGTACCGGCCGCATCCCAGCCCCGATCCACTCCTTCAAGAACTAGCGGATGGCGTCGAGGGCGGCCTTGGCGCTTGCGCGCATCTGCGCGGCACGGTCTTCTGGAAGGAAGGCGGGACGATAGGTGAGTGTCGTCACGTCGCATCCGAACAGCGCGCCCAGCCATACGCACGCCTGCAGGTAGTTGCCTTGCTCGTTGAGGTGGAACTTGTCTTTGCCGGTGGGACTGCCGCACGGGTCGCCAGTGATGCCGTCGGGCGACGGCATCGCCTTGCGGAAGTTCTGCACGGCGTCGCCGGTGGGGATGATCTCGAGGCCGTGCTTCTTTGCGAAGTCGGCGTATGCGGCCTTGAGCTTCGCGTGCATGGTGGGCGGATCGATGCCCCACTTCTTCAGGCGCTTGTCGTAGGGCGTGTACGCCCAGGTCTGCTGGACCATGATCTTCGCCTGAGGCGCGAGCTTGCGGATCGTGGCGACGAGGTTGTCGCCGAAGGGGTGGTAGGATTCCGGCACCCAGCTGAAGTGGCTCGCCTGCTGGACGGTGACGACGTCCCACTTGTCGGCGGTCAGCATCTCGGGAATATTCGCTTTCCCGTTGACGACCACTTTCGCGACGGGCGCGTCACTCTTCTTCTCCACCGAGGCGTACGACCAGTTGACTCCGTAGGGACGGAACGTCTTGTTCGTCTCGGCGGCGACCACGTTGTTCCAGTGACGCTCGAGCGAACACCCGCCGATGTAGAGCGAGCAGAGGTCTAGCTTGCAGTCCGGCATCGAGGCGGCGCATTGCGGCAGCTGCTTCAGCAGGCAGATCGAGAAGCTGTTGCCGATTGTGAGGACCTTGACGGTCTTCGCGTGCGCAAGGCACGCAGTTCCGGCGACAAGGGTCGCCACGACGAGTCGAGTGATGTTTCTCATGCGGCAAGTGTACCACAAGCAGCGCCGATTGTCCATGGGGTGCGACTGGCACGAATCTGGCAGCCGGTCGGCCAACGTATGGTATACTAGTGCCATGCAACCGACATTAGAGCGATATGGCAGCGGACACATCAACGAGACGTACCGCATGGCGTGTCCTGACGGGCCGCGGTACATCTTCCAGAAGATCAACACGTCGATCTTCCCGGATCCCGACGCGCTGATGGAGAACATCAGGCGCGTGACGGAGCACATCCGCTCCAAGCATCCCGACGATCCGCGCTGCACGCTCACGGTGCTGGACTATTCGCGACCGTGGCGGCAGTACGTCTTCATCGAGGGCGCGCGCACGTACGACCTCGTCGAGCGTCCCGAGCAGGCGTACAAGGTGGCGCGCGCGTTCGCCCGCTTCCAGAACGACCTCGCGGACCTTCCCGGCCCGCGCCTCCACGAGATACTGCCGCACTTCCACGACACGCGCGCCCGCCTCGCCCAGCTCGACGCGGCGCTTGCGGCCGACGTGAAGGGACGCGCGAAGGAGGTTGCAGCGGAACTGGCGTTCGTGGACGCGCGCCGCGACGAGGCCGGACGCATACTCGATCTCATGGCTTCCGGCGACATCCCGGAGCGCATCACGCACAACGACACTAAGATCAACAACGTCATGCTCGACGACGCGACGGGCGAGGGCGTGGCGGTGATCGACCTCGACACGACCATGCCCGGATGCGCCCTCTACGACTTCGGCGACATGGTGCGTACATCCACGGCTGCTGCAGCCGAGGACGAGCGTGACCTCGCGAAGGTGTTCTCGCGCCGCGAGTACTTCGAGCAGCTCGTGCGCGGCTACCTCTCGGAGGCGAAGTTCCTCAACCGGGCGGAGCTGGACAACCTGGCGTTCTCCGGGCGGCTCATCACGCTCACCATCGGCATCCGCTTCCTCACGGACTATCTGGCCGGCGACGTGTATTTCCACACCACCTGCCCAGACCACAATCTCGTGCGCTGCCGTACCCAGTTCAAGATGGTCGAGTCGATGGAGGCGCAGGCTGCGGATTACGAGGGGATCGTCCGTCAGGTGGCGTCCGCCAGATAAGGCTCGTTTTACATTTCTTGTCGCATTGAGCGCTTGAAATGTGAGAACGTGTAAACCATAACAGACCCGCAGCGGCTTATAACGGCGTGTTGTGGGCGACATGTCCAACTTTTTTGCAGTTGGCACGTTTCGTGCTAAATTGTCTCTGATATGAAACGCACGGACTTGAAGAAGATTCTGATCATCGGCTCCGGGCCGATCGTGATCGGTCAAGGCTGCGAGTTCGACTATTCCGGCTGCCAGGCGGTGAAGGCCCTCCGCGAGGAGGGCTACGAGATCGTCCTCGTCAACTCCAACCCCGCGACGGTCATGACCGACCCCGAGATGGCGCCGCACACCTACATCGAGCCCATCACCCCCGAGGCGATCCACGAGATCATCCGCCGCGAGCGTCCGGATGCGCTTCTGCCGACGCTCGGCGGGCAGACGGCGCTAAACGTGGCCATGGAGGTCTCCCGCATGGGAATCCTGAAGCGCTACGACGTGGAGATGATCGGCGCTGACGCGGAGGCCATAGCACGCGCGGAGGACCGTGCCCTCTTCAAGGAGGCGATGACGAAGCTCGGCCTCGACATGCCGACTTCCGTCTCCTGCCACTCGCTAGACGAGGCGAAGGCAGCCGCGAAGGCGATCGGACGGTGGCCGCTCGTCATCCGCCCCGGCTTCACGCTTGGCGGCACCGGCGGCGGCATCGCGCGCGACGAGGCCGAGTTCACGGCCATCGTGCAGCGCGGGCTTGACGCGTCGCTCAACTCCGAGGTTCTCGTCGAGGAGTCGCTCCTCGGCTGGAAGGAGTTCGAGATGGAGGTGATGCGCGACCGCAACGGAAACGGCGTGATCGTCTGCTCCATCGAGAACCTGGACCCCATGGGCATCCACACGGGAGACTCGATCACCGTCGCGCCGATCCAGACGCTTACCGACCGCGAGTACCAGGAGATGCGCGATGACTCGCTCGCCGTGCTCGACGCCATCGGCATCTCCACAGGCGGATCCAACGTGCAGTGGGCGGTCGATCCTCAGACAGGGCGCCGCGTCATAATCGAGATGAACCCGCGCGTCTCGCGCTCGTCCGCCCTCGCCTCGAAGGCGACGGGTTTTCCGATCGCGCGCATCGCCGCTCTCCTCGCGGTAGGCTACACGCTCGACGAGCTGCGCAACGACATCACCCGCGAGACGCCGGCATGCTTCGAGCCCGCGCTCGACTATGTCGTGGTCAAGGTTCCGCGCTTCGCGTTCGAGAAGTTCCCGGCCGCCGACGCGCGTCTCGGTACGCAGATGAAGTCGGTGGGCGAGGCGATGGCGATCGGCCGCACGTTCAAGGAGGCGTACCTGAAGGCGTTGCGGTCGCTGGAGGTGTCCGACCCGCTGAAATACCACGACGTGACGGCGTTCGATCCGTGGTTCCGCCGGCAGATCGAGGAGATCGACGCGTTCAGGCAATACCTCGCCGTGGACGGCAAGAAAGGTCTCGACGCGTCCGTGCTGCGCCAGGCCAAGACGATGGGGTTCAGCGACAAGGAGATCGGACGGGCCATCGGCGTGGACGAAAGCACTGTCCGTAATAATCGTCTTGCGCTCGGCCTCCGTCCCGTGTTCGGCGAGGTGGACACGTGCGCCGGCGAGTTCAAGGCCGGGACGCCGTACTACTACTCCTACTACTCGATGGACGCCAACGGCGGCCAGGCGGTGGAGAAAGACCGCAAGAAGATCATGGTCCTGGGCGGCGGGCCGAACAGGATCGGACAGGGGATCGAGTTCGACTACTGCTGCTGCCACGCGGCGTTCGCGCTCCGCAAGGAGGGCTACGAGGTCGTGATGGTCAACTCGAACCCGGAGACGGTCTCGACCGACTACGACACTTCCGACAAGCTCTACTTCGAGCCGCTGACGCTCGAGGACGTGATGGAGGTGTACGACCACGAGCGGTGCGACGGGGTGATCGTGCAGTTCGGGGGACAGACCCCTCTGAACATCGCGCAGGCGCTGCGCGCCGCCGGCGCGAACGTGATCGGGACCTCGCCGGACGACATCGACCGCGCGGAGGACCGCGACTTCTTCAAGGCGCTGGTGGCGGAGGTCGGCATGCGCCAGCCGCCGAGCGGCATCGCGCATTCGGTGGCGGAGGCGGTGGCGATCGCTGACGAGATCGGATATCCCGTCCTCGTGCGCCCGTCGTTCGTCCTCGGCGGACGCGGCATGGCGATCGTCCACAGGAAGGACCTCCTGGTGCAGTACGTGGAGGATGCGGTGCGCGCCGCCGAGGGGCGCCCGATCCTCATCGACAAGTTCCTCGAGCACGCGATCGAGCTGGACGTCGACTGCATCTCGGACGGCGACACGACCGTGATAGGCGCCATCCTCGAGCACATCGAGCCGGCCGGCTGCCATTCCGGCGACTCCGCGTCGGTGACGCCGCCTATCTCGCTCTCGCCGCGCACGCTCGAGGAATGCCGCCGGTATGCCCACGAGTTCGCCAAGCGGCTCCACGTGTGCGGGCTAATGAACCTGCAGCTCGCCGTGAAGGACGGCGAACTGTGGATGATCGAGGTGAACCCACGCGCGTCGCGCACGATCCCGTTCGTCTCAAAGGCCATCGGCGTGCCGCTGCCGGGGTACGCCGCCCGCTGCATGGCTGGCGAGAAGCTCAAGGACATCGGCTTCACGCAGGAGGTGGAGCTTCCGTACACGTGCGTGAAGGAGGCGGTCTTCCCGTTCGCGAAGTTCCCGGGCGTGGACATCACGCTGACGCCCGAGATGAAGTCGACGGGCGAGGTGATGGCGATAGACCACGACCGCAACATTGCGTTCTTCAAGAGCCAGCTGGCGTCCGGGAGCCGACTCCCCACGAAGGGGAACGTGTTCCTCGCCGTGAAGGACGAGGACAAGGACGCCGTGGTGCCGCTCGCGAAACGGCTGGTGGAGATGGGATTCGGCATCTACGCGACATGCGGCACGTCCACGAGGCTCTGGGACAACGGCGTGAAGTCGCAGGCAATATATCGCATCAGCCGCGGACGGCCAAACGTCCTCGACCTGATCAGGAACAAGGATGTCGCGTGGATCGTAAACACTTCCGAGCCGGGCGCAGAGGCGATGGTTGACGACGTCCGCATGCGCTCGGCGGCGATCATCCACGGCATTCCGATATCGACCACCGTCGCCGGCTTCGAGGCGGCGATCCTGGGACTTGACGACTACACGCGCTTCGGCGAGTTCTCCGTCTGCTCGCTGCAGGAGTACCACCGCAAGCTGAAGCGCGAATAGTTGTTGCGCGCGATGCCCTGCGGTATGGTACAATAAGGAGGCAACAGGCAAGAAAGGAATAAGCACATGTCTAGAGTCCTCCTTATCGGTGCCGGCGGCGTCGCCGGCGTGGCGGCCGCGAAGATGGCCCAGAACCCCGAAACGTTCGGCGA
>CACWSW010000190.1 GCA_902763655.1 uncultured bacterium
CGGCGGACAACACGCAGCTGAACCTCGCCTACCACGACGGCTTCTGCATCCTGATCCGGTAGCGCCCTGCCAAGACCTCTCTTTGCTTTCGCTGCCGGGAGCCTTGGAGTTTAGGAGGCTAGGAGGATTTTATAATCGCCTCCAAAACTCCTAGCCTCCTGATCTCCCAGAAGCGAAAGCAATAAAAGTTATCCTCATGTTCATTCCTGAGTGAAGCGTAGGCGGGCTACACGGCCAAAGCGCCACTGCATTTTACAGCGACTGACGCATTACCCATTTACTTTCAGCACACGTGCGGAAACTATGGTTCTTCAAGGTGAAGGTGGAGTTGCCGTAGAGGGGCGCGTGGGGGTGGGGGCGGACGCAATAAATTGCGTCCCTCCCGTAATGCGGTCGCGCGGGAGCGTGCCCCTCCCGCATTAGGTCGCCGCCAAGATGGCGGCTGTCCCAGTCAAATACGGTCGCGTGGGAGCGCGACCGATGCGGTCGCAACAAGTTGCGACCCTCCCGCGCCGATGAGTTTTGATATAATGAAACCGTCTGGGGCAGATGCCTAGGCGGAAGGGAAAGATAATGACGGTCGAACAGAATGGCGAAGGGGAGAAGACGGCGGTCGGC
This sequence comes from uncultured bacterium, assembly GCA_902763655.1. GTDB lineage: Bacteria > Verrucomicrobiota > Kiritimatiellia > RFP12 > UBA1067 > RUG572. Next base: position 619 of record CACWSW010000190.1, read on the forward strand.
ACGGCCGGCCGCATTGAGCATTGGACCCAGAAGCTGCTGGACTTCTCCGCGCGCAACAGGCTGCTGAACATCCCGCAGAAGTCGCGCCAGGTGGTGCATCTCGCATGCGACGATCTCGCTACGCTCGAGGACATGCTTGCGGACGGCAAGGGCGTGTCGGTCCGTTCCTCCGAGGAGAAGAAGAAGGATCGTGTGCTGTACGCCGACCTGCCGCCGGACGAGGTGAAGCGGCGGATGGTGAGCCTCATGCGCGATGCGCGTCGGAACTTGGAGGAGAGCGGCGTCAACACGCTCTTCCTCGCGCTCGGCACGCTCCAGTGGCTTGAGCCCGGGCGCGGCGCGAACCGCAAGGCGTACCGCGCGCCGATCCTGCTCGTGCCTGTGCGCCTGGAGCGGGCGTCGATGGCCGAGGGCGTTAAGATGTCCGCGCTTGACGAGGACATTTCGGTCAACGTCACGCTTGTGGAGTTCCTGCGCAGCCAGTGTGGCGTGACGGTGGAGGGGGTCGATCCGCTGCCGCTCGACGAGCACGGCGTGGACGTGGCGAAGGTGCTGGAATCGTTCCGCGCGGCGATAGCGGGGCAGGAAGGATGGGACGTCTTTCCGGAGGCCGTCCTCGGATGCTTCTCCTTCGGCAAGTTCGTGATGTGGAAGGACATGACCGCGCGCGCGGACGAGCTCGTGAAGCATCCTCTCGTGGACCATCTCGTGGGCGGCGGCGGACTGTTCGACGACGGCGTGGAGGTGTTCCCGCCCGAGGAGATCGCCGCGCACGCCAACCCTGCCGAGCTGTACTGCCCCGTGACGGCGGACTCGTCGCAGCTGACGGCCGTGCTCTATTCCGCGCTCGGCAAGACGTTCGTCCTGCATGGCCCTCCAGGCACGGGCAAGTCTCAGACCATCACGAACATCATCGCGCACAACCTCGCGAAGGGACGGCGCGTCCTCTTCGTCTCCGAGAAGAAGGCCGCGCTCGACGTGGTGAAGGACAGGCTGGAGAAGATCGGCCTCATGCCGTTCTGCCTCGAGCTGCACTCGAACAAGACCGAGAAGAGCCATTTCTACGCGCAGATCAAGGCAGCGCTCGACGTGCCCGAGACGGCCTCGCCCGGCGAATGGAATCAGACGGTGGCGGACCTTGAGCGCTACCGAGGCGAGCTTGACGGGTACGTGCGCGCGCTGCACAGGGTCCAGCACAATGGCCTCACGGCATACGACTGCTTCGTCTCCCGAATGGCGGGCGGACCTGCGACGGTGAAGGTGGACGCGAAGGCGCTCGCGCTCTCCGCGCAGGATGTGGCGACGCTGCGCGAGAACGTCGCGAAGCTGGGAACGGACTGGCGCGCGACGTCGGAAGAGGCTGTCTCCGCGCTCGAGCCGGTGGCGGACTTCGAGTGGAATCCGGTTGCGGAACGCGAGACCGGCGAGGCGATCGAGCGGCTCGCGGCGGCGATCCGCATGAACGGTTTCGCCTACGTCCGCAAGGTTGGCGAGACCCTGCATCCGCTGGACGCCGCCGAGATGCGCGTGGCGGCGGAGGGTGCGGAGAAGCTCGCGTCCCGTCCGGGGTTCCTGCGCGGGGTGTTCGCGTTCTTCGCTGGCATCGGCAAGCGAAAGGTGGAGGGGCCGTTCGCCGAGAGCCTCGACCGTGCCCGCGCGGCGATCGGCGAGTCGCGCGGAGTGATACGGTACAGGGAGACGCGCAGCGCGGTGTGCGGGAAGATCGGCACTGCCCTTGCGGACGCCGTGGAGAACGGACTCTGCAAGCCCGAGCGGACGGTCGAGGAGTTCGACCGCGCGTTCGCGGAGAAGACGCTGGACGAGATTCTCGCTTCGACGCCGGAGCTGGCGAGCTTCGCGGGGCTCGCGCAGGACGAGCGGGTGGCGCTCTATCGCCAGCTGGACGGGCGGCAGACGGAACTCGCGCGGAAGATGGTGTTCGCGAAGCTTGCGGAGTCGCTGCCGCGCCGGCGGAGCGGCCCGTGTCCGGAGGGGACGGAGCTCGGCATGATCAAGCGCGAGTGCGAGAAGAAGTCGCGCCAGAAGGCGGTGCGCACGATGCTGAAGGAGTCGCGCACGCTCCTGCCTACGCTGAAGCCGTGCTTCCTGATGAGTCCGCTCTCCGTGGCGCAGTACCTGCCGGTGGACGCGCCGCCGTTCGACCTGGTGGTGTTCGACGAGGCGTCGCAGATTCCTGTGTGGGACGCAATCGGCGTCATCGCTCGCGGAAAGCAGCTGATCGTTGTGGGCGATCCGAAGCAGATGCCGCCCACGAGCTTCTTCCAGAAGGGAGACGTGGAGGACGAGGACGACGAGCCGGACGAGGAGATGATCGCCGACCAGGAGAGCATCCTCGACGAGTGCCTGGTGGCGGGCGTGGCGGCCACATACCTCAACTGGCACTACCGCAGCCGCCACGAGTCGCTCATCACGTTCAGCAACGAGCACTACTACGAGAACAGGCTCTTCACGTTCCCGGCGGCGGCGGACTCGCCGCGTCTCGGCGTGAAGTTCATGTTCGTTCCGGACGGCAGGTTCGAGAAGACGGGCTCTGGCGCGGGCTCGCGCGTGAACCGCGTGGAGGCGCAGGCGCTGGTGGACTACGTGTGCGGAGAGATGAAGAAGCCCGGCTACAAGCCGCGCCGCGTGGGCATCGTGACGTTCAGCATCTCCCAGCAGCGCCTCATACAGACGCTCCTCGACGAGCGTCGGGCGGCGGACCGCACGCTGGAGGAGCGCCTGCCCGAAGACGGGCCAGACGCCTACTTCGTCAAGAACCTCGAGAACGTGCAGGGCGACGAGAGCAACGTGATCCTCTTCTCCGTTGGGTACGCGCCAGACGAGAACGGACGCTTCACGATGAACTTCGGCCCGCTCAACCTCACGGGCGGCGAACGGCGCCTGAACGTGGCGGTCACGCGCGCCAAGGAGCAGGTGGTGGTGTTCTCGTCGATCCACGGCTCGCAGATCGACCTGGAGCGCACGAAGGCCGTCGGCGCAAGCCATCTCAAGGCGTTCCTCGACTACGCGGAGAAGGGCGGGGGCGTTGCGCAGGCTGCGGCAGGGGCGGCGTCCGGCGAGGCGTTCGGAGACGTGGTGGCCGCGTTCCTGCGCGAGAAGGGGTACGAGGTGGACCGCGACGTAGGCTGCTCGAACTACCGCATCGACGTGGCGGTACGCGATCCGGCCGATCCGAAGCGGCACCTGCTCGGCATAGAGTGCGACGGACCTGCGTACGCCGGCCAGCGGACGGCGCACGACCGCGAGGTCAACCGCACCGGCGTGCTCAAGGGGCTGGGGTGGCACATGTGCCGCGTATGGAGCATGGACTGGGCGTACGACCGCGTCCGCGCCGAGGAGCGTCTGCTGGAGCGGATCGACATGGCGCGGAAGGGGATCGACGAGCCGGAGCCGAAGTTGCCTGCGCGGCGCGTCGAGGACAGCGCGCCGCGGCAGACCGCCGCCGAGACGGCGGCTCCCCATAACGCTGACGAACCGGTAACGCACGGGCCGTACAAGGTGTGGAAGACCTCGGCACGCTACCAGTCGGCATCGATGAAGGATGATTCGGCCATTGGAAAGATAAAGAGGCAGATGGAGGACATCATCAAGGTCGAGGGGCCGATCTACGAGTCGGTGCTGTTCAGGCGCGTCTGCAAGGTGTGGAACGTGGTGCGGATGACGGAGTCGGTGACGCAGCGCCTTCTCGCCAGCCGGCCGAGCATCGGCTTCGTGACGAAGCACGGCGACGCGCGCGTGTTCTGGGCGCCCGGACAGAAGCCCGAGACGTGGCGCGCGTACCGCGAACCGGGCGCCGACGAGGCGTCGCGCCGCTCGATCGACGAGATTCCGCCGGAGGAGCTTGCGAACGCGATGCGCGGAATTGTGGACGATCTGGGCGGGAGCTGTCCGCAGGACGCGCTCTACCGCGAGACCGTGAAGGTGTTCGGCATCGCGTCCGTGACGCCGAAGGCGCGCGAATACCTGGACATGGCGTATGCCCTGACGGGTCAGGGGGCGTGACTCGCGAAGGCGCGGTGGAGCGCCTTGTCGGCATAGGGGTCGTCGGGTTCCGCCAGCTCCTCTGGCGAGTAGCCGCTTCGCAGCGCGGTCAGCGTGATCGCACGGGCGGATTCGTCCGCCGTGAAGTCCAGACGGAACATGCGTAGCGACAGCGTGCCGGTATATTCGCCGGTGCGGGCGACGCGCTTGCGTGTGGCGTCGAAGGGGGCTGTCCCCAGCTGGAGCCGCGCGGTGGCGAGAAGGTCGGGGCCGCCATGTGCGCGGACGAAATCGGCTGCGGCGAGGAAAGCGGGAGAGGCGTCCACCTGCCAGCTGGCGGCGCGCTGTGCGTCCACCCAGCCGGCTGCGGCGTAAGGGAAGGCGTCGGCGGCTGGGACGTAGGGCTTGATGTCGAGGATGGGTGTGCCGTCCAGCAGGTCGGACTCGGCGATCTCGAGCATGCGGCCCTTGACGGAGACGAGACGGACGCAGGATAGTCCGATCGGGTTCGGCCGGTATGGCGCGCGAGAGGCGAACACGCCCACGCGGTCGAGGCCGGGCACGGAGACGGGCGGACGGGTGGTGGGGCGCCAGCCTGCGCCGTTGCGGTCGAAGACGAATAGCACCCAGATGCGCTCGAAGCCGTCAAGGTCGCGCAGGGCCGTCTCGAAGTTGTGCCCCGCGGCCAGCTCGATGGTGCCTGACCCGCCGGCAAATGCGCCTTGGCGCGGCGCGTCGTACTTGTACGTGGCCGCGCCGCGGAATACGCCAATCGGGGCGAATGATGCCGATGACTCCTGCATGGTTTGGCGCGTATTCTACCGAATCGTCAGTGCGCGCACAAGTGGCGGCTTGAACGCGGGGGCGGGATTTGGTAGAATTTCGCCCGTTTTGCACGGGGCGGCAGTCCAGCCGTTGCCGAAACAAGGAACACAGAAATGGCAGAAGAAAACAAGTCGTCGCTCGATCCGCTCGCCGCGCTATGCAAGCGCCGCGGCTTCATCTATCACTCCTCCGAGATATACGGTGGCATGCCGGGATTCTGGGACTACGGTCCGCTCGGATGCGAACTCAAGCAGAACGTCAAGCAGGCCTGGTGGCAGTTCACCGTGCGCGGCCGCAGCGACGTGGTGGGACTCGACGCCACGATCATCATGCACCCGAAGATCTGGAAGGCGTCAGGCCACCTTGACACGTTCGCCGACCCGATGACGATGTGCAAGGACTGCAAGAAGCTCATGCGTGCAGACCAGATCAAGGACATCTACGCCGACCAGAAGAAGAAGCCCCAGCCGAAGATCGCGGGCAGCGACTTCTTCTGTCCCTACTGCGGCGGCGAGCTCACCGAGCCCAAGCCCTTCAACCTCATGTTCAAGACGGTAGTGGGCCCGATCGACGACCCGTCCAATGTGGCCTACCTCCGCCCCGAGACGGCGCAGGCCATCTTCGCCCAGTTCACCAACGTGCTCGCCACGAGCCGCCAGCAGGTGCCGTTCGGCATAGCGCAGATGGGCAAGAGCTTCCGCAACGAGGTGACGCCGCGCAACTACACGTTCCGCAGCCGCGAGTTCGAGCAGATGGAGCTCGAGTTCTTCATCCGC
>CACWSW010000191.1 GCA_902763655.1 uncultured bacterium
CCGGTGGGCGCGTTGCCGAGCGCGGAGAGGATGCGCGAAAGCGTGGCGCGGTCGACGTCCTCGTCGGCGAAATGCCGCATGGAACGGCGGGTGCGGAGCCAGTTTTCGACGGACTCGAGGCTCGGCAGCGGCAGGCCGTCGAGCGGCACGGAGTTCTCCGGACGCTTCCCGTCGAACGTGACGGCGCCCGTGGGGCACACCGCAAGGCAGTGCTGGCATTTCATGCACCGGTCGGGGAAGGCCATGCGCGGCGCGCCGTCCTCCATCTTGAGCGCACGGAAGGCGCAGTCGCGCACGCATGCGCCGCATGAGACGCATTTCGCGCCATCTACTTCAAAAAGGCTCGTCATCGGTTTCCTCCTTGTGATCTTTGGAATCTTTCCCTGACTGGGCAACGGGAAGTATATCACATTTCGATTTCGGTGAGTGGCGGCTCGGCGGGACGCCTCGCCCCACCGGATTTCGGTGAGTGGCGGCTCGGCGGGACGCCTCGCCCCACCGGGCGGTCGCGGCGGTCGTGCAGGAGCGCGACCCTCCCCTATTGGAGGCGCGAAAGAGACCAGTCGCCGGACGTTATGCCGTAGATGACGTATGACAAGGCCGCAAGATTCAGCCCGACCATCATAAAGAACACGATCCGAAACGAGGTCTTGATGCTCTTGTGGTGCAACAGCCGCTGCGCGAGCCATGCGCCGGGCCAGCCGCAAAGCAGTTCGAGCGTGTGCAGGGTGGACTCGGGCGTGCGCCACGCACCGCGTTTGGCGGCGCGCTTGTCCATCGCGTAGGCGGCAAACGCGACAAGGCTCATGACGAGATACGCCGTGGGTATCAACACCCATGGGTGAGCCGCATACCAGGAGATGATGCCGTTCATGGTTTCATGCTTTCGTCCGTATTCACGATGAAGACGATGTCTGTGAACGATCGTTTTAACATGGTGAAAGGCAGTATACCAAATCGACTACGCGCGGGGAAGAAATCTTGGGGGGTCAGAAGCGGAAGCCGAGGCCGATGCCGTAGATCGAATAGTCGGTGTGGTGGACGATCGTGTCGCGCTTCTTCGCCAGCGAGCGCGCGGCCGGGTTCACCGTGAAGAACTGGAAACCCGTCACGCCGACCATGTACGCGCCGTTCAGGAACCTGTACGAGGGACTGTCGCCGTAGACGCGCCTGAAGCGGGAGGCATCGCCCCAGATCGACTCGATGTACGGGCTGATCTTCACGGACTCCAGCGGCGAGAAAGGATGCTCCACGCCAGTGCGGATGCGCACGTAGCGGCTGTCCTCGAAGAGGTGCAGGAGGTTCCAGTAGGGCGTGAGGATCGGATTGCGGAGATGCTGCATGGCGTAGATCGCGAGCGGCGTATGATGATATCCCTTGTAGCCGCCGAGCCAGTCCCAGAGCAGGCCGCCGTTGGTGTCGAGGGAGAGGTTGTCGGTGAACTTCAGGTTGTAGCCGTAGCGCGCGGTTCCCTCGAAGCAGTAGAACGCGCGGCGATGGACGTGGTCGGTCTGCCCGTTCAGCGCGCTGCAGAGCCAGGCGTCGGCAAGGATGTAGCCGTAGTCGCCGAGGTCGGCGTGGATCCACGCCACCTGCTCCGCGACGGGCTTGGTGTAGCTCAAGGTGCCGGACGAAGAGAGGTAGGCGCTTTCGAAATAGGCGCGCGCGCCGCCAGACACCGAAAACGGGAGGGAGAACCACCGCTCTTCCTCCGGATCTTCAGCGAATGCCGACAGGAAAGATGCCAATGCCAACCCGCCGGCCAGCAACTTCGAATATCTAGCCATATATGGGGTGGTATTATATCATGCTTCTCCCTTCCTGCCAACGAGATACCGGCGCACGGGAGCGCGCGCGACCTTCCCGTGGGGGCGATGGGTTACGAAGCGGCGGGAGCGGACTAGGCGGCGGGGAAGCCGAGCTGATCCTTGTAGTAGGCCCCCAGCGAGTTCGCGTAGTGGCTCTTGAACGCCCACGGAATGGAGCCGTTGATCTGGGTCCACATGGGGACGGACTGTCCCTCTCGATCGTATTTCTGCTGGAAAGACTCGTCCATCCATTCCTCGTCGGACAGGACGCGCTTTTGCCTCGCAAGCCTGTCGGCATGGACGACCATCTCATTCAGGCGGAGCTTCACCACATCTATGGCCTCCGGCGGGACGTGCGGGCCGAGTATCCTGTCGAGCTGCGTGGGATCCGCTGCGAGCTGCTTCAGGTGCTGGTACATCGACCTGCTGATGTACATCGGCTTGTGCAGAGACTGGAAGCCGGTTGCTGCGCGGACGGCTTGGGACATGAACGCCGCCTTGCTCAGGTCGACCGTAACCGAGCTGCCGTCCTTGTCGATGTCAACCGCGCCGCTGCCGGAGATCGCGCGCAGAGCATCCACCTTGGGCGGCATGCCGATAAGCCTCTGCTCGGCAAGCTTCTCCAGGAACACATCGAGATGCCTGCCGACAAGGCGGAACTTGGTCATGCCAAGCCGCCAGGTGGAGAACGACATGTCGTTGTCGACGCCCTTGAGCGAGAACGACTGGTCGCCGCCTACGTTGAACAGGAAGTTGCCGAAGTGGCGGTCGCCCTGGCCGCTCAGCCAGTCGTTCCATGCAAGGTCGACGGTGGCTCGCATCATCTTCCCCCTGAGCACCGTCTTCTGCCCGGGCGTGAGGGCTCCGATCTTGCCCTTGGCCGCATCACCGTAGTCTTTGCCCGGCTTGTCCAGCATGTCGCTGACGGACTGGCCGGGCGCGAGCTCCATGAAGAGTCCGAAGCGCCCATTGAGGCATCCGACCTTGGCGTCGACGCACACCTCGGGCGTGCCGAGAAGCTCGCCGATCTTGCGCGTCGCGGCGTTGAGGTGGACGATGGACTGCAGCTGCGAATAGCCTTCGCACATCCCGCAGCTATCCGGGAACCCCTGCTCGCCGCTGATCTCGCTCTTGAAGACATAGCTCTTCATGGTGCCGTCCGGCTGGCGGTACTTGCACAGGACCACCTGGTTGAACGCCCCGTGGCCCAAGGGCTTCGTCTCGACGAGGTTGGCATCGGAAATGTTCACGTCGACCATGTCCTCCGTGGCGCCCCATCCGCGCGCGCCCGTCAGCGTAGGTATGTCGATCCTGCCCTCCAGGGCAAGCTTCAGGAGGCCGTCGTTCTTCAGCGACGCCGCGAGGGGCGCACCTTTCGCCATGTTGCAGAGCGCCTCGCAGCGATCAGGTAGCTTCTTCATCATCAAGTAGAAGGTGCCCAGTCCGCTGCCGAACGACGTCGCCTGAAAGTCCTTTAGCGCCTTGCGCTGCGCTTCGTTTGGTCCTGTCGCGGATTCGTCTTTCGCCTTGACTTCCACTTCCCTCAGGAACGCTTGGAGATGTGCGTAGTTGGCCTTGCAGTAACTGGTCACCATGCCGACGGCATCATACAGCGGCTTGATGGGCATCGAAGGGTCCTGCGACTGGGCGTACGTGGTGGCGCTTGCCCTGACAACATCCATGAGCCCAGCCAGCATCTTCACATGGAAGCTACCCGTGAGTCCGTCCGCGAGCGAGGGGAAGTCCCTCATGAGCGACGTGGATTTCAGATTGGGGCAGATCTCCTGCACAGCGGACGTAACCACGACCTTGGCCTGGTCCTGCGCGACGGCCGTCACGTCCGCGATTGCCTTGTCGAGCAGGCGGCCGACCTCCGCAAAGAGAGTGGGGTTCGGGCGCAGCACCTCCTTGCCCGACTTGTCCGGAGACACGTCGATGCCGTTCCGCGCGGCGCCATCGAATGCGTCCTTGGCGGCAGTGAGGTCCCTGAGCAGCGCCGTCGTGTCCCAGCTGATCCCGCCGCCCGAGACGCCGGACTTGATTGCGTCGACGCGGTCCAGCAGCGGCCTGAGGTTCTGCTCTATGAGCGAAAGCGCCTGCTCGGTGCCGTGCATCTCGAGGGAGACGCCCGCCATGAGGCGCCCGGCCGTGGCGTTCAGCATCGCCTCCTTGTCCTTGGCAGGCGTCTCGTCTGCGCACAGCGCGCCAAGCTCGTTGGCGATGCGGTTCAGCTCCGTGGCCCTGCTGTACGCGAGGTCCCTGACCTCGGCGAGGCCCGGGATGTCCACGGTCGCCTGCCTGTCGATAATGTGCAGCTCGTTCCCGATCTTGCAGAGCGCCGAGACCGCCTTATCGATGTTGTCGCGCACGGTCTGGTCGCCCTTCCCCGCCATGGCCTCGCCTATCTGCCTGCCGGTGTAGGAGAGCACGCGCGTCATCGCCAGCTCGGCCTCGCGCTGGAGGTTCATGATCGTGCTCCGACGCGTTGACACGTCCTTCACGCCCTTATTCTCGAGGTCGGTGGTGAATATCCTGCCGACGTCCGTGATCGAGACCATCCTGAAGTCGTTTGTGGCGGCCCTGTTGAGTATGCTGGACAGCCTGTTGATCGTGCTGGTGTTCTCCCCCACGAACTCGCTCACGCTTATGATCATGCGCGCGGAGAGTGGCGTCTTTTTGCCGCCTTCCACCATCTTCTCGATTTCTGCGCGCATCTTCACCTTGTCCACGCCGGGCCCGAACTGGGCAAGGGCGCTTTCCACGAACTGGCGCTTCGTCTCCGCTACGTTGACCTTCCAGCGGTCGAAGAACCCGACCTTCACCACACGATCGCCGAGAAGACCTACCTTGGAGGATCCGCCCTTTGAGCCCACGCCCTGCGGCGCGAGTTCGTATGCCTTTGAGACGAATGAGTCGAAAGTTACCATAATGTTCCTTTTGTTCTTGACGGTGTTTGATGTTCTTCACTTTGCATACACCCGTGAGGGCGAAAGGTTACAGGCTACCCGCCCACCGCCAAGATGGCGGCTACCGATATTATAGCATAGGATTGGGAGAGTGGGGAAGGACAGGGAGTGGAGGGTTTGACGGGAGGCGGGGGATGGTGTAGAATAGCGGCAACCGGACAACAACATGAACGAAAGGCCATTGATGATGAAGAAGACAATTGCGTTGGCGCTCGCCCTCGGGGCGGGAACGGTTTTCGCGGAGTTCCAGGCTGGTTTCGCCAGAGTCGACGTCACCCCGCCTCTCGGCATTCCTCTCGTGGGCTACTTCTCCCACCGCGTCTCAGACGGCGTGCTCGATCCGCTCTACATCGACTGCGTGGCGGTGTCGGACAGCACGAACAAGGCGCTCATCTACTGCGTCGACGACCTGCACCTGACCAATCCCTTCATGGAGAAGGCCTTCGAGGCGATCACCAAGGCGACCGGCATCCCGCGCGAACGCATCTACGTGCACGCGACGCACATCCACACCGGTCCCTCCGACTGGGCAAGGCCCGGCTTCTCGAAGGAGGAGAACCGGCTCGTGATGCTCTACGCCAACAACCGCATCGCCAAGCTCGCGGACGCCGGACGGTTCGCGCTCGCCGACCTGGCCCCCGCAAGGATCGGCATCGCCAGGACAGAATGCCGCAACATCTCCTTCATCCGCAGGTACCGCATGAAGGACGGGTCGGTCCGCACCAACCCGGGGATCACGAACCCCGACGTGAAGGAGCCGCTCGGCACGCCCGACGAGACGCTGCAGCTCGTCCGCTTCCGCCGTACCGGCGCGCCCGACATCGCCATCATCAACTTCGGCGTGCATCCCGACACCGTTGGCGGCACGAAGTACTCTGCCGACTGGCCGGGGGTGGTGCGCAACACGTTCGAGGCGGCCATCGGCGACGGCGTGAAGTGCCTCTTCCTCAACGGCGCACAGGGCGACGTGAACCACCACTACCGCTTTCCGCCGCCCGGACGCGCCGCGCTCAACGCCGAGCGCAAGACGCGTCCCAAGGCGATCGCCATCCACATGGGTCGGGCCGTGGCCGGCGCGGCGATGTCGGTATGGGACGTGTGCGAGGAGATCCCAGCGGGCCGAGTGCGCGGCATCGTCGCCAGCCATCCGATGCCCGCGAACCTGCCGACCGCCGACGAGGTCAAGTGGGTGGAGATGTTCGACGCCGGCCGCAAGAAGGAGATTCCGCTTGGCCACATGGAGATCATGACGCTCACGAGCCCGGGCTCGCGCGTGCGCAGGCTGAAGGACGGGCCTGACCACTTCGACATTTTGGTGTCCTCGCTCGCCATCGGCGACGGGCTGGCCTTCGCGGGCGTGCCTTGCGAGCCGTTCGTGGACATCGGACGCGGGGTTAAGGAAAGGTCCCCCTTCCGCATGACGGTGTTCACGTGCCTCACCAACGGCAGCGAGGGGTACATTCCGACCACCAAGTCGCATTCCGATGGCGGCTACGAGGCGCTTTCCTCGCGCTTTGCCGCGCCGACTGGAGATCTGCTGGTGGATGCGGAGGTTGAGCAGTTGACGAAGCTGAAGGGTGAGTGAGTGAGTGAGTGGGGGAGTAGGGGTTAGCGGAAGAGCAGCAGTGTGCCGCCGGAGGAGAGAGTGGCGTAGAGGACGCCGTCCGACACGGACGCGGTGAGCGCGACCGGATGCAGGCCAGAGTTCTCCGCCGAGAGATTCGTCGGCGCTGTCAGCTCGCCAGTCACCTCTGCGAGCGGGATCTTCATGCCGTACTCGAGCGGATCCTCCGCCGTGCGGCCGAAGTCCACCGTCAGCGCGCCCTCGCACGTGAGGTCCCCTTCCACCATCAGCAGGTCGCCACCCGTCCCGGTGTCGTCCACCGTCAGCGCGAGCGTCGCGCCCGCAGCGAGCGTGAGGTTCGTGGTCGTGAACACCGTGCCGTACGCACCCTCAGTCGCGCCCACCGTGAGGCGCTCGCCCACGCGCAGCGTGCCGTTCACCGCCTGCGGCGCAAGACTGCCGTCGAGCGAGGTCACGTTCGGGAACGTCAACGTGCCGCCGCACAGGTCGATCGCGCCCGACTTGCTGAGAATCAGCTCGTCGGAGGCGACGGAGCCGGTGATCTGCAGCGTGCCGCGCTCCACCACCGTGGGGCCGGTGTACGTGTTCGCGCCCGAGAGGGTCAGGAGGCCGCCGCCCGTCTTCATGAGACCGCCGTCCAGGCCCGCCAGCGCCGGGTCGTGCAGCAGGTTCTGCGCAATCGTGTACGCGCCGTCGCCCGCGTTCGCCGTGGAGATCACCGCGCCGTTCGTCGAGACGTACGCCGCCGTCAGGCCCGTCAGCGTGCGGTTCGCCGCCGCCGCGCCGTAGGGCGCGTACGTGAGACCGCCGTTCAGCCGCACCGTGCCCGTATTGCCGGCGCCCCGGCAGAAGTTGAACAGGCCGGCCACGTCCAGCTCGCCGCCGTTCACCACGACCAGGCCGTCCGTCGTCCGCTTCGATGTGGACGAGCTCGTCTGGTCCAGGTAGACGAGGTAGAACGTCGTGCCGACCGACATCCGTCCGCCGTTGACGATCAGGGTGGACAACGGGCCGGCATTCAAGATAGCCTGGTAGCCGAACTGGGCTTCGTCGGTGTTGATCCATTCGCCCCCGTTCACCGTGACCGTCGGGTGAATGTACCCCGTCTTGGTGCCGCTGTGCGACGTGCGCACTAATTTCGAGGTAATGACGCCGCCGTTCATCTCGAACAGGGTGTTGACGTTCTTCGTGTAGCCGTGGTAGTAGTCGAGATAGATGCATTTGCCGGCGAGGTTCAGGAGGCCGTTGTTCATGATGTAGGCGCAGTCCTCGCCCGGTACGGAATCCAGGCCCACTCCCAAGGCGTTGCATGTGGCGACCGGCGCGTCGTTCGGGTCGTCCACGGTTCCCTGGATCACGCGTCCCTGCGACACGTTGAAGCACTGGTGCCCGGATGTCGGCGCGTCGCCGTTGTCGCTGACCGCCATCGTGGCCCAGCTGGAGAAGGCGTGGGTCACGTCGCCGAGCGTGAACGCCCCGTTGCCCGTCAGCTTCAGGTCGCCGGCGCCGATCTTGACGAATGCCGTGCTGCTGGCGGTGATCGCCTTCACGCCGAGCGTCGTGTCGGCGGGGATGTCCAGCACGGCCGGGAAGCCGCCGCCGTTGGTGAGCTTGAAGCCGGGGATCGTCGTGCTCGGGCCCGTGTAGCGCAGCGTGCCACGCCCGATCTCAATGCTGCCCGCCGACGTCATGAAGTCGAAACTGTCGACGATCGTTCGTCCGCAGCCCGTCGCCAGGACCGAGATTCCGACCGGGTTGTGGAGCTTGACCTCGCCGCCGCCCGTCCCGTGTCCGCGGTTCACGAGCAGCGCCGTGCTGTTGGCGGAGACGCCGCCCGCGAAATCGATGGACGCGCCAGTCGACGTGTCGACCAGCACGCGGGACTGGAACGCCATGGGCGCGTTGAACACGTGCGCGCCGCTGTCCGCCACGAGGGGCAACGACCCCCCGCTCTGCGCCGTGGCCAGCCGCAGCATCCCGCCGGAGAACGCGTAGCCGTTGCCGGACGATTCCCCCGCGAGCGAAAGACTGCCCGCCAGCGCCCCGCCGCCCGTGGACACCGGCACGTTCGCCGCCGTGGCGGGCATGAAGTTCGCCGGCTCGCCCGCGCCGTCCGGCGGCGTTTCGTTGTTCCAGTTCGCGGACGCGTCCCAGCTGCCGCCGGTTTCCGTGGCGGTCCACACGCGGCCCGACGCCTCGTATGTCTTCGGCGTGCCGGCGTTGTCTGCGGTGATTTTCACCAAGAGCGCCTTCCAACCCTCGTACGTGCCGCGAGGCACCGTGATGACCGAATACGTGATCGCTTTCGCCAGCGGATCTTTCGGCACAGTGAACTTGGAGAGGTCCAGGTCGATTTCGGCCCGATACACGAGGGCCGTGTACGTGCCCGGATCCATGTCGAGCGCATGGTAGGTCGTAATCGGATGGGTGCGGAAGGCCACGGGCGAAAGAATGTCCAGGTCGCCCGTCACGACGAAGTTGTTGAGCTTCTTCGCGGCGTCCTTTTCCTGGTTGAGGTCGACCAGGACGAGATCCGTCGCGCCCACCGCACCGAGCGTGAGGTTGCTCACGACGATGACGCCACCATCCCACTGCCGCAGGGAGCATCCGGGCTCGACCTCCACGCTCGAGTTGCTGAACGACGTCGTCTTGCCGCACAGCGTCGTCGCTCCGGTCACGCGGATCGGCCCCGTGAGCGTGCTCTTGTTGAACGTCGACGTGCCGAAGATCGCCACGCCGCCGCCCGTGACCGTGAAGCCGATGTCCTCCTCGGTCGATTCGGGATCGGCCTCTACCTTCTGGTTGACGTAGAAGTAGGAACGCTGCGGCAGGCCGATGCCGAGGTTGCTAGACGTGTCGAGGACCGTGCGCCGCGTCAGGTAAAGGTGCGTGAGGTTCTTCACCTCGCTTCCGCCGGTGGGCGTATTGTAGCCGCGCCACAGGCCGCCGTCGAAGCGGATGACGGACGATGCAGAGCCCTCGCCGCTGATGCTGCCGGTCTCGAACACGGTGTCCGCGAGCACGTTGATCTCCGTGTCCGTCCCGTTCTTCAGCGCCATAGCCCCGCGCACGGCGAAGGTGCAGTTCGTGAGCGTCATCCGCCCCAGTCCCCACGCGCCGTTGTTGGCGATGGTGCTTCCGCCGATGGCGGTGGCGCCGCCGTTGAACGCCGTGCAGGTCGTGACGCCGCCCGACTGGTTCCAGGTCGTCGAGGGCGGGCAGGCCGGGTTGCCGGGCACGGACTGGAAGTTGAGCGTGCCGATCTCGAACACGCCGCCCGTCATCGTCACCAGCGTGCTCAGCACGTGCGTCTGCATGTTGTCGTA
>CACWSW010000192.1 GCA_902763655.1 uncultured bacterium
GCGCTGACGACGTCCAACGTCGCAACGGAGGGGACGCGGTTCGTGGACCCGGGCGACGGCAGCGTGTTCCAGCCCGTCCTTCTGCCGGGGGATTTCCCGCCCAACCCGCTCGTCGTGCGGGTCGTCACGGAAGGCGCGGCCACGCTGGACGCCTCGTCCCTCGGCGCGGACACGCTGCGCTGGCTCAACGGCGGACTGCGGGCGGCGGCCGGCGTCCTCACGGTCGAAGGCGCGAAGAATATCGTGTTCGGCTCCTCGGCCACGAACTCCTACACGATCAACTACTCCGCGTTCGACGTGCCGGAGGCCGTGTTCACGGACCCGGACGCCACGGGTTTCACGCTCACGAACCAGGTGACGGCGTGCGCGCTGCCCGCCGCGCCGTGCGGAATCGCCGTCGCGAACGGCGCGGACGTGGCGGGCGCTCGAGCTCTCCGGCTGGAACGCCTACCTCCTCGCCGCCACCGCCGTGCCGGCGAACGTGCCGATCCGCGTGGGCGCGGGCCGCCAGCTGCGCTACAAGCCGTGCCACTGGGACAATCCCTGGACATGGTACGGCGAGGGCGGAACGTTCACAAACACGGTGGAGCTGCTCGACGCCTCGGCGAGCCTGCGTTTCAGCTCTGGACAACCCCTCAATTTCCACGGTTCGATCTCGGGCGTCGGCGACATGATCCACGACGGCGGCGGCGTGCTTCATTTGCATGCGGCGGCTTCCCAGACCGGCACGGTGTCCGTACAGGCGAAGTCCAAGCTCGTGTTCCACCAGAACTCGTTCGGGGCATCTTCCAACACGCTTCTTCTCGCGGAGGAGGTGGCGGTCGCGCTCGATCCTGATGGCGCCGGCGCGCAGGACACGACGGTGCATGTGGATACGCTCGTCGGCAGCGACAAAACCAAACCCACGACCACGTTCAACGCCCGTTCCCGGCAGACGGTGGAGATCGGCACGCTGAAGGATTTCCTCCTGATGAACGGCGCGGCGGACGGCACGTCCGCGTTCGACGTCGGGGCGGCGGACGACGCGGCCATCTTCCTCGTGCCGGGCGTGAAATGCACCATCCGCGACATATTGGACGACAACACGGCCGTGCGCGCATCGTCGTCGGTAACGAACGTCGGTTTCTACTCGTCCTCGCTCGAGCTGGCGAACCCGTCCCGGCCGATGAAGTGGATCAACCTCGACGCGGGCCGTGAGATCGTTCTCTCCGGCACGGGCACGGTGAACTCGGTGGTGGGCACAGGTACGCTGCGCCTTGCGGAGGGCGCGGACATTACGATACACGAGTTCGACAAAACGGTTCGCCTCGACGCCGGACGCGGAAAGCTCACCATCCTCCCGCCCCTGACGGACTGGCGCGACAAGGTGCTCCTCTGGCTCGACCCGACGGACGCCTCCACGTTCGCGCCTCTCACGGACAACAACGGCGTGGAGCAGACGTACACGAACGGCTACAAGCTGATCGAGGCCTGGTACGACAAGCGTCCGTCCCAGCGCAACTTCTTCGCGTACAACAACCGCAAGTGGTCGCAGAACAAGTACGACCTGCAGCCACAGGTCTATCCGTACCTCGTCACGTCCGGTGGTCCGAACGACCTTCCCTACCTGAGCTTCGGCACATACCAGCAGGAAGTGCCGGGCGTCGGGTTGGGCGGTTCGAAGCTCAAGGAGGCGCGCCGCCTCCAGTTCCGGCGCGGCCCGCTTCCCGCGAGCGGCAACGCGGCCGACTACGGCGTCACCTCCGAGAAGGTCGCGTGGGCGGTGATGGTGTTCGGCTCCCAGCGGGGCGGCGGCGCGGCGATTCTCGGCACCGACGGCGCCGGTTCCTTCAAGCGCGCCGGGCAGGCACTTTCGAACCCGATTTCCTCCAACGACTTCACCCTCTGGGCCGACGGCGAGCAGGTGCCGCCCCAGACGTCCTATTTCAACGGCGGCTGGCAGCTCCTGTCGTTCGACGTGGCGAGGTCGAACGTGACCGCGATCGCTTGGAACACCTCCTGGCAGGATGCCGGCGGGCAGAACTACGGCGAGATCATCCTCTTCTCCTCAAAGCCAACGGACGAAGAGCGCATGGACTGCGAGAAATACCTCGCGGCGAAGTGGGGTCTTGCCTCTTCCGCCTATGCCGGCGAGGGCCGGTCCGTGACGTTCGCGGGCGCGGGCGACGTGACGCTGACGAGCGGCGTGGACGCGATTGCCGACGGCAACTTCTCGGGGACGCTGACTCTTTCCGGCGGCACGCTCACCATTCCCGGCGTCCTGCCGCCCGGCGAGGCGGACGTGCCGTCCGCCGGCCGCGTGGCGTGGTACGACCCGAACCTCCCCGGTGCGTTGAAGATGAGCACACACGCCGAACGGCCGCTCTGCGTCCGCGCGCTGATCGAGCGCAACAATGTCGGCGTTGCAACGGGAACATCCTACATCCTTGGAACTTATGTCGCTACCCATGACCGCCGGCCCTGGCTGAACGTCGGCTCGCGCGGCGGTTCGGCGACCAACTGGATCGACTTCTCGAACGTCTACAGCGGCGACGACAAGGGGAACACGCTCCGCCGCCGCACAGGCACGCCGTCGGCAGGAGAGGACAGCAGCACGTCCAGCGTCAGCGTGAACGTGCGCACGGCGTTCGTCGCGCTCGACTCGTCGAACGGCGGCGGCATGCCGCTCATCGACACGGTGGGCGCGGACGGCCAGATCAAGGCGCGCGTGCCCACGACGTCTTTGAGCATGCCCATCTGGACGAACACGACGGTGGCGACGGTGCTTTCCGGCACCACGCGCCTGGACGGCACGATCGTGGACGGAGCGAATACAGGCTACACGGGGTGGCCGGAAATCCTCACGCTCGAGACGACGGGCAACGTGCCGATCTGCTACTTCGGCTACTACGGCGGCGACCAGGCCGTAACTCCCAACGCGGAGATCCTCGGCGAGATCCTGCTGTACAACACGCTGCTGGACGACGCGACGCGCACGCGCATCGAGGTGTACCTGATGAACAAGTGGACCGGACGCCTGCCCGCCGGCTACGCGGACTTCCGCGCCGCCACCGTGACCGGCTCCGGCTCCGTCCGCGTGCCGAACGTCGCCAACCTGCCGTCCTTCGAAAACTTCAACGGCACGGGCGTGGTGACGCAGGCGGCATTCGTGTTCACGCTCGATCCCTCCGCCACGTCCGCGGTGCCGGACGCCCTGACGATGCCGTGCGCGCTGGACCTGCCTGCCGCCTGCACGGCCACGGTCACGTGCGCCTCGAAGCCGCGCGCCGGCACCTACACGCTCATCTCCGCCGCGTCGTTCGCGCGGCCCACGACCTGGACGCTGAACGTCGCGGGAACGCCGGGGAACGCCACCCTCAAGCTCCGCGCCACGAACAATGCCCTGCTGCTGGAGGTGATCTCATCTGGCGCCGTCATCATCGTTCGCTAAGATGGACAACGCCAGCCAATTATGCTATCATTTGCGCCGCTTTTCGGGACAGTAGCTCAACTGGACAGAGCGATGGTTTCCTAAACCGTAGGTTGGGAGTTCGAGTCTCCCCTGTCCCACCAGTGAAACCGCGCCATGAGCTTATAGGCTCTTGGCGCTTGACTCTTTGAGGAGGCTTTTCAGTTCCTCGTACCACTCGTCCGTGTCCACCTCCTGGGGCGTCAGGTAGAGGAGGCGCTCCTTGATGTTCTGCGGAAGCGGCAGCGGGAGAGGGATGACCTCCGGCGGCTTGAAGTCTGGTCCACGGAAGTAGATGGGCGAGGCGGCGGCGCGAGGCGACCGGCTGCCGGCGTTCTTGAGCATAGCCACGTACCAGGCGTTCCCCTTCTCCACGATCTTCCTCGTGAAGGAGAAGTGGCCGTCGGCGGGCGCGGTGAAGTTCCTCTCCTCGAACACCTCGCCGTTGCGGATCACGCGCAGGGTAAAGTTCTTGCCAGGGTCGGCGTAGGCATCCACCGTGAGCGTGCGCTCCTGCGAACCGGGCAGCAGCTTGTCGCCAGAGGTCTTACCGTCGATCTCGATTATCACGCCAGCGCCGTAATAGGAAACCATCGTGCGCCCCTCCCTGAAGGCCTTAACGATCGAGGCGTTGTCAATCTTGTCCAGCTTGGCGTAGGTGGCGTGGGACGAGCCCGGCGACCTGCCGACGTCGAACGCTGCGTCGCTCGTGCCGGAGCATGCGAGCGTGTAGCCCTTGTTGAGAAGTCTGTACCAGAACTTCTCCGCGCGCTCCTCCGGGAAATAGAAGAAGTCCACCACGGGCACCATGTCCGGGCGGCAGAGGAGCCAGAGCATCAGCTCGTTGTTGATCATGCCGTACGTCTTGCGCCCCGTCCTCTTGTCCGTGCGCACGACGTCGCCGTAGATCGGATGGACCGGCACCGCGAGTCCGCCGCGCGCGTAGATCGTCTTCTCCGCGAGCTCAAGGTTGGTCACCTTCTGCTCGGCGTAGCCAGGACCGTAGTCCTTCGGGGAAAGCGGTTCCACGCCGATGTCGCCGTAGTGTCCGTAGATGTTCTTCGGGAACTCGTTGTTGACGCGCAGGAAAAGCTTGTCGTCGGAAAGGAACTCCGCGAGCATGACCGGGTCGAGCGGATATTCGTCGTTGGCATGGGCCTGCGAGAGCCAGATCCAGTCGTAGCGCTCGGCGCGACAGACGAAGTTCATCTGCTGGAGGTTGGCGCGGTAGAAGTTCTCGCCGTGCACGACGTGCGCGTGGAAGTCGCCCTTGTACCATCCGCGCGCGCGCAGTTCGCGGAAATCGAGCGACTCTACGATCTTCACCTCGCCGATCGCCGTGAAGGCGTACTCGCCCGCCGTCCAGAAGAACTGGTTCCTGTGATGCCAGACGCCCTTCGGCGCGGGATAGCTGCCCACGGCGGTCCCGGCGAAGTCGAACCCGAGCACGGGCCGCCCGGAGTCCGTGATCTCGAGCTGCGCGGGATGTCCCAGGTTGCCGTGCACCACCCGCCGCGCCGGGTTCGGACGCGCCCAGAGCGGCAGGTTCACGTTGCAGAGCGTAGGCACCACCAGCCACGGGCGCACCGCCTCGTCGAAGCCGTCCTTCATGGCCTTCAGGCAGTAGACGCCCTGCACCGGAAACACGATCTCGTAGTGTCCGCTCTCGTCCGCCTGCGTGATCTCGCCGGAGTTCGCCACAACCCATGCGCCAGGCGCCGTCATGCCCTTGACATGGCACGGATGGAACTCGACCGGCACTCCATCTGCGGCAAATGCAGACCCGGCGACGACAAACAATAAAAACGCGGCCGACATGGTCAAGCCGCCAACGCGATATCCTGCGCTGTTTCCTGTCATGCTACCTCCATTTCGCCTCTCTAAAGGCCGTGCTGGCTGCGGAACTTCTCCTTCATCTCGAGAAGCCCGGGATTGGGATCCTCGCGATATGCTGCCTCAAGCTCCCGCAGCGTCGCCGCCGCGAAGCGCGGATCGCTTCGCGTCTCCACCATGAGCGTGAGGTATATCGCCTGGCGCATTTCCTGCCGGTGCTGCGGCTTCGTCGCCACGGACAGTCCCTCCCGCCCCCAGTAGAGAGCGGAAGCGTAAGGATGGGTCCAGTCCTGCTTCCCGTAAGCCTCGTCCACCGCCCGCATCTTCTCGGGCTCCATCTTCAGCGCCGTCCAGTCGCCAGAAGCCTGCGCCGCCTCGACAAGCTTCTTCCATTCCGCATGGTAGCAGCCCACCGCAGAGTCCTGTCCGCTGCCCATTCCGCCTATCTTGAACAGGAACAGCCACGCCAGCTCGCGGTAAAGCTCAGGATTCGCAGGGTTGAACGAAAGCCCGTCGTCCCTCAGCAGGCGCAGGCCCGCCGCCACCCAGCGCCAGCGGTCCGCCGGCGTGGGCATCATCACCGAGACGTTGTACGCCAGGTTCCATGCCGTGTACGACCAAACCTCCGGCGTGTGCGGCTCAAGGTACGTCAGCCAAGTCGAGAGCTGCGCCAGCTCGCCGTACTTCCCGTCGGCCTGCAGCCGGTCCGCGCGGAACCACACCACCTCTGAGGCAATCCCGCGGAATCCGCCCAGACCAGCCACGATCATCTCCGCCGCCGGCGATGGCGCCGCCACGCTGCGCGACACCTCCCGCGCGGCGGCGACGCCGTCGCGCTGTATCCACCACGCGCCGCCCGCGCAGGCGAGCAGCATTGCAATGACCGCCGCCTTCTTCACAGGAATCCGTTCTCCTCCAGCATTTCCATCGTCAAACCGCCACACTCGCGCTCCGGTTGCCCGTCCGTCTCGCCAGAGCGGATGGCGTACTTGCCAAGCACGTCGCTTTCCAGGTTCACCTTGTCGCCGACCCGGATCAAGCCTAGGTTCGTATCGGCCGCAGTGGTGGGGATCACGTCCACCTGCAGCCAGTCGTCGCCCAGTCCGCTCACGGTGAGCGATACGCCGTTTACGGCAATCGACCCCTTCAGCACGCTCGCGGCGGCGATCGCCCGCGGACACGAGATCTTGAGCGCGAAGTCGCG
>CACWSW010000193.1 GCA_902763655.1 uncultured bacterium
GATATGGCCGCAATTGTCTCCGTCTCGTCCATGCGCCGCGCATTTTACCACAATCTGCCGCCCTCACGCCACTGTTGCAATCTAATAAGCAAATGGTATAATGTGTGCCGAGACGAACCACTGGAGCGTTTTGGCACAATGAGCGTATTTTTCGATAAGGTCGCGCAGCGACTGGACAAGCTTGATGCCGCCGACAGGCGGCGGCAGTTCCGGCAGCTTGCGGACGAGATCGGCTTCTTCGAGTCGGTGTTCGACACGTTGAAGGAAGGGGTCATTGTCGTCTCGCCAGGCGGCGACCTGCTCTATGCCAACGCCGCCGCCGAGGCGCTGACCGGATGCCCGTGCTCGAAGGCGCGCGGCAAGCCAATACGCAAGACGATCCCAGGCTGGGACTGGGACAACCTTCTCCACCCCGCCCACGAAGGCTGGAACAGGACATCCGCGCAGGAACTGGAAGTCCTCTACCCCGAACACCGCATACTCGAGCTGAACGCCATGCCTTCGCAGAACGGCACAGTCGTGCTTGTCCGAGATGTGACGGACGCGCACGCGCGCGCCGAGAGTGCGATCGAGTCGAGCAGGACGGACGCCGTGCGCGACCTCGCGGCCGGTGTCGCCCACGAGATCGGCAACCCTCTCAACGCCCTCTCGCTGAACCTCCAGCTCCTCGCGCGCGAGTTCCGCCACGAGCCTGACGAGGAGCGCCGCGAACGCCTTCTGCAAGACATCTCCACCGCACAGAACGAAGTCAAGAGGCTGGAAGACATCATAAAGGGATTTCTCTCCGCTCTTCGCCCCGCGAAGCTCAACCTTGTGCGCGGCTCGCTCGACGCCCCGCTCAAGGACACGCTCGCCGCGTTCAAGGCGCAGTTCGAGGATCGTCGCATCCAGATGCGGCTCGCCCTACCTTCCGCCCTGCCGTCAGTCCTTATCGACCGTGCGCAAATGGAGCAGGTGTTCTTCAACCTTGTCAAGAACGCCATGGAGGCGATGAAGGACGGCGGCGCGCTCGACATCGCAGTGGCGGCGGACGACCGCGACGTTCGCGTCTTCTTCCGCGACAACGGCAGCGGCATGGACGCGGCGACGCTATCGCGCATCTTCGAACCTTACCACACCACCAAGGAAGAAGGCACGGGGCTCGGCCTCATGGTCTGCCGCCGCATCGTCCGTGCCCACGGCGGCGAGATCGACGTGGAGTCGAAGCCCGGCGCCGGCACCACCTTCACCGTCCGCATCCCGCGGCTCGAGAAGCGCGTGAGGAGGCTCACATGAAACCATCCATACTCATAGTCGACGACGAGAAGGACACGCGCGAGCTGATGGCCCGCGCGCTCGGCGCCGACTACAACGTGACCACTGCGGCTGACGCCGAGCTCGCAATCAAGGCGCTGGAGGCCAACCCGTCCATCGCCCTCATGCTCTCGGACGTCCGCATGCCCGGCGCGGACGGTCTCCAGCTCCTGAAGGCCGCAAAGAAGATGCGTCCGAACCTTGCCTGCATCCTTCTGACCGCCTTCGGCACGGTCGACCAGGCGGTCGCCGCCATGAAGGACGGCGCGGACGACTTCATCATGAAGCCCGTCGACCTCGACCAGCTCGACCTGCGCGTAGCAAAGGCGCTCAAGACCGGCGCGCTCGAGAACGAGGTCGCCTCGCTCCGCAGCCAGCTCGACGAGAAGTACGGCCTCGACAACATGGTGGGCTCGTCCGCCGCAATGGAGCGCGTGTTCAAGATGGTGCGGCGTGCGGCGCCGTCATCCGCCACGGTGCTGCTGCAGGGCCCGAACGGCACGGGCAAGGACCTCATCGCGCACGCGATCCACAACCTCTCGCCACGCGCGAAAGGCCCGTTCGTGGCCGTGAACTGCGGGGCGATTCCGGAGAACCTCATCGAAAGCGAACTCTTCGGCCACGAGAAGGGATCATTCTCGGGCGCCGTCGCCCAGCACATCGGCTCGTTCGAGTCCGCCAACCACGGCACGCTCTTTCTCGACGAGGTGGGAGAGCTCCCGCTCGCCATGCAGGTGAAGCTCCTGCGCGCGCTGGAGAACCGCAGCTTCACGCGCGTTGGCGGATCGCAGCCCGTGGAGGTGGACATCCGCGTGATCGCCGCCACGAACCGCGACTTGAAGGCGCTCGTTGAAGACGGCGGCTTCCGCCAGGACCTGTTCTACCGCCTGAACGTGATCGACATCCACCTCCCGGCCCTCAAGGATCGCGTGGAGGACATTCCGCTTCTCGTCTCGCGCTTCATCAAGGAACTGTCGGCCGCAAACGGCGGCGCCGTCACCGGCATCACTCCCGCCGCCATGAAGATGCTCGAAGCCTACTCCTGGCCTGGCAACGTGCGCGAGCTGCGCAACGCCATCGAGAAGATGGTCGTCCTATCCTCCGGCGGACAGCTCGACGTCGCCGACATTCCCGACGAGATGCGCGCACCCGCCGCCATCTCTCTCCCGATCGCCGCCACCGGCACGCTCGCCGAGACGGAGAAGGCCAAGATACTCGCCGCTCTCCAGAGCGTCGGCAACAACCGTTCGAAGGCCGCGCGAGTGCTCGGCATCTCGCGCCGCACCCTCTACCGCAAGCTAGACGAATACGCCAAGGAAGGAGACATCCCATGAAAATCACAGCCCCGACACAAATCCTCCTGCTCTCGCTTTTAACCATTCAACTTTCACCTTTCACCGCGCTCGCGGCGTTGCCGCAAGTGCGCTTCGAGCCTTGCCCGGCCTGCCGCGGCAAGAGGTCAGTCTCGCTCACGCCGCCAAACCTCGGGCAGTTCGACGGTGAGATCGGCGTGACGCCGGGCAAGCCGTTCAAGATACACCGCTTCGACGTGAAGCATGACAAGTGCCCGCTCTGCAACGGCACAGGCCGCCACGAGCGCTGGACGCCCGCAACGCCGCCCGAGGACAAGACCGGCCTCGCGCCGTGCATCGACTGCCTCAGCACAGGCGTCGCCCCTTGCCAGAAGTGCAAGAAGACCGGCTACATCCAGTGCAGCAAGTGCCAAAGCGACAAGAGCAAGAAGCCCGGCTGGATCCTCACGGAAGAACGCACGCCGGGCCGCACCTCGCGCCATACGAAGAAGATCGTCGCCCCCTGCGGCACATGCGGAGGGATCGGCAAGGTGGAATGCCCAGCGTGCGAGGGGCGTGGCGGCACCATCTGCAAGAAATGCTCTGGAGAGGGGTATGTCCCCAGGAAGGAACGCAAATGAGTGAAGACACGTCAGTCGTCCAGCCCACGCGCGTGATGCGGAAGATATCGCGCGACGTGCCGCCAAACATTCCATTCCTTGAGTTCGACCGCATCGCAGGACGCGGCGGCATGGCCGTCGTGTGGCGCGCATGGCACAAGGACCTCCAGCGCTACGTCGCGGTCAAGGTCCTCGACAAGAGCTTCGCCGTCACCGGACAGGACCTGCGGCAGTTCATGGTCGAGGTCAAGACGATGAGCAGCCTCCACCACCAGGGCATCGTGCAGGGCTACGGCGCCGACTATGCGGACGGGCGCTACTACTTCATAATGGACTACGTGGACGGCTACACGTTCGGTTCGCTTCTCAAGCGCAAGGCCCGACTGCAGCAGATAGACGCCGTCATCATATGCGAGTCCGTCGCCGATGCCATGAAGTACGCATGGGACCAGTTCGGGATCATCCACTGCGACATCAAGCCGGACAACATAATGGTCGATAGCGACGGCACCGTGAAGGTCCTAGATCTCGGCCTGTGCCAGTCGACAGCCGTCCTCAAGAACACTACCCGCGCAGAAGAAGTCGTCGGCACGCCAGCCTACATCAGCCCCGAGCAGATATACGGCGACGTGGAACTCGACTGCCGGGCGGACATCTACAGCCTCGGCGCCACGCTGTACCACCTCACGACAGGCCGCATGCTCTTTCCGATAATGTCTAACGACGACATTCTCCGTGCGCATGTCGATCCGCAGCAGCAGGCTCCCGACCCCCGGACCATGGCCCCTCGCCTGACGGACGGATTCGTCCGCCTGATAGCCGGCATGGTCGTCAAGGAACGCGACCAGCGCTATCAGACGTGGGACGACGTCTTCAATGACGCACGGATTGTCGAGGAAGGCGGCACGTTGCCGCCCCTTCCCGAAGGTACGGTGTCGTCCATCAAGCTAGACACGCCCTGATCAGGGCTTGCGCACGGCCTTCTCGAAAGCGTCAAAGACCTTCTGATGGAAGGCACGGATATGCGCCTTGTCGAACTTCACGGTCGTGCGGTCGTAGGTGATTAGCCCGTTCATCTCGCGCTCGACATCGGTCGTCTGCGTGTAGATGCTGCCACCCAGCCCCTTTCCGACGAAGTCAGCAAGCATGTCCATCATCTTGCCGTAGCGAGCCTCTGCGGCCTCAACGGAGTTCTCCTTCGTGTAGGTGTGCTGCTTCTTCGTGTCGCCAGCCCACTCCTTGCCGGGCACGATGTAAGTGATTCCGCCGAACTCGCCTACGAACGAGATGCGGCGGTCGTTCGCCTCGAAGAGGATCGGGTCGGGATAGTGGTGGCTGTCCACCACGTCCGCGGCTTCGCATTCGCCGGCCGGCCGATGCGCAGTCTGCGCGCGCTTGCCGCGCCAGTCGTTGTTGAGCGGGTTGCCGAGCACCTGGCCGCCCTCGGAGTCGTTCCAGCCTGACGGGCCGTTCACGAGGCGCGAAGGGTCGTAGCCTTTCACCCAGTCGAGCGTCATGTGCGTGAGCAGCGCGCGCGGCTGTCCCCACCCCTCGTTGTAGGGAATCCACATCAGGATGGCTGGCACGTTGTAGAGATGGTCGATCACACGCTTCAGGTCGCGCCGGTAGAAGCCGTAGCGCACGGTGTCCTCCCTGCCGCCGATGCCCTTCATGCCGTGACGCTCGCGCGGCACGTCGCTCGGCATGTCCTGCAGGACGATCAGGCCCAGCTTGTCGCAGATCGAGTAGTAGCGCAAAGGCTCCACCTTGATGTGCTTGCGCAGCGCGTTGAAGCCCATCTCCTTGAGCGTGCGGATGTCGAACTCCATCGCAGCCTCAGACGGCGGCGTGAGAAGTCCGTCCGGCCACCAACCCTGATCGAGCGTGCCCATCACGTAGTACGGCTTCCCGTTCAGGAAGAAGCGCCAGATGCCGTTCTCGTCGCGCCGCTTCTCCAGCGAGCGCATCGCGAAGTACCCCTCGATGGCGTCCGTCCCGTAGCGCATGCGGAAACCATACAGCGCCGGCGACTCCGGGCTCCAGCAGGCGAACCCTTCCGGCATCTTCACCACGATGTCGCGGCCGGGAAGTCCCTTCCCCTTCACGGAGTCTATCGCGTGGCCATCCTTCAGCACCTCGATCTCCACGAGCGCCGCGCCCGGACGCGACACGTCGACCTTGAACGTCACCGTCCCTGCGTGGATGTCAGGCGTCACGCGGTACGATACCACGTAGTCCTCCGGCACCTCCTCCGTCCAGACGCTCCCGAGTATTCCAGAGCAGCGGTGGTAGAAGCACGACGACGGATCGAGGATCTGCTTTCCGGTGGAGCCGAACGCGCCGGTCTCGGTCGGATCCCACACAAGCACCGTCAGCTCGTTCGCGCCTTCCTTCGCCTTGTCAGTGATGTCGATGACCCACGGCACGTTCATGGACTCGTGCGGCACGTCGAGCTCGTCGTGCCCGAGGAACGCCTGCGCGCGGAAGTCGACGGAGTCGAAGTGGAGAAGCGTCCGCACGCCAGGCTTCTTCGAGACGTCGATCGTGCGCCGGTACCACAGGAACTCGTCGGGCGCCAGGTCGCGCCCCACGCCCGAGAGCTTGGACTCGATGGCGAACGGCACGGTGATCTTGCCCTGCCACGACGTCGGCCGCACGAACGTGTTCGAGATCGCCGTAACCGCGTAGTCCCACTCGCCGTTCAGGCAAGTCCAGTTCGCGCGCACCATCTGCGGACGGGGATAGAGGTCCCACGGGACCTTGGCCTCCGCAGCCACTGCCACCAATGCCGCGCAAGCGGCGCCCATCAAACAAAAACGATAGTTTTTCATTGTCCTCTATGCCTCAAAAGTTTCCGGTAATTTTACCCGATAATTTCCACGCGCGCAAGCCCATCAGATCTGGAGTTTACCCATTTCTTGGCGCGAGCTGGCATGAGGCGAGAAAAAGCGCGGCAACCGCCCGCCGTTTTTCGGTAGAATACCGACTTGCAAAACAA